>CAZOVH010000004.1:0-39174 GCA_964583675.1 uncultured Candidatus Saccharibacteria bacterium
CCCTCTATAGCTGCACCCTCAAAGGCTCAGCTGATGGTCGGAGTGTGATTGAGGCGCAGTTGTAAAAAGTCGGCCAATTACTTGCCTCGATTAATTAAAGAGGTTTAGCTGATTTCACGCATTGGGCTGATACTACAACTAGATGTTCCGACACCGAATAATTAGGCATTTACATCGGGTACGGCGAAAGAATCAGTTGGAGTCTCTTTTTTATCTGGCGTATCTTCTTTGGGCTTCGGCATAGGTTCTTCCGAATCTTTTTCCTCATACTTCGTCGCATATTGTTTACGTGAGTTGGCAATAACTGCCTCGGCAGTTTTCTGACTGCCTTCATCTTCTAGCAGGAGTGTCTCTCCTGACATCGGCTCCTGAGACTGTAATGCAGCAATCTTTATGTAGAAATTGTAGGTGGGTAGGTTGCCGATCTCACCTGGCTCGATATGCGGACTGAATTGGTGAAGTAGTAGTTTTTCGGTATCTTCACTTTTTGATCTAAACCCAATGATCGTACCAACGTTATCCAAGATGGTGTTGACCATGGTTTTGGCTTGAAGCTGGGAAACAGACTGCTGTGCCATAGTCAGGAACAACTTATACTTCCGAGCCTCCGAAAATAGACCCAGAAATGACTCACTAGCAAAGTTCTGAAATTCATCAACATAGAGGTAGAACGGTATTCGGTCTTCGGCTGCAATTTCATCTCGCCGCCAAGCGGCCAGTTGCAGCTTAGCTAATACCGTTGTACCAAACAATGTGGAGGTACTCTCCCCGAGTCTACCTTTAGGAAAGTTGCAGATCAGTATTTTGCTGCTGTTTAGAATGTCGTCAAAGTCTATCGTTGACTTGGCTTGCCCCAGCATACGTTTCGCTGATTCTGATCTTTCAAAACGTTCGATTCGAGTAATCGGGCCTCCGCTAATCTTGACTCTCTGCATGTCACCAGCCTTGCCAAGTTCCTCTTTCCAGAAACGCACTAGACTCTCATCTTTGAGGTTCCGAGTGACTTTCTTGCGGTAAGGCGTGTCAGTAAGAAGGCGCAGCACCGTGAACAAAGTAGCATCCTTAACTGAAAACGCAGTATGAATCGCATTACGCAGGACACGCTCGACGCGGTAAGCGCTAGTCTCGGAATTGTTATCAAAGATTTTCTGGAGTACCGAGATAACAGCTTCGGTCACCATATCTTTAGCATGTGCTAGTTCGCTTCCGGTTAGGCCTTCTGGCAACTCCAGGAGGTTTAAGCCAATTGGATAATCAAGATCTCGGGGATTAAGATAGATGACATCTTTGATTCGCTCCTTAGGGATATGGTTAATCAGATTTCGCGCTGAATCACCGTGGGGATCTACAACAGCTATACCTTTACCGGCACGAATATCCTGCATGATTGCATATTCCAACATCGTGGTCTTGCCGTTACCTGTACCACCCACTATATAAACGTGTCGTTCGCGTTCGGCAACAGTTAAGCCAATCGGAGTGTCACTGTCGTGGTGTCTGTTCATGCCAAGAACCACATCTAACTTTGTGCCGTCTTTAAGTGAAACGGCTGCAGGAAGGGTTTTGCTGAGTGACTTGATGACATTCTCGGTATTAGTGGACTCAGGATTCGGGAAGTGATAAAGGTCAGATAGCTCCGAACTGGAGATAATAGTTTGCTGGCTGACAAGGTGGGGCGATAATGCTCGTTCCCTAAAGCGTGTCAAATGTCGTCCGGCAATATCTACAAATGGTATATTCAGACTTCTCTGTGCTCTAATTGACTGGTTACTTGAAGTAAACGGCTCAAAAGCGTCTACTAAAGCGTTTAGTCTTTGGGCTATGTGTCCGGTATCAGGAGAAGCTACCAGTAACCGGATAGATGCTTCGAATAAGTGTTGGTCGAGTTTGGTCTTTATTGTTTTACCTAACTCTACTTCATAAGGATTACTAGACGGACGTTTTTCCTTGTTACCTAGAACATATGAATCGTCTGATGTAATGATTGCACTGAAGATATTGCCAAAAAACGCCAAGATCTTAGCTATACGACCAAGGAACCAAAGCGGTGGATACCAGAGTAACCAAAGCACATACCCAACTTGGCTACGCTGAGTCTTGAGTTTGGTGGAGAGTGTCTTATCCAAACTAATTCGTCCCTGTATTTCGTTCATGTGGCGGAGTGATCTACGGTGAGTTGACGAGAAAACAGGTGAAACAATTATCTGTAAGGCGACCAGCTCCTTAGGGTCAAGCTTGGTCATTTGACCAGTTAGGTAGCCAATAGGGTCGTGCTCTTTGAGTAGACTATGGTCTTGGAGCGGTAATACGAAATCAGCTGACAGCTTAAGATCAACGACACCGACCGAAGTACCAGATATTTTGCTTATGTAGTCTTCGATTCGTTTAATCTTAAGTCCTGGCAAATAGGATCGCAGACTTCGCTCAATGTACTCCGCCTTGTTGAACGAAACGGCCATGACGTAACAGACTCCACCCTCACGAGTCGAAACTATCTCGAAAGCGTGAGTCTTCTTAGGTGCAGCTAGTCTCTCCCAAAAGCTTTGATGGCTACTCTGGTTACGCATCAGAATGTGTAACTGCTCAGTAGCAAAGGCCGACTTACCCGTTTGGGCTGGAAAGGTAAGCTCTAAGTAGACTTTCGGTACTTCCTTACCTCCGACACCGCACTTACGAAGAATATAGCCAAGTATATTGGGGATGTTTTGGACAAACCGGACAGTGGCCATAAATATGACGTATACCGAGACAAATTCGATGAATAAGGCACCAAGTACTACGACTAATGTCATACCCGGGCCCATGTGCTGAGCTTGAGTGTAACGATATGGACCATTTAGTAGTGAGTCTAAAAGATGAAGCATGTGGGTTCCTCTGGTAGGCCCACCCAGCACTACCTGTTGTGTATCTGAGAACATAATAACACCCTTAAGACAAATTTGTTGCAAACATTTACATAGTTTCTAACCTTTTCTACAATAGCGAACCATCTCCAGTATGAGTTTAGCATCACGTATTGTCGGACATGACTATTGACTAAATACATACATTAGTGATACATTGTATGTATTATGAGTAGCACACTTCTTAGTATTAAAACTGATGAACAAACCAAACGGGATGTTCAATCGTTCGCGAAAGAGCTTGGTGTATCGAGCACGGCTTTTGTTAATATGGTTATCCGTCAAGCACTACGTGACCGTCGTTTGGTTCTAACGACCAGTCTTGAACCAACCCCTTACCTAGAAAAATTAATACGTACAGCCGAAACAGATTATGTGGCTGGTAAGAATATTACAACAGTTGAAACTGCAGAAGAACTAGACGATCTATTTAAGAAGTTATGATAACCATCAAACTTCATAAAGATTTCCTTAAACAAGCTGCAAAACTAAAGCCAGCCCAGAAGAAGCGTTTGCAAGCAGCGCTCAAACTTTTCCAAACAGATCCGCAACATGCTGATTTATATAACCATCCATTGACCGCTGGATGGAAAGGTCACCGAAGTATCAGCTTTGGCGGAGACTGGCGAGCCCATTACAAAGCTATAGATGCACAGACTGTATATTTTGTGGCTTGCGGTACGCACAGCCAACTATACAAATAGCAACGGGGGGTAAGGTGGCTCATGGACTCAAGTGAGCTGAGCCGTGACCATGTAGATTTCTCAAAGCTATTCAGCCACTGGCTTCCTAACCGCTAAATATTGACCATATAAACTCAGCACCAAAGCCCGAGCCTGCCTGGGGCTAGCGTGGTTGACGTGGGCGACCCATGAGTAAAAAGTGGCCTGGAGATCTTCTTTTTCGATGGCTCCCTTTTTATACTGCTTCAGCATGGTGCGCCAGCGTTTTTTAAAGTTCTTGAGCGTAGAGCTTCGAATCCGTATTTTGTATGGCCAGATTACATAACCGACAAAATCGACACCAATCCGGGCTGGAAACAGCCGAGTTTTCTTGGGATGGACGGTGAGCAGCAGCTTATCATGTAAAAAGGTAATGATGTCTTTCTGCCACTCCTGCAGCTGACGTTTATCATCGCTCACAATAACTATATCGTCCATATAGCGAACATAGCGTCGAATCTTGAGTGTCCGTTTGGCGTAGACATCAACCTCATGCAGATAGACATTAGCAAACACCTGACTTGTAAGGTTGCCGATGGGTATGCCCCTTGGTCCTTGAGTGTGGTAGGGGGAGTCTGGTGTAAACAAGTGGTCGTGGTCTGTACCGCTTTGGTAGGAATCGATAATGGTGTCAAGGGTACACAGCAACAAGCGATCAGTCAGCTTGCGCCTCAGGAGTTGTTTTAGCACCACGTGGTTAACACTAGCATAGTACTTTGATACGTCGATTTTAAGCACATACAGTGGCTGGTCAGTTTTCCAACGTAAAAAGTGTTGCATACGCCGGAGTGCCCGGTGTGTACCTTTGAACTTTCGACAAGCATAGGAGTCATAAATAAATATTGGCTCATATTTCGCTTGAAGGACTCGACTAACTGCGTGATGCACGATTCGGTCACGAAAATGCGGGGCATCGATCAAGCGCTTTTTGGGATCTTGGACAATAAACCGTCGGTGAGGTCGGGGTCGATACGAAAGGCCATTTAGTTCTTGCTGAAGTTCAAGCAAGTTTTCGAGTAGCGAGTAGTGAAACACTACGGCGTAACGTCGATAACGCTTTCCTTTAGATGCTCCTTGATAGGCAGATTTTAGAGCTTGTAGCGAGGTAAAATACTGTTCGCACGTTGAGGCATTATCCATTCTGTATAGTATGGGGGTAGTATAGATAAGGTGCTCATGTATATATGAGCACTAGGTAGCCGTGGTTCGTAGCTCGGCATCCTCAACTCGGACTTCTCCACCGGCTCTCCAGACGTCGTTGGCTTCATCCGTGGTGGCAATTGGAACAATGGGCCGAACTCGGGAGCTTTCACGCTCAATCTCGAGAACGCACCGTCGAATTCCAATTCTAACATTGGGTTCCGGGCCGCCCAGGCATACCATGACAAGTTAGATATTATCCTTTTGGAGGCTAATCAATGCTTTTGGTATTCGCCGTGAGCTACCTGTCGTTGGCCTTTATCAGCGTGCGACGAACATCTCTGAAGCATGCGACTTGGCGATTTTGGTATTTCGCATGCTTCGCTTTATATTCTTAACATGGCTGGTACTGTGTTTTTCAGCTGAAGCGATTATAGTTGGTGAGTAATCGCTGTCGAGTTTTAATATGCTAGCGAATACTCGGTGTGCTTCAAGATAAAACCTCGTCGCAAGCGCTCGAGGTGACTTGTCATTTTATAAAAATGCCAAGTGCAGTAGGTTCATCTTCTCCAACTTGGCGCCATATTTTCTCATCGTTAGTCTGTGATTCGAGCAATGCCTTTTTTGATGTTGTGTGAAACTTCATATCTACCCCCGAGTAGCTCCGTTTCTTCTCAATGTATTTATGCAGTGTCTTCTCGGTGCTTTCTAGCTCCGTGATTAACAATACCTCAGGATATGGCTTGCCCGTGTCTTGCCATTCATCAGAATCACAATGCTTTATATAGCTAGTTATCTTACGCTTAACGAGCAAAAGCTGGGCTAAGTCATCAACATCATCCAGATAAAACTCTTTTGTCTTTGATTGGTCTAATGGTTTTAAGTGGGCATCGGGCAGTAGCCGTGGATAGTCATCTCGTCCTGTGAGTTCAATTTTGGTGTAGAAGCTAAATACACCAAGGTAATGTCTGCGAATAGCGTTGTAGAGCTCAAAGATGCCCAGGGAATGGGCTATAAACCGTGGTTTGGCAGTTTTATCCTTGTATAGGTTATTTAACACTGTTGGCTTAAAGATATGTAAGGATTTTAGGGCATTGATGCCATCAGGCAGGATGAAGTACTCGGCGTATCTTCGATCTATGCGATAGCTGTCGTTATAGTGTCTGCCTATATATTTCTGGTCGTAGAGTACTTTTAATCTATCATTATGCGTAGCTTGATACTTATGACCTTGTGCTGATTGTAGTAGTCCTACTGTTAAGAATCTAAATTTGTAGAGTAGTTTAAGTATGAGGATCTGTTTGTCATTGAGTGGTCGTCGGTATTTAGGTTGTTTGGAAGTTGTGTGTGAAGGTGTAGTGTTAGTCATGTTGTTGTGGGTTAGTTATTGTGTTCTGTGATTGATAGTCCATTCGCTCTATAGAATATATAAAAGTAAAGAGAATACAGACGGGTTAATAACAGGTTAGTTCTCTGTAGATAGACACTATACGCTGATAGTGCCTAGTTATCCACAGGAACATGCGCTTGTAGGTTTCTATATCACTTGTAGCTATTCCTATTTAGGTAGTATACTATTCTTATTAGGAATAGTCATTCTTGAGAGGGTCAAGCAATGGGAAACATCAAATCTAGCCAGCGAGAACTGCCAGAAGAGCTCGGTCTATCTACTCAGGAGCGCATTGAGTTAATTGCTAATATCATTATGGAAATCTTAGACGATGAGCTAACTTCGGAAGGCGAGAACAATGCAACCCGTACAAATTAGCAGAAATGCCGTTGTAGCTATCCGGGTCTCCACTACAAAACAAGGCACGGACGGCGACTCGCCGGAAGCTCAGAAAGAACAGGCTGAACGTTTCGCCCAGAATAAAGGCGCTACTATCAAAAAGTTTTTCGTATTTTTGGAGTCTGCCAGCAAGGACCAGCAGCCCATGCAGGAAGCCATAGACTACTGCATAGACCCAAAGAATAAGATTGATCTATTTATCATTAAATCGATTGACCGCTTCACACGTGGCGGCTCATTGCCTTATGACCTACTCAAAAGCCAACTAGAAGCCCACAACGTAAAGCTCGTGGATATTTACGGTATCATTAGCTCTGAGAAGGTAAACACACTAGATCACCTAGGTTTTGAGTATAAGTGGAGTGTCTATTCACCAAGCAAGAAGTCCGAGATCATGGAAGCCGAACGATCCAAGGATGAGCTGCGAGACATCATGAGCCGTATGATCGGCGCAGAGATCCGCTACACCCAAATGGGCTTTTGGATGAGACAACCACCCTATGGTTTTGTAAGCGAAAAGATCGAGACCCGAAATGGAAAAAGGTGCATACTCAAGCCTCATCCCATTGAGGCCGATCATGTGCGAAAGATGTATGAATTACGAGCCCGTGGCACGCTTCATGACGAAGAAATTGTTGAGGCCATTAACCAACTCGGGTTCGAGACCAGAGTTCACTATGTTCGTGACAAAAAAGATCGCACTAAAGTTGTGTCGCATCGTGGCGGTAAGCCATTAACGGTTAAGGCCATGCAAAAGATGCTACGCAATACAATCTATACCGGCATCAATAACGAGAAGTGGACAGACGGCAAACCAGTGCGTTGCGTCTTCGATGGCTTGGTATCTATCGAGTTATTTAATCAAGCCAATAAAGGCAAACACTCCATTACGGAAGATATCGATGGCAAGATAACTATTCACAAGAAGCGCCCACCAGAACACCTAGTGAATAAAGGTCATCGTAATCCTGATTTCCCGTATCGGAAGTTCGTCCTATGTCCTGACTGTGAACGCCCGTTACTGGGCAGTGCCTCACGGGGTAAATCTGGAAAACACTATCCAGCGTATCACTGCAGTAACTACGGCCATTACTTCCGTATTCCTAAAGAACAGTTCGACGCAACAGTCGAAAGCTTTATTAGCAATCTTGTTTTCTCTCAGGAGACCGTAGATAACGTAATAAGTGTGATTGAGGCTGAATGGGGCAAACGCCAAGATCACGAAAAGCAGGCCATTGTAGGCATCGAGGAGCGCATCAAACAGCTAAGAACTGAAGCTGAGGTATCAGTCAGCAAGCTGAAGCTTATCAGTTCAGAAACAGCCATTAAATACATTGAGGAGGATCTTATGAAGCTAGAACAACAAATCGAGTCTCTTGAGGCAGAGAGGGTCAAGCAAGTCACTAAGGAAAAACCCAATATGAAGCAAGTTTTACAAAGAGTCAGATTACTTATGGAACACCCTGAAGAACTGCTACTCAAACAGATTGATCCAGTTAAAAGAGCTCAGTTTTTTGCTGCATCTCTCAAGAAATTCCCGACTTACAACGATCTAAAACCTGGAACACCAAAAACACCCCTTTTTACAGGGGTGCATCCGGTTTTCCAGCTAGCTGGACTTGAAAAATCTCTTATGGTGACCCCACGGAGAATCGAACTCCGATTACCAGATTGAAAATCTGGTGTCCTAACCGTTAGACGATGGGGCCAAGGGTTGAAAACTCAGATATCTTACCAGATTTGCTCGCTTTCTTCAAGAGACCCACTCCAAATATATTGACTTTTTATACAACTTATGCTATTATTATAGTTATCTTCAAGCCTGAAGTGTACCCCCACAAGCCCCAGGAGTCCCCATGGGAAACCCCAAGAACACCCGAATCGCCTTCGTGGTGCTCATCGCCTCGCTCGTTGCACTGGCGGCGTTGGTCTTCGTGGCCAGCCGCATCAACGGCGTGGAGCGCACCGAAGCACCCCAGACCACAACGCGCGATCGTGCCACCATCGCGGCCGACCCCGACATCGTGATCGACCCCACACCCGAACCGACGCCAACTCTGGCCGCAGGTCCGCTGGTGGGCATGCGCTTCCTCAACGAGGACTGCGCCGTCGAGCTGGTGTTGTCGAACGACGGAACAGCCGATGCGATCGTCTCCATCCAAGTCGAGACCACGACTGGCTTCGATCAGCACGAGGATGTCGTCCCCGCCCAGGGAATGCTCTCCCTCACCCTGATCCGCAACGAGCCCGTCACCTACGTGTTCGTCACGGAGACGTCAGGCTCAGGAGAAGCCATCATCGACTGGGCCCCGGACTACAGCGACTGTGAAAATGGCCCCGCCATCACCCCGCCCAGCAGCGGAGCTGGTGACAGCCAGCAGCTCGAGCGACCGGTACCGGGGGCTCCTCCGACCACCATGGTCAATCCGCCCGTCGCCGTGATCTAATCCCTGCGGGGCTGGGGCCACCAGGGGTTATGAGCCCCGGTAGGCTGCGTCATGCAGCTTGCCGGGGTACTTTTTTTAATCAAGCCCACCGCGACGAATAATTTCACCATACACCTTTGCACTCGGCCGAATAGTCCGCTTCATCGTCTTGCGATCCACTGAGACTAGTCCAAACTTTGGCCAAAAGCCTTTGTCCCATTCAAAATTATCGAGTAGCGCCCAATACATAAACCCCTGCACATTCACCCCAGTCTGCATCGCTTCGTGCACATTACGCAACAATTCTTTAACGTACCAAGCCCGGCTTTCATCTTGCCCGTCAGCCAATCCGCACTCTGTAATAATTATCGGCTTGCCTCGGTAGCGTTTGCCTATCATTTTAAGCAATACCTGTAATCCTTCCGGATGAAGGCCCCAGCCCATATCAGAAGGGTTCTGCTCAGAAATCTGCCAACGCAATCCACGCAGTACAAACTTAAAATAGTAATTTAATCCAATGTAGTCCTGATAATGTTTGATCTGATCCAAAAAGTAATAGTTGCCAAACCAATTTTGTAACTTCGCAAATATGGGTGTTAATAGGCGCCCATCGGCCGAGTACCACATCATGTTTTTTGAAATACCAACTTGCGCGGTTGGGGCATATTTTTTTATGGCTTTATAGGCCTTAATGTGTGCGCGGGGCATTAAAGATGTGTAGACGGCAAAGGCAGCGCCCATATTTTTCTGCTGAGGCGGCCAAAAGCCAAGCCAATAGGAAAAGCTCGCAAACACCTCCGGTTCGTTCATGGTGCACCAATATTTCACATCGTGACCAAACTCTTGCGCCATCTTGGCAGCGTAACGCTCAAAATCCGCAATTGTGGCCGGATTCGTAAAGCCACCTCGCTGCTCGACCCATTTAGGTAACGTGAAGTGCCAGAGGGTAACCAACGGTTCAATGCCTCGCCTATGTAAGGCCGTCAAAACGTTCCTGTAGTGCTCTATGGCTTTCTGGTCGAATACTCCTCGTTCCGGCTCAATCCGACTCCACTCTAATGAAAAACGATGAGCATTGTGGTTGAGCGAGCGGGCAATATCAAAATCTTCTTCATAGCGATTCAAATGATCGACGCCGCGACCAGAAATGTAATTTTCTGGAGACATCGCCTCTTCTTTTATACGGTACCAGTGTACAGCTGGGGTATCAAAAGCCTTTTTAGAGCCACGTGCTAATGCATCGGCATGAGATTTCTCCCATTCAGTCCAATTATTATTTTGATGTCCTTCAACCTGATGTGAGCTGGTGGCAGCCCCCCAAAGAAAGTTTTTCGGGAACTGCAAAAGTGGCTTTTTATCCGACATAAGCTTTATTATACTTGCCTCCACCCATAACTTCGAATAGCATAAAGATAATACCCCCTAGCACACCAGGAGGCGTACCTTGTCCAAGCACAAGCGACGCTGTCGTGCCACTCTTAGTGTAAAGGCGACCCGCCGAAAGCTCATGCGGCTCTTGGGGCTCGACCTCAACATCCATCATGTCCACCACCCAAGAAGTGCATTCATTGATGACCCAATCGCCAAGCAATTCCGCGAGATGCCCTGTCAGCGGGTAATCATGTCGGTGGATGACCACATGGAGCTTCATCGCCAGCAGCCAAAGCCACAGATGCCAGCAAGGCAGCATATGGAGGCCGTTATAAACAGCTGCTTGAACTCTGGCTGTAGCCGACAGGGCTGCACAAAGCCCATCAAGCTCGCGTGTGATCCGGACCGAATCGATGTTGCCAGCCTACCGGCTACAGTGGTTGCGATTCGACTCTCATAACACCATTCTGCCCCGTGCACTTGAAAAAGGCCGGGGCAATTCCTTGGCGCCGACTACAGCCCACATATAAACCTCTTATGATATAATTTTAGCTAAGATGCAGATTGCCTCGATCAAAGCCTATCAGGTGCTCGACTCGAGGGGGGAGCCGACAATCCGCGTTCGTATGGAATCCGCTAGCGGAAATCATGCGCGGTTTGATGCGCCCAGCAGCTTGTCGGTTGGTACGCGCGAAGCCAAAGAGCGTCGCGACAACGCAGGTGGTGGCTACAACGGCAACACCGTCACTGGTAATATCGAAGCTATCCAAAACATCATTGCGCCAAAGTTTATTGGCTACCCACTAGCTCACCAAGCCGACTTCGATGCCCTCCTCAATGCCCTCGATGGCACCGCCGACAAATCCAACCTTGGCAGTAACACGCTCACCGCCATGAGTGGTGCATACTTCCTACTTTCCTGTTACGAGCAAGAGAAAGAGGTTTGGCGCGCCACAGCCGACATCCTCGGCACCAAGCCAGATATGCCGCGCATTTACGCCAACCTAGTTTCTGGCGGTGCACATGCCCCCGGTCTAGATGTGCAAGAATTCATGATCGTACCAAAAACCACCGATCCAGCCTCTGCCCTAGAGTTGATCTACAGCGCCCATCACACCGCCAAACAAATATTCCGTTCACTCTACGGACCAAGTGTAGATTTAGTTGCTGAGGAAGGCTCGATGGCCCCAATTGGCATCGCGACAGAAACAGTGCTTGAGGCTTTTGAACAACTCTCTCGTCGCTACAATCAGGCCTATCAAATTGCACTCGATATGGCCGCCTACAATCTCTTCCAAAATGGCCAATACACACTCGGTGGACAGGCTGTTTCAATGGATCAGCTCGGCGCCACGTACATGCAATGGGATCAACGCTTCCCACTTCTCTCAATCGAGGATCCGTTTGCCGAAAATGACCTGGAAGGCCTCAAGTATCTTCTCACTCAACCAAGCCGTAAGTTCATGGCAGTTGGAGATGCCACTACCGCTACTGCAGCTGGTCGCATCGCCGAGCTTGGACAACAGCGCCTAATTGGCGGGGTTGTGATTAAACCCGACCAAACTGGCACGATTACTGAAATGTTAGATGCCATCCGCGCAGCCCTGCAATCTGGCGTAAAAGTTATCCTAGCTCATCGATCTGGCGAAACGAATGACACCTATCTCGCAGACATTGCCTATGGAGTGGGTGCGTTTGGGCTCAAGGCTGGTGCTCCTGTACGAGGTGAGCGCGTTGCCAAATACAATCGCCTTATTGAGATTGCCGCCGACGTAAAGCCGCCCGTGCAAATTCCAGCCCAAAATCCGATAGCCATAAACCCCGGCCTTGCACCGATCACGCCACAAGCCAACCCGCCAGTTAGTCAACCTCGCGCTTACCCAATAGCGCCTCAACCAATGCCTGCCGCACAAGCCCCGGCGCCACCAACACCAGCACCGACCAGCCAAGCTGCCAGCGCCGTTCATTTCGACCGCCCCCTCTACCCCGCACCAGCACCAATGCCGCCAGCGCCGATGCCAATTCAGTCACCACCAATCCCTAGTCCAGCGCCCCAAATTTCACCAAGTGTAACAGCTAGCCCGCCGCCAGCGCCTCCGGTGCCGTCAGCCAACTTTAATACCGGAGCACCACTCTAAAAAACCACCTCGCATGGTGGTTTTTTGTAACTAAATTTTACTCGTTTGCACTCGAGGCCGAAGGGCCTTCACAAACCCTCTGCCACACATCTCGACTTGGCTCACTCGCACTATCAGCCGCCTGGTAAAATCGAGCTACCTGGCCGTTTGGATCGCAATAACGCTTAAGTCCATTATTGATAATTACATTATCACTAGCGGGAGTATAGAGCCAATACAGCAAAAACAAAAAGACAATAAACCAAATCACATTTAGGCTAAAACTTAAGAAAAACAGAAAACGATAGGTACGATCTTGCCGCGAAAGGTGGGCTTCAATTTTATCTCGCCCCACAAACTTATGTACTTTTGATGTCTTACCCTTGGATTGAGCTTTTGTAGCCATGGTCGCTATTTCACCTCTTGGTTATTCTGATCAACAACAATTACCCCGTAACAGATCTTTTCACTCCTACGAGTAAAGTCCTTCACAAGTCCTGGCTTTACACAATTATACTCCCGACCATCCACTTGAATAGTTACAGGGTCAAGCCCCTTAGCAATAAAATAGTCACCAGCAGACAACTCTAACGGCCGGCTAGATACAAAATAGAGTGCCGACAGAATAATAACTACATTAAACACCAACGAAACAACCAGCACTGCAATAATTCCTACATTTGGTATGTTAGATACTTTTTTTGCCATAACATTCTCCTACCTTGTAAGTGCCGTTACTGCCGGAAGTTTTTTACCAGCCAAAAGTTCCAATGCTGCACCACCGCCAGTTGATATAAAGCCAAACTTATCATGCATGCCTAGCGAATCTACAAACCCGGCCGTATCGCCACCTCCAATCACCGAGAGGGCACGGCTCGTAGCGATAGTCTTTGCCACAGCTGTGGAGGCAGTACGGAAGGCTTCCTCTTCGGTATAGCCGAGTGTGCCATTCCAGAAAATAGTCTGCGCATTCTGCAAGGCTACATGAATATTAGTGGTGCTAGCGGGTCCGATATCGAGCGCCATATCGCCTTCATCAAGCTGGCCAACAGTAACGATTCGAGTACGCTTTGAGGACGGGCTAGAAGCCACAATTACATCGACCGGCAAGATAACTTCAATATTCTTGCGTTGGGCAGCTGCTAGAATTTCACGCGCAGCAGCAAATCCTTTTTTATCCAGTACGCTATCGCGCATATCATGGCCCTGCGCAGCCAAAAAAGTGTTGGCCATCGCGCCAGAAATCACAATGGTGTCAGCCTTTTTCATAAGGTTTTTCATAAACTCAATTTTGTCAGATATTTTTGCACCGCCAATAATGGCCGCAAATGGCTTTTTAGGTGTCGCCATGAGATGCGAGAGAGTTGAGACCTCGGCTTGTAACAACTTACCAGCCGCATGTGGCAAGAGCTTAGGAACCCCAACCACCGATGCATGAGCACGATGAGCAACCGCGAATGCATCATCTACATACACTTCGCCAAGATTAGCCAGCGCTCGCGCAAAAGCAGCATCGCCCGCTTCTTCTTCAGCGTGATAGCGCAGGTTTTCTAAAAGTGCCACTTGGCCAGCTCGCATCTGCATAACTTTTTCCTCGACTGGTTCTCCAACACAATCGTGTAGAAAGAGTACCTCACGCTTCAGAAGCTTAGAGAGCAAAACCGCCACAGGTTCCAGAGAAAACCTTTGATCGGGCTTACCGTCTGGGCGACCAAGATGACTGGCGAGGATTACCTTAGCGCGCTGGCTTAAGAGATACTGAATCGTCGGCAAGGCAGCCTCTATGCGCAACTCATCGGTAACTTCGCCTTTATGAATCGGCACATTAAAATCAACACGTACCAACACACGCTTGTCGCGCACAATTAAGTCCTCTAGCCTTTTCATCTCGGTCATTTAGTTCCCTTCCTGAGTTTGAAAAAGTTGCGATGGATCAGCATAGCTTCCCTCCCAACGGCCCAAGTTGTTATAAGTAATCATTGCGGCAACGAGCAGAGCAAAAATAACTACTCCGATCCGATAATTCTTGCTCTTATCTTTACGGATAAGATGAATAATCTTGACGAACCCCGCCCCCAGCAAATAGCACACCAAAAAAATGACTAAAAACATACCGAGATCAATCAACTGCATACTCTATAGTCTATCCCGCAAGAGGAGGTCGTGCAACTTGCTTATGCTTATAGAACTAGGCTGCTTCGCCGAGCTTCTGGCGGATGAGCTCTAATACACCACGAGGGGTTTGATCGGCTTTAATCAGATAGTCTGCACCCATCGATTTTGCCTTTTCGATATCGTTCGGGTTATTGGAATTTGTTAAAAAAACAATCTTAGTACGCGAAAAATCATAGCCATCATTTTTTAGCTGATTCACGGCTTCAATACCGGTCATCTCAGGCATGTTGATATCAACTAGAGCAAGGCGGGGCTGATGCTGCGTAATTAAAGACACTGCTTCACGGCCATTCACTCCCATTGCGATATGGTAGCCAGCCTTAGCTAGTTTTACCTGATACATACGTGAAATAAAAGGGTCATCTTCAACAACAACCACATCGGCTTTTTCGTTCACTGCTGGAACAGCAGTTTTCTGTGCATCACCTTCCATTGAAGAATATTATACCGCTTATCCTATCTGGTGACTAGATATTGCTATTCGGCCTATATCTTCACAATAGAGACTTCGTTGGCATAAAAACCCTGGAAATCTTTGTAGGATTTTTCGTGCAAGAGAAAAGGGAATATTCCGTCTGGCTCTAGAGCTTCAAAGTTGCGCGCATTTTCTGGTAATTCCCTTTCGAGCGGTATCTTACCTGAAACATAAAATATCTTTCGCGCTCGCTGAACATTTTTTTTATGAGCTACCAATCCCTCAATAATTCCCCGAACCTCACTCATTGCATCTTCGGTTTGCGAATAGGTCAGCCCGAACTCTAGCGATATACCTACATCGGCGTGGCCAATTAATGACCGCTTGACCGCTTCATCACCCATAACGACTATCTCTTCGGCAGTGGTTAGATTGATCACTTTCTCAATTTCAGGTGTAAGACTTGCAATTATTGGCACCATTTTTACTTCAGATGTAGTGGTATGAATATCTATCACAATATCGGCAGATTGAATTGCTGGCAAAATCTCAGCTGCTCGTCGTTCTTCATAGTTACCTTTGGGATTACCGGGAAAACTTCTGTTCAAGTCTTGGTCAATAAATCTTACATTACGTTCGGCGGCTCGTTCATTTGCCAAAATAAAACTCACATCTTTGTAGCCTTCACCATGCAGGTGACTTATCACCTTCTCGCCCAGTTTTTCGTCGCCATGCTGGCAACCGATGATTAAAATTTTCATATCCCTTTTATCCGATCCATGAACTCCCTAACTTTCTTTGCTGAGATTCGTTGTTCCCAACTTGCTAAATTCGTATGTTCAACATCGACTTGCCCCTCTTTTAACGAGGTTGAGACTATAGCTGCATCCGCGAATTCAAATAACTGTCGAATATTATCTTTGTCAGTACCGCTCCCAACGATAATCGGAAAGTCACCCACTACAGTACGAACTTTTTTCAAATCAAGTATGTCGGGAGAGTCGCCCGTCCATTTACCTGTCAGAATAATCCCATCCGCCCCGACATCAATCGCCATAGCCGCGGACTTCTCTAGAGTTTCTGTTGAGATATTAACGGCATGCTTTACATGAATGTCTGCATATATTTTAACGTCATCAATTCCAAGATCATTGCGCAATCCAGCTACTCGCTTCCCAACCCCCTCAAAAATGCCATAACTCGTCTTCACGGTATCGACAAAAACTGGCACTCGTATAAAATCTAAGCCAATTTCTTTAGCGAGCTTAAGTGCTGACGTATAGTCATTCCATAAAACATTTACCCCGAGCGGAACCTGCGCATTCTGCTTAAGATGTTTACCTACATCAAGCATAATTTTGTAATTCGCTTCGGTAATGTGCTCCGAATGAGGTAAATCGTAGTTATTTTCAAAAATTACAGCATCAATTCCGCCATCTTGAAAGGATCTTAAGTCCACAAGCGCAAGCTCTTCTATTATTTCGTAGCCAGAGAAACCCTCATACCCTTGTAACGGAGCGAGATGCAAGGCACCAATAACTGATTTACTGAGTTTATCCATAAATAATGCTTTGTAGTATAGCTTAAACTTTCAAGAAAACTAAACTCACGACATCAGGTATGCGTTATTATGAGCTGTTACTTTACCTCAACTCCCGACTTAGCCATCGTAGTGCTCAAATCCTCGCCGGCTGGCTTTATCGGCAGCTTAAAGCCGAAGGTTGACCCCTTGCCTTCTTCGCTCTCAAAAATAATCTCACCACCTTGATCTTTAGTAACCCTACCGACTAAGAACAAGCCCAAGCCCGTACCATCTGGTCGTGTTTTTTGCGCATTCGGAGCACGATAGAATTTTTGGAACAACTTCGCCTGCTCGGCCTTTGGTACACCAATACCATTGTCCTTCACCTTAAAGCTTACCCAATCAGCATCAGCTTCGAGATACACATCCACCTTGCCACCACCCTCGGCCGTAGACGAATAATAAATAGCGTTATCCATCAAGTTCATCAAACACTGCCGGGTCTTACCTTCGTCAATCTGCAGGGCGGGCACTGGTGTCTTTGGCTTGTGGAAGTTAATGGTCACGTGCTTCATCTCCGCAGCAGTGCCCAACATACTCACTTCCTCTGGCAAAACCTTGTTCAGATCAACCTCAGTCCGCTCGATTTTAAACTTACCCGACTGAATTCGCGACACATTCAAGAGGTCATCTACCAGGCGAGTCATGCGAGTAGCGGCATCAAACGATTGCTTAAGGGTTTCTTTTTGCTCGTTAGAAACTTTTCCAAAATCTCCATCCATCACCATAGATGTATACCCGCGCACAGCCGTAAGTGGCGTACGCAGCTGGTGTGATGCCATGGAGATGAATTCATCCTTGGCTTTATCTAGCTCTTTGAGCTCCGAGTTGGCATGGCGCAGCTCGGCAGTTGCCAAACGAACTTTTTCGCGCAAGGTTTCGTTAAAGCGCTGAATTTCTTGGTACGAACGAGCATTGTTGATCGCAATCGCCAGCTCGTCAGAAATAATTTGCAGTGTCTGCACATCTTGCGTAGAAAAAATGTCACCTGACTGCTTTTCACCTAAGAGCAAGTAGCCCACAAAAGACTCTTTAGTGCGCAACGGAAACACCGCCCTAACATTATGGCGGTCTAAAATTTCACGTTTCCCTGCATCAGAAAGCTCATCAACAATCGTTGTACCTTTATTAAATTTGGCTAGCTCGGGCGCGTGGTATAGTTGCTGAATTTTATCTGCATGCGTTTGGTAAAAAATACCGTCCTCACCCATTACGACAATATTGCTGGTAGCAAGTCGCATTTGAGAGTCGATAATCGCCAGCACCTTGCTGGAAAGCTGTTCGAGTAAAATTTCCGAGGCCAACACACGACCAATATCGGAAACCAGCTGCTGCGGATCATACCGATCACGATAAAATACACGATCGGTAATCTTCTCGAAAAAACGGCGGATGGTCGGGAATGTGAAGGCTAAAAGTACTGCCAGTACCACATTGAAGATTTCGCGGGAAAGCTCTGTGGTCAAAACATTTTTGAGGAAGACCCCTTGCGCCAAGCCAAAGGTCAAGAAGGCATAAATGAGAGCAAAGGCACCAATAGAGAATACGTATGCCAATGACCGCGCCACAATTGCACGGATATTGAAAAGTCGGTGTTTGAGGATTGCATATCCAGTAAACCCAACAATAAATAACACTGCAGCAACGCTAATCGCAACTCCAGCCTGCTGTGGCAACCCAAACGGTAAGAGGATAAAATTACCAAAGATATTGACAACAAGAGTCGCTGCAATACCCCAGTACACAAACAGAATCTGAGTCCTTGCACGACTCGACTGTTGATTTTTTCTAAAAAATGCCAGATACAGGGTAAAAAGAAAGATTAGAATAATATACAAAAGAAACACGAGATAGGTATCTCCATAAGTCGCCTCTACACCCCAATTCTTCTGACTTACCGACTCCACAGTTGTAGGTAGAAAAGCTACGGGCACTAATAATGCGAAGATGATACCTGAATAAAGCCATAATTTCTTATTTGGCTGATTTTCTTTAGCAAGAGCATCGATCAAAGCTACAAATGCAAAACCGATAAAAATAGAGAACGCTACTGCCCAACGGATAAACGTAAGTGATAGATTGGTATTTCCTACGACATCAGCAATAAACTGAGATACCAACCATCCAAGTACCCC
Organism: uncultured Candidatus Saccharibacteria bacterium; assembly: GCA_964583675.1. Taxonomy (GTDB): domain Bacteria; phylum Patescibacteriota; class Saccharimonadia; order CAILAD01. The sequence continues at coordinate 18,776 of CAZOVH010000004.1, forward strand.
TATGCTAAAAAGCAAAAAAATACGATTTGTTAACTTTTTGGGGTTATTGAGAAAAACAATCAGCCCCAAAACAACCGTCAGTAAGATAGTAGGAACATAGTAAAAGAATTGAGGCTTAAACATTACCCCTATCATACCTAAAAGTACGCCTAATATAAAAAGAATAGGGTGCAAGCCTCGAAAGACCTGCACCCTATTGTGGGTCCGTGAGCTTAGGCTGACACCCTCGGTGCAGCCAAGCGATCAGGATCCACTTGTTCGGTAAACCACGCATACAGGCTAGGGTCAGCGCTGGCGAGTTTTTGCTCGACTTCATCGAGAACATGCGCGTATGGAGCGCAATCCCAATCCTTGTAGCCGATCTCACCGATCTGGCGACACGCGAAGTGCACCACATCATTCAAGAACTCGGCTCGATCCGGCTCCAGAATCAGCGCCATCACCTCTACCCCTCGATTGCGGGCATCGGCATACGCAGTCCTGACCAAATCGAGGCCTACCATGAGCTTGCGATACTCTTTCTGTACCGCCTGAGTGGCGAGTTCTTCGAAGCGATAACCCAGATTCTCCCAGGTCGACCTATCCCAGACTTCACAGTCTGCGAGTACAGGAGGGCTCAATGGCGACTGAGCCACCATCCGAACAGCCCCGATGCAACGCCCTTCATCGAACGCTCCGAACACCCGGCTCTGAGCATCGAACCGGTCGTAATCGTAAGGAAAGCCTTCTTCGAGAAAAACCTGACGCTCTACGGCAAGTGCCGCAGCTCGCTCATCGCCTTCGACAAGGCGGATTTGGATCTCAGACATTCTGTTCCTTTCGACTCAATGAGAGTCTGTGGGAGAGCGAGTAAATCGCTGACGGATACTGACTAGCTTGCGTCGAAGCTGACTTACCTTGTCGGCAAGCCGCAACAACAGACCGTGTCCCAATCGATACTTGAAGACCAACGAAAGCGCCACCATGAAGATGATGCTCGAAGGCACAAGCCACTTCGGGAAATTCTCCCCAAACACCAGTACGTACATGTATGGTGCGAATGTGACCAGTCGATTGAACCAGATGGCCCGACGAAACGTACTCTTGTCAGCGCGCTTGTGACTCCTCACCAAGAGGTACCACGAGTACCAGACCAACGGCCAGGTAACGAGGTACATTGCAATGAAGATTGCCGGGTTTACTGCGTGATATTCGGCCCTATTGAGGAGGCCATTCCAGAAGTCGTGAAACATGGCCACTCCTTATTGAAGGTACTTCTCACGAACCATTACATTATATCATATTTTTGCATATTTTGCAATACTTTAATCAATCAGTGCTTTTGGCTGTTTAAAGCCGTTAAAGCTGTTAGCAAGTGCATTTGTATAGGCCCCAACATCTTCAAACACCAACCGATCCCCTATATTCAAATCATCAGGCAAATGCACATCTTGCGTTATCGTATCAATACTGTCACAAGTCGGACCAGCTAATACATACTTCTGTTTTTTTGAGGTTCTAGGACTGGCAGCGTGAACCTTGTACTGAATACTCCCCTGAAAATCCATTGCTTCAAATAACGCATTATACGTCCCCGCATCGAGATACAGCCAGGTTTCGCCTCGCCTAACAGTTCGATGTATGATTGTTGCAGTTAAAGTAGCCGAGTTTGCTACAAGATACCTACCAGGCTCTGCGTACAAATCGATAGCGCCAAGTTTTTTAAGATAAGGCTTCATAACTTTCGCAACCTGCTCTATGCTCGGAGCCTTCATGCCGCGATACGAATATGGAAAACCACCACCCAAATTTAGTGCGACTACTTCGATACGTTTTACCTTCAAAGCGGTCTGTACACGAACAACTTTTTCCAGGGCATACTTCCAGGTATTGAGCTTGAGCGACTGTGAGCCGACATGAAAACTCAGTCCATAAAATATAAGACCGGCAGCTTGAGCTCGCCTCACCAAAGCTACTGACTGGCGCTCTTCCGCTCCAAACTTATCTTTCAAGGAAAATACACTGCCCCGCTCATAAACACGCAGACGAAGAATCACCTGACACCCGGGTGCGTATTGTGCTAGCTTCTCAATTTCTTCTGGAGAGTCATAAGCAAACACCCTAACACCTTTTTTATACGCATATTCAATATCTGCCGGATTCTTCACAGGATTACTAAAGAAGATCTGAACAGGATCGACGTCACGAGAAAGTAGTAGTGCCAACTCTGCTTTTGAAGCAATCTCAAAACCAGAATTCTGCTTAGCCAGTGTTTCAATCACTTCTTTGAGTGGATTGCTTTTTACTGCATATCGAATTTTTACACCCGGTATCGCCTCCCTAAACGCCTGTAAATTTTGTTCTATTTTTTCTAGACTATATGTGTAATATGGAGTGCTTTCAGACGTAATCATTACACTTACTCTACAATTATCTAGTGAAAAACACTAGAATGAATGAGTATACAGTTCATCAATCAGATAATTTAATTGACATAACTTTTATAAACTGTTATAATATACCTATAAATACGGAAAAATATGGATACAACACAATCACGTAAAGATATTGGCTTCCCTGAAGATCGTGCCGACTGGAATAGAACTCCAGCCGTTTTTGATGATCACACCCTAAAAATTTCTGGCCATCCCGTTATGGAAGACTGGGAAGATGGCTATATGAAACGTCTTGCGCAGATCTCTACAATGCAAGGTGGTCGCGTACTGGAACTTGGTTTTGGGATGGGAATCTCGGCTGGATATATTCAAGAGTCAAAAAAGCTTAAAGAGCATATCGTTGTCGAATGCCACCCTGATGTCATCAAGAACGCTGTAGATATGTATCCCGAACAGATCGCAAGTGGCAAAATGCACATCATGTCTGGATTTTGGGAAGACATTACCCCCCTACTTAAAGATGGAAGTTTTGATGGAATTCTCTTTGACACTTACCCGCTTACCGAACAAGAGATTCATGGTAACCATTTTTGGTTCTTTGAAGAAGCTCACCGTCTATTGAAAAAAGGTGGTGTACTTACCTATTACTCTGACGAAGCAACCCGCTTCTCTGAAAAGCATCTTTTGCGTCTCAAAGCCGCTGGCTTTCACGATATCACCTATGATGTTGTAGACGTAGATCCACCTGCTGATTGTGAATACTGGCAGGACAAGACTATCATTGCCCCAATTGTAGCGAAGTAAGTACACCAAACTACTCAACCAATCCATTGAGTACTCCCTAAATTGCTCATCTGCAAAAGTTAAATTGTGTCCGGCATTTTCTATAGGTAAGAACTCAACATTTTTTCGATGTTTTAGTCGCCCATAGAGTTTTAAAGATTGCTTAAACGGCCCATTATCATCTTGCCTGCCGTGAAATCCCGCACATCGCTTACCTCTGCAGTAGAAGCAACTACCTTAATCCAATCAACTTTTCTTAGTAACATATACGACATCATGGCACCTCGACTTCCACCAAGCATATAGATCCGTGTAGAATCTGCAAAATCGGGTCCGTCAATGATTTGCTTCAGCTGCTCCACTGAGTCCGGGTCAACTCCACCCCACTCGTCTTTTCCGTCGCTGAGCGAATTGCCGGTTTATTGAGAGCCAATCATTACATATCCCCAGTTCGCCAAAGTAGCCAACTCCGTCATCATTTGAACAGCATTAATAAGAACAAAGTCTGCTGCGAGTTCTTTGTTCATCTTTGCTATATCACTCATCTTTCTTCCGCATTGTACTCAATGCATCTACCATCTCTGGGGAGTCTTGAAGAATACCGGCGCCATATCCATCCGCCATCTCTGCCACGTCTGGGTTTTTGCCTGCATTCTTCTCGACCAACAAGCTAATCCATTCATCAAGCTCAAAAAAAGCCCCCTCACCCTCAGCCAAGACATCATGATGCTGGAAAAAGTAATACGTAATAATCGCAAGCTTGTTTAGCATCTTGTCGTTTTCGCGATTTTCATCAATGAGTTCGTAGAGTACTGCAGCAACACTCGCGAGCTCTTTGTTCATCTTTGCCATATGGCTTTCTCCTCAAAAAGAATATACCCCCATCTTGCGATGGGGGCAATGCCACTTAAAGCCGTAGCGGGCTAGCCGGAGTACCTGCCTCTATCAGTACCACCCCCACGACCGTCGTGGTGATCATGTTCTTTTGCGCCCTTTGGGCCATAGAATTCGCTCGGTGAGTTTGCATGTCCATCTCGGATCATCGTGTGTCCATCCCTGGAGGTACCGGCCCGACCAAACGCCACAGTAACTGGGCGGTCTTGTGAGTCAGTTCCATGACTTACTCCAGACCACCTGTTATCTCCACCCCAGCCAGTATTGCCGTCCGAATACTGACTTCTGGTTGACCCACGGCTGGAGCCAGATGAAGAGCCGCCACTGGATTGAGGCCTGGGCTTCTTTTTCTTGGGTGCACCTCGACCAGCCCGAAAGCCAGCTTCATAGGCCCGTTGACCTGAGCTTTTACCCATTGTGCTCTGCTTTCTCTCGAGGGCGCAAGCCCGTGTGGTACTCCTCAAAAACTCGAGGCTGCCTGTATTCTAGCCTCTCCTGCTAGGAAGTCAAGTGCACCCTAGTGGCGAGAAGCGTTGCGCGCGATTCTACGCCGCTGCTGAGCCAAAAGTTCCTGTGCACTCTCTCCACGCAAAATGTCATTGGTGATACCGCGGCAAATACCTCGCCGACGACCAGACTCCACATCAAGCGGCCAATACTGCTCAATAAGCCCCTGGAGCATCCGAACTGGGCTCTGATCTGTCCGTCCAAGCTGGCTACTCTCTAGATATGCCCAATTGAGAGGGCCAAATTTGCCATCCATGATTTGCGCTAGCGTCTGGTAGGTATCAACTTGATCTGCTCCACGAACAACAAACTGCGCACTATCCAGTAGCATCGATGGGCGGCCAGAATCGTTGCGCGATACCGAAAACCACGAAAGCAAGAGCTTGTTCTGCCGAGGTCGGTAAACAGCGGTGACATCACCAAGATCTTCTCGCGGACGGAACACAAATCGCTCACGACCATTCTGCTGGCGGCGCAGCTCACATCGTGAACGAATTTAGTCAACATTGATCCATCCGAGCAATTTGTTGATCTCGCCAACAAGCCAGGGGTCATACGAAGGGTCAAGCATGTTTCCTCCTTTGCAAGGTGCATGCGCTAACTATCCAGCAAGAAAACAACTATAGCAAGCTTAAGTGAAATTGCACTAGCGCGTTATAACTACAGAGTTCCAATCAATTCTGGTTTGGGGGAATTATCAGGGTATTAGTGGGGATATAGTTACCTATCTTAGAGCTTGATCTAATCTCTCCACAGTAATCTCCTCCGATTTTGTTGCGACCGAAAGCAGCCAGTGAGCATCTTTTCCTACCAGATATTTCTGCGCAACTTTCTGTAAATCTTTCGCCGTGACTGCCTCAAGCTCGGCATAAAAATCAACAGGTGACAGCAGCTCCCGCCTGTGACGTAACTCGTCAGAATACCAACTCAAAAAATCACCGGAACGTTGAAGGGCAGCTTCTTGGCTGTTTTTTATTAAGCCTTTGGAACGCGAGAAAGCTAAGTCATCAATCTTACCATCAGCCACCGCCTTAATATATGCAAAACATTTCTGTAAAAGTGGTATGAGATTCTTATGTGGCACCCTATCAGCAAACCCAAAGCCACTATGCTCATCTCGATTCATAAAGAACGCTCGGATCACATATGTCAGGCCGGCCTCACGCAACTCGCGCATCATAACTGAGCCCAAGCCACCGGCCAAATAGGCCCTCAGCACTCGCCGTGCCGCCAAAGTTTCATTGTCTAAATACGGCACGTAAAAACGTAAATCAAAACTCGATACATCTTGTGCCGATGCTGACCCAACTAAGATATTGTTTGCAGTAATTCGATTGGGCTTTGGCGTATAGGCTATATGCTCACCTTTAGGTGCACCCTTAAGCCCCGTCTGAAATGTGGCTTTCATTTCTTTTATTGCTGCATGCGAAATATCCCCACATACTACAAAATGCAAGTTCTGCAGATGATAGAACTGATCGTAAAAATCTAAGATATCCTGACGTGTAATTGTTGGTAGTTTTTCAATGCGATCATTAATAGTCGGCGTAACGTCTGGCCACAGTGCTTGAGTAATATTTTCCCACACCCGGTAACTATCTTCTTCGCGATTACGGTGTAGCTCGTTATCAATCACCTGCTTTTGCTGAGTTATAGCTTTTTCGGCAAACAGTGGCGTATATAGCTGAGCGATAACGTGTTTTTGCATGAGCTCCAAAGAAGCATGAGGCCCACTAAAATCGTACCAATTAAACTCGGAGCTAGTGGCAGCATTATGATAAACGCCAGCCATATCTAACTCAATCGACATGGCTTTCCCATCTGAATACGTCGCGTTTCCCTCAAAAGCTAGATGCTCTAAAAGATGCGGCAATTCATATTTATCTTTAGGTGCAAGATTAAACCCACTGTTTACGATGGTTGTAAAATGCACCATTGCTTTGCCAGGGGTCTGAATAACCGTAAACGGCACGCCGGGAAAGATTTCGTCCTGCACAATGGTGTGATCAAGATATGTAGCCATATACTCTCCTATTCGTCTTTTTCGCGGGCGAGGTGGTGAGCCTTTACATACTCACTGGTTTCTTTTTCGCCGAGCAGTTTACCTTCTTGAATAACAGCAAACTTAGAAATCTTGGCGTCATCTAAAAACTCACGGTCGTGACTCACTACAATGAGTGAACCAGGATAGGTTGCAAGCGCCTTACCAAGCGCTTCGGCTGCTCGCACATCTAAGTGATTGGTAGGCTCGTCCATAATGAGCAAGTTGGTCGCTCGCAAAGCGTGTACCGCCAGAAATGCCTTGCCGCGCTGACCTGGGCTCACCCGATTAGCTGGGAGTACTTGCGATTCGCGCAGAATACCGAATCGCGCGAGCTCTGTTGCTGCCTTCGTGCCATCCACACCGGCCATACGCGCCACATTATCTACCAGTGGTTCATCCGGACGATCAAACTCCGGCTGCTGTTCCACGAGGCCGATGCGCGTAGCTTCCGCAGCTTCTCGCGTACCCTTGGCTGGCTCCAAAATACCGGTAAGAAGTTTTACAAACGTAGATTTTCCTTCTCCATTTGGACCGATAACTGCAATGCGATCACCACCGCGCGCCACAAAATTATATGGCCCGAGCTCTTTATCATCATATTTAGCCGTCGCTTTTTCGAGCTTCACCATATCGCCACCCGGCTTAGATTCTGTCGTTGGGAAAAGCAGCTTGAGATCTACTTCTTCATCTGGGCGCTCAACATCCTCAAGTCGTTCCAGGCGTGTTTCGAGTGCCTTCGACGCCTTCGCCAGGGTATTAGCCGCATTCTCATTTTTCTTATCAGCTGCCATTTTGTCATTATCTTTTGAGCCTTTTTCAGCACGGTCGGTACGCACACTTTGTGCCATTTTTCGTTGCATTGCATCTTCAAGCTTGTTACGTTCATTCACGGCCTCGCGATGTGCCTTGGCTTGGCTGGCTCGCTCCCGCTCCTGCGCGACACGCCAATCGGCATACCCACCCCCAAAAAATTCCATACCACCAGCATCCGGCTTGAGATCAACAATTTTGTTCATTGTTTCTTTTAAGAAACGGCGATCGTGCGAAATGATAAGAAAACCTGCCTTAGAGCCCGCTATAAACCGCTCTAGTATTTCAATCCCGGCAATGTCCAGATTATTCGTTGGCTCATCAAGAAGAAAAACATCATATTTAGCTACCAAAATTGATGCCAGCGCGAGCTTAGTTTGCTGCCCACCGGAAAGATCACCAACTTTTTTATCTAAAAATTCGGTAGTAAGCCCAACATCCTGCAAAGCACGCGGTAAACGTTCGTCTAGCGTATAGGCACCAACAGCATCAACTTTTTCGAGGGCGGCATTGTAGGCCTCTTCGTCTTCCATCATATTCTCGCTGGCAGCTTCTAGCTCTGCGTAAGCCGCGCGGATACCAGTCAGTTCTTCAATACACTCGCGACAGGTCAAATCATGCCAAGGTGTAAGTTCCTGGGGCATAAATCCGGCGATGTCACGCGTACGGTCAATCTGCCCGTCGGTTGGAGCAAGTTTACCTTCGATAAGCTTGAGGAGCGTCGACTTACCGGCGCCATTAGGACCAACCAAGCCAATGCGATCGCCAGGCCCAAGTGTAAACGTAATACCGCTGAGCACCGGGGTGTGATTATATTCAAATCGTAATTTTGTAATCTTTATCATAAAAACCTTGAACTTCTATTGTACTACAGATAGAAAAAATAGCGCGCCCCGGTTACCCGGAGCGCGTGTGTCAGTTCTGAAATTGAGGATACGCGGCCTCGATGTAACCCTCGCCCGCCAGAAACGCCTGTCCAAAGACCTGACCTCGAGCCAGATCGATCTCACCTGCCCTCCTGCCCAGCGCAGCTGAATACACAAGTGCCGAACTGTTGTCGCCAGAGCGGACGGCCTCTATGAAACGTTCGCCTATGTCATCGAGCTGTAGGAGCCGAGCCTCATGAAACATCTCATCCGCAATCATCTCTACCGCTGGACGATCCCCCAATTCGATCGCCCGCTTGAGTTCCTTCGCCATCTCTTGCAGGTCACTCATGACGCCCTCCGTGCTTCTTGCAAAGTTGCCACGAACTTTGCCACGTTCTCCTGCTCGCGCGGAGTGAGCATTCTGACACTGCCATCGGCCAGCTTGACCTGCTCTCCTAGGCGCACGTGAGCCCAAGTACTGCAAAGTGCTTCGGCCGCATCATCAATCGCGTACCACATCCTCGCGCCATCGACGAACACCTCGTACTGTAAGAGGCGCCAATGATGCTGGTCCTCGAAGACATCGAGAACCAACTCATTACTCTGAAGCCAGACGACAAGGCATGTTGGCGTACAGAATGAAAGGTCTTCGACCGAGCTTGCCGGCAACTGCGAGCCGGCCGGCATGCGAGTCTGCAGCAGGAGCTCGGGAATGCGGATGTAGTGCATCCCCTCCACGATTTCCTGCAAACAGCCGGCACATGCATAGAGCTGCATATCCCGCTCGAGCTGGTACACCGAACACGAACGCTGATGTATCTTCATGCCAGCAGTAGTGGTATGGCGACTGCACACACACTGACTATGCGGCTCCGCTTCGTGCTTGCGTCGACTCTTTTCGTCGCTGAACTTCACCGTGCAACCACTCCACTTGCAGTGCAATCTCTGAGATCGAGGCATTGCCCCACTCCTTCACTATTGAGGTACGAACGTGAGATATTTTACAATATTATAATCAATTATTCAATAATAAAATTCGAGATAGCCTTAACTGTAAGCTCCTTGTCACCAGCTGGAGAAGAAAATACCTTCGTATCCCCCACCTTTGCTTTATGTAGGGCTTTGCCAAGTGGCGCCTGCACGCTGGCCCAATCTTCACTCATTAGCCAAGCTGCATCCCCAGCCAAACAAATAGAATGTTGTTTGCCAGTCTCTTCATCAATATAGTTCACACACGTCCCAATCTCGACTTTTTTTGGATCTTTTGGCGGTTCTATAATTTTCGCCTGCTTATAGAGAGCTTCCAGCCGAGCCAAACCAAGTGTGGCGATATTCTTTTTATCTTTCGCCGCATCAAAAGCCGCGTTGTCATGCCAGGCTTCGGCTCCATTATTGGTAGCATCCGCAAGCTCCTGCGTAGCTTGTACATCCTCACTGCGCAACACAGCTATGCGCCGTTCAATGGCCAAGTATTCTGCTCGGCTAATTTTCGGTAGTGTCATCTCTAAATTATAGCAGAAGTGCGTATGTGAAACGAACGGTTAAAGAGCGTTTTTGCGTAAAAACTTCACCACATCTGCGAGACTCACCCGCTCTTGCTGTTCGGTTGCAAGAACCTTGATACTAGCGGCGTCATGCTCCAGCTCATCCTCGCCTATAATTACCACAGCCGCCACACCAAGCTTAGAGGCACGTGACAAAATTTTCGCGAGCTTCGTGTCAGAAAGCGAAACTTCGCAAGCCACTCCGGCCGCCCGTAAATCTGTAGCCAGAGCGCCAGCCGCACTCCAAGCATCATCTGGCCCAGCCCACACAACCACCTGTGTAGTCGTAGCTCGCGCACCCTCAAAATGCCCAGCATCCCACAAGCCATCAAACAAACGTGTAAGCCCTATTGAAATCCCCACACCAGGCAGTGATCGGCGAGTGTAATACTGCGCCAAGTTATCAAACCTACCGCCCGAGCAGACACTCCCTAGTTCCGGAATATCAATAAGTATCGTCTCAAACACCGTAGCAGTGTAGTAATCGAGGCCGCGCGCAATTGCGCAGTCAATAATTATTTCGCCCTGCCGCGCGCCCATAGCTATTGCTGCGTTTATGGCTCGCTCCAACTCTTCAACCCCGGCTACAAACGTATCGTTCGCCAACTGCAAACTGCGTAAGTCCGCTAATACCGAATCTGGTGCGCCATGCAAGTTAGAAGTTTTTATGAGCGTATCAACTGCTTCAGTATCCAGGCCCTCGGCAGCCAAAAGCTTACGCACTTCGGTTTCGCCAATTTTTTCGAGCTTATCGATAATGCGCATCAACTCGACTGATTTTTCCGCAATGCCCAGAGCCTCATACATGCCGGTCAGGACTTTGCGATTATTTACTCGCACGGTAAACTTACCAATTTCCAGATTACGCATGGTGGTTGCAGCCAGAGCGATTAATTCACCATCTACCGCCACATCCGTTTCGCCCACAACATCGGCGTCACATTGGTAGAACTCTCGGGCACGACCTTTTTGAGCTCGTTCGGCTCGCCATACTTTCTGTATTTGCGAGCGCCGAAACGGAAACACTAAATCGTTTTGCCGTTCAGCAACATAGCGCGCTAATGGCACCGTCAGGTCGTAGTGCATCACATAATCCTTCGAGCCCTTACCAAACCGAAAGACTTCTTTCTCGGTTTCGCCGCCACCTTTTGCCAAAAGCACATCCGCCAGTTCCAAGGCTGGAGTTTCTATGGGTGTAAAACCAGCCAACTCGTAACTAGTCCTAATTTTTGCAAGCAAACCATTAAACGCAAGCTGTTGAGCGGGCGTATACTCTGGAAATCCACTTGGCCTTCTTGGCGTTACAATCGTCATGCCCCTATTATGGTTGGTATCAGTAAAAATCGCAAAAAAACACCTCGGCTACTACAGTAGTCCGAGGATTGAAGATGCTCACAGTTGAAGGTAGATGCGGCGACCCGGCGGCACGTCGGGAGCCAGTGCCCTACCGGTAAGAGTGGAGTTGGCGGCCTCCCGCTGCCTGGTTGCCCGCTCCATCCGCTTCGAAGCCTTGATGTTCGCATTGCGCTCATCTTCTGCGCGCTTGCGTCGGATGTACTTCGGGGAATGCTGCCTCCCCTTACGACCCGAGTTCATCGGGGCATGATTGCGCCCACTGCGTCGTCGCACTCCGCTCCTGTTACCATCTCGTCGTGGCATGATTTCCCTTCCGCTGTAGGTACAAAGTACGGCAAGCCGTAGATGATATTTTGCTACAATCTGTAAATTATGACAAGCATAACTATTGCATCGGTGTCATTTCAGTCTATAATAGTCCTCAGCAGTAGCACTGCTAAAACTAGCAGCACCAAAAACCAAGTTGTGGCAGCAGCACACTTGGTTTTTTAGTTCCTCTCGATTTAGTCAGACTGTTCAGGTATAATAACCACCTAGCAAGCGCCCTTAGCTCAGCTGGATAGAGCGTGTGGCTTCGGACCACAAGGTCGGGGGTTCGAATCCCTCAGGGCGCGCCATTAAAAAAGACGAGTTTTAACACTCGTCTTTTTTAATACTACTGAAGAAAGCTATTCAGCAGCAGGAGCGGCTGGTGCAGATCCACCCTGATATGTTGCTTTACCGAAGCCGAGCATCAAATACCCGATTGCGCTAAAGAAGAAGAGGCCGATAACACCAAAGGCACTACTCTTGCCGAAGGCTTTTGCTACATCGATTGAAACGATCAGGTATACCACGATGTTTACAAATGGAATAAGCAAGAGAAGCAGCCACCAACCTGGGCGACCGGCAATCTTTAAGAGAATGTAGGTATTGTAGATCGGCACAATAGATGCCCAACCTGGCTTACCCGCTTTAGTGAATACTTTCCACAGCGCAACAACAAGCAATACAACAAACGCAAGCCAGAAAATACTGGTCACAGGGTCATACACCGCAGTGGTAGTGGTAGTTGGATAATCATACATGACTAAAAACTCCTTAAATGTTTATGCCTTAAGCATAGTCTCAGTTTTTTAGAAAAACAATATTTTTATCTGGAGATACCTTGAATTTTATGGTTATATATAGTAGAATATCTGAGTTTTCCACTACATTTTGTGGGCCAGTAGCTCAGTTGGTTAGAGCACCTGCCTCTTAAGCAGGGTGTCGAGGGTTCGAGTCCCTCCTGGCCCTCCAGGAAAGTTTCTATTTTAAAGACGCGAGAGCGTCTTTTTGTTATGATCAAAGCATGAAAACAAGCAGCGCAAAGAACCGTACATTAAGCTGGGTTATCGGCCTCGTAGCAGCTGCTGCACTTTTGGGTGCAGTGTATTTTGTTTTTCAAACTAATACTAAAACCAGTGCGCCCACAATCACCCCTGAAGCAAGCCCAACACAACAAGTTGAAACTCAAGAATCGACCCCTCAAGCACCAGCTACAGGGACGGTAATCAAAACCGGCACGAGCGAGTACGGACCAATGTTATTCGACAGCAGAGGACAGGCAATCTACATTTGGGAGCTCGAGGAATCATCAACGGCAGAGTGCTATGGAAGCTGTGCTAAAGCCTGGCCTCCAGTACTTACGGACGGTACACCCGTTGCCTCTGGCGATGTTGATGCCAAACTCCTAGGAACCACAAAGCGCACCGACGGCACCACCCAAGTTACTTACAATGGGCATCCTCTGTACTTTTATGCCAATGAGAAGCCGGGCGAAGTAGAGTGCCATAATATTAAAACTCATGGTGGTCTCTGGTGGGTTATCCAGCCGAATGGCACTCGAGCCCCCTAACCCTAAATGAGACCCAGACCATTTACGTCTGCCCAGCTCGCGTACCAAGAACTCTTTATCGGCACACTCATCTACGTTGCAGTGCTTGGGCTGTTTAATGACTATACATCCATCGTCTCGGCAAAAAGCTTTTCAACCATCATTTATGCCTCAATTGTCCTAGAAATACTTACCTATTTTGCATTCAGGCTCAAAAGCACCATCATCGCACAGCTCAAAAACCGTGAAGGCACAATCTACAAAGTGCTGCTGTTCTTCTCAGTTTGGCTCATTATGTTCCTCTCAAAATTCGTTTTTATCTGGGCGCTCGATTTGGTTTTTGGTAGCTACATTGCAGTCAACGGCTTCTTTGGCATACTACTGGTAGTACTAAGTGTTACAATCGTGCATAAATTCGCGTATGTTATTTTTCACAAACTTGGAAAGGAATAGCACACATGTCGTTTCAAGCGTATTTAGATAATATCGAAAAGAAAACCGGTAAAACTCCAGCCGAACCCCGATCTCATCTCGGCACTCGAGCAGCTCACGCTCGCCGTCGAACAGTGTGATGACGGACACACGCCCAAGCCGATTCACGATGCCGCAGCGCGCTCGAGATGCGCTCGACAAGCTCAAGCCACGAAGCTGAACGGGCACACGCCACCGCATTACACGGTGGCTTTTTTATTTGTAGACGCATAAGATAAAGGCAAAAGAGGAGTCATGCATGATTGCAAACGAAATCCAAGCATACAATAAATCTCAAGCTGATGTGAATAAAAAAATTTGCGCGCAACTTGCCCGTCTTATCGAGGCATCACTTCCGGACTCCACAAACAAACTCTTCCATGCTAACCCAGCTTGGTTTCTAGCAGAGAACCCAATTGTTGGCTACGATGTGCGCAAAAAAGGCGTCATGCTGATGTTCTGGAGTGGTCAATCATTTAAAAACCCCGGGCTTGAAGTGGTAGGTTCGCTCAAATTTAAGGCTGCTGGCAAGCTCTACACTGAGACTTCAGAAATTGATGAATCGATCGTTAAAAAATGGCTCGCAGAATCAATAAAGATTCAATACGACTACAAAAACATCGTCAAGAAAAAGGGTCAACTCGACCGTTTATAAGATGAATCCGTCATTCTCTTTCTCGACAAAAGTTTGGCGATATCCTGGTCATGCAGCTTGGCACTTTGTTACTCTTCCAAATGAGGTAGCGGCCGAAATTCGTGAAATCGTTGGTACTTCAACCCGAGGTTTTGGTTCTGTTCGAGTAAAAGTTAGTGTAGGCAGCAGCACCTGGAAAACATCAATCTTCCCAGATGCAAAAACCAAGTCGTTCTTACTTCCTATTAAACAAGAGGTGCGTAAAGCAGAGAATATTCACGAGAACAACTCGCTTGATGTTCATCTCGAACTCATTGATTTACTGATATAATGCGGGCATGACAACCATTGATACATATTTAGATAATATTGACTCAAAACAGCGTGCCGAACTTGAGCGAATTCGCAAGATTACTAAAAAAACTGTGCCAACTGCCGAAGAAAAAATTTCATACGGAATGCCTACCATGACCTACAAAGGCAAAAACCTTCTGCACTTTGCAGCCTTTAAGGATCACATGAGCCTCTTCCCTACTTCTGGCCCTACCGAAGAACTCGCTGCCAAACTGAAAGATTTCAAAACCGCCAAAGGAACAATTCAGTTTACCCTCGAAAAGCCCCTACCAGAATCCTTAATTCGCGAAATTATCGATTTACGAGTGCGTGATATAGATGCCAAGAACTGACGAGCATCTAGAAAAGATCGAACATGTCGTTTTAGTAAGCAAGATGAAGACCTTGGCTTAGCCGAAAAAGCCACCGTTCACACCGCTGACACACCGTTACACCGCGCTTTCTCATCGTTTTTATTCAATAGCCGCGGTGAGCTTCTCTTACAACAACGCGCCCACCACAAAAAAACTTGGCCAGGCGTATGGAGTAACTCCGCCTGTGGCCACCCGCAACGAGGTGAAAGCTACAACGCAGCAGTACAACGCCGTCTAAAATTTGAACTTGGCTTAGATATCGCCGTCGAGAAAATTCTTATGATGCTTCCGGACTACCTCTATCGGTACGAGCACCTGGGTGTAGTAGAACACGAATTTTGTCCCGTCTTCGTGATATTTGCCGATGTTGAAGCAAACCCAAACCCAGAAGAAGTTGCTAAAATAAGGTGGATTTCGTGGCAACAATTCCTCGCCGACATTGAGGTAGAGAATGAATATTCCGAATGGTGCGTAGAAGAAGCTCAACTTTTGCAAGCTCAGCCTGAGTTCCGCCAGAAGTTCCAGGAATTTACCAGTAAGCCGAGCAACGATTGAATTAGCCTGCCATATCTGATAGAATATGGCAGTTTTACGGGGTGTGGCGCAGTTGGCTAGCGCGCCTGGTTTGGGACCAGGAGGCCGGAGGTTCGAGTCCTCTCACCCCGACCATTCAATGTTCGGCATCGGTCGAGCTTTTTAGTTTAGAGAGGTATATACTTAAAGCCATGGATCAAAACGTTTTTAATCAATCAATTGGCACATTCATAGAGCAAAACTTACTCTGGATTGCCATCATATATTTCTGGTCACTGTTTTGGAAGGCCGTCGCGCTATGGAAATCTGCCCGCTCTAACGATAAAGTGTGGTTTGTGATTTTCCTTTTTGTAAACACGCTTGGCCTCTTGGAAATTCTCTACATTTTCCACTTCTCAAAACAACCAGGCATGCCAAAAACCCTCAGTACTAAAAAAGATAAATAAAAAAGCGCAGCATCGTTGCTGCGCGGATTACTAAAGCGGATTAGGCTCCGCCACCGCACTCAGAGCCACCAGCCATGACCGGCGATGCCTCAGAGCCACCATGTTCAGCGTTGATGCCGCCGGTGCCTCCGTCGCCAGAGCCGCCGAGAGAAGGTACGAACTCCTCCTGTTCGTCGAGCGAGTCGGCGATGAGATCCGGATATAGACCCTGATCGAAGCACTCGATGAAGTCCTGCATGCACTGCGGCAGACCCACCTGGTAGACGGACATCTCACCAAAGGTCTCCCCGACTGCTTCATTGGCGGCATCCTCGGAATCATCATCCATGAGGACGACCCTGGTGTGCCAGACTGCAACCAAGGAGTCTGCATCACTGCGACTCGCGATGAGCAGACTGTCCTTGTACACCAGTACTGGATGAGGCATCAGCGTGGCGAAGGTGTTGGCGATGGCGCAACCCGCGCTGCTGTGGCGGACACCCGCAACCAACGCATCCGGGCGCTCACCCCACAGAGTCTCCAGGGCGTCGGCGACACACCGCAGTGTGCCATCTCGAGCTTCCTGCTTGAAAATCACGTCATCGCTCATCTCGTTCCCCTTTCAAAGGAAGGTACAAGGTTGGCATAAGTGTACGCCGTGCAAGCGCACCTGGTCAAGAGAATTCTGCTAGGATAGAGCTATGACCGTGCTAGCGCTATTTACGCGAGATCTTCGACTAGAAGATAATGCCTTACTTAATCCAGACGAAACAATAGTGCCGGCATACATCGTAGATTCAGATCTTACGCATGCCCACAAAAACGAGTTCGTGCAGTCATTCATGGTAGATTCGCTCATCGATCTCGATAAAGCACTTGAAAAACACCATACCCATCTCGCCATTGCTCACGGCACTTTTGCTTCGGCACTCACTTCGCTTATTTTGCAGCATAAACCTTTGATAGTCCGCATGGCTCGAGATGTTACGCCGTACGCTAAAAAACGCGAACAAATTGCCGCTCAAATTTGCGCAAAAGAAAACATCGAACTAGAACTTGTAGAAAATCACTGGCTCCTGCCTTTTGAAAAAACCATTAAGGCGAATGGCGAACCCTACACTGTTTTTACCCCTTTTTTTAAGCATGCTAGCCTGCTGGATATTCCAGCACAGCACACTCCAGAAGAACTGACTTTCGCAAAAATTAAGTCCACAAAGATGCCGGAAGCAGATAAAAATTCTCGCAAAACCCAGGCTGGCGGCCGAGTTGAGGCGCAGAAAATCTTAAAAAATCTGACCGATTATGAGAGCTATGAGCACGAACGAGACTTTCCGTATCTTAATCGTACCACTCACCTCTCTACCCATCTGCACTGGGGCACCGTGAGTGTACGAGAAGCACACACGGCCATTTCTACGCGGCTTAGTCCGCACCATCCGCTAATTCGCCAACTGTGGTGGCGAGAATTCTTTGGCAGTATTGCCTTTCATTTTCCACATGTCTGGCAACACAACTACAAACGCGAATACGATGTACTACATTGGCAAAACGACAACGATTTTCTACGCGCCTGGCAGCAAGGAAAGACCGGCTTTCCGATTGTTGATGCAGCCATGCGTTGCCTCAACGAGACTGGAGCCATGCACAACCGCTTGCGCCTGATTGTAGCAAGCTTCCTAGTGAAAGACTTACATATTAACTGGCGTGAGGGCGAGAAATATTTTGCCCAGAAACTCGTAGATTACGATAAAGCTATCAACAACGGAAACTGGCAGTGGGCCGCCGGAACCGGGGCTGACGCTGCGCCGTATTTTCGTGTATTTAATCCGTGGCTACAACAAGCAAAATTCGACAGCAATACAGCATTTATCAAAAACTGGGTGCCAGAACTCGCTCGCACCGAGGCAAAGATTATTCATGATCCAAAAGCGACCCGAGCCAATTACCCCGAGCCAATTGTTGATCACGCACAAGCCAAAGAAGTAGCACTTGCTATGTTTGCCCAAGCCCTGAGAAAATAGCAGGATGAAAAAACCCACCTCTCGCCTCAGCCTCATCACGACCTGGATAGCCAAACATCAAGTGAGCTGCGCCATTGTTTCTTTACTGATACTTGGTTTTGTATCGCGCTTTTTTATGTTTGGCTACCCTAATCAAGCGGTGTTTGATGAGGTGTATTTTGGTAAATTCGTTGGTGCGTATTTTTCCGGTGCTTATTACTTTGACATTCACCCGCCTTTTGCTAAGCTCCTGATTGCAACTTTCGCAAAACTCATGGGCTACAATCCAACATCATCGTTTGCGGCAATTGGCACCACCTTTACCGACAGCGGTTACCTATATCTTCGCTTTCTGCCCTCACTGGCAGGCGCGCTTTTACCCTTGGTGCTATTCAGTATCGCCCGGGAGTTTGGACTCAAGACCCGCACGGCATTCCTAGTTGGCATGTTAGCGGTTTTAGACACAGCACTCTTAGTGCAAAGCCGCTTTATTTTAATTGATAGCCTACTCCTGCTCTTTAGTTTTAGCTCGTTCTGGCTCTACTTGGTGTGGCGACGATCAAAACAATTATGGATACTGATACTCGCCGCTGCCCTGACTGGCATGGCAATGAGCGTTAAGTGGATTGCCCTACCATTTATTTTGTTGCCAATCCTATACGAATTCTTGCACCACGCTAGCTTTAAACGCATGTTTAAAATTTTCGCAGTCTACGCATCAGTTGCCGCCACGCTATATATAGCTTTTTTTGCAATTCACGTTTCTCTACTCACCAAGACCGGTGATGGCGATGCATTCATGTCGCAGGCGTATCAAAGCAGTCTTGAAGGAAATCCAAACGCTGCAGCCGGTTCAACAACCCTTTCATTGCCTGAAAAAATTATCGAACTCAATCACGAAATGTACGCCGCTAACGCCCGCCTTACCGCAGGGCACCCTTACGGCAGTAAGTGGTACGGCTGGCCAGTGATGATAAAGCCAATATCTTACTGGGTGCAAGGAAATGCACAAATTTGGCTGGTTGGAAACCCAATTGTTTGGTGGAGTGGTGCAGCGGCAATTATTTGGATGCTCGTAGATCTCTTTACTAAAAAAATACCGTCTAAAAAAATGCCAGTTGCCCTCTTTATCGTTCTCGGTTTTTTCATGACCTGGCTGCCATTTGCGCTTATTTCGCGCGTCATGTTTCTCTATCACTATTTCATTCCACTCTGCTTTTCCATTCTGGCAATTGGTTTTTGTCTCGACCGTGCCAAATGGAAAGTGCAGATCTCGCTCTTACTCCTCGCCATTGCTGGCTTCATACTCTTTGCCTCAGCAGCTTACGGCCTTGAACTCTCACAGGCCTTTACTAATATTCGTAATATCATCCCAATTTGGCAGTAATTTTAAGCCAAACTTCAACAAGTACGGTATAGTGTAGCCATATGAATAACAAACTTCTTCTCGCAATTCTCGGTGTGATGGTCGTCGGTGGGCTCATCTTCGGCATTTATACCGTCTCAAACAATTCCACAACAACAAGCACAACAACCGAGGAATCTATACAGGCTGAAGCCAGTAACTCACCACTAACCAGCAGTTCCCCATCTACAACTGGCAGTACTATTAGCAAGGCCGAACTTGCAAAAAACAATGGTAAAAATGGTGCCGATTGTTGGGTGGCAGTGAACGGAAAAGTCTATGACGTGACTGGTGAAAAAGAATGGGTAAATGGATCTCATACCCCGTCTAACGGCCAAGCTCAATGCGGCCAGGATGAATCTTCATCAATTGGCAGCTCGCCACACGGCACAAGCGTGCTTTCTAGTCTGCCAGTAGTCGGTACATACGCAAACTAATCTATTTCTTCGTTTTAGCTTTCTTGGCTGAAGATTTTTTGGATGTTTTCTTCTTGGGAACAGTGGCAACCACTTCAGCTTCTGTAATTTTTGCTTCCGGCTGTACGCGCGGGCGCTTAATGACGTAGTAATACACAACTGCAGCAATCCCCCACAACCCTACAAATAGACTCAGTATCAAAACAATTGTCCACATCATCCGCTCGTCATCACTCTGCCAGTCTTTACGCGTAAGAGCATCGATCAACATTAAGATCCATAAGATGAACAAAAATAATGCGAGCCCAGCAAAAATCAGGCCCAGCACCAAAGCTAGCAATATAAATAAAAATGCCGCCCCAGAATTTGAAACTTCAGCGAGTGCAAACACCATACATACTCCCTTATATTTCTAGACTACAGCACCCAACCTTTTAGCGCCAACTACTTGGAAAATACCAGATAGAATGGTAAAATAATCCGGTCTTCAGAAAATTTGGTGCGCGGGTATGGTATAACGACTATTATTCCTGCCTTCCAAGCAGGCGATGCGGGTTTGATTCCCGCTACCCGCTCCATATGAAGACTTTATTCCCCTACATAACCGCGACGAGCCCCGATAGCTCAGCTGGATGTCGAGCGTAAGCGAGCATTATGTTGTCTGCTCTATCCAGAGGTTGCTGAGCGTATAATACGTTCTATATGCAAAAATCATGCCCCGATAGCTCAGCTGGATAGAGCAGGAGACTTCTAAGCTCAAGGTCGTAGGT
>CAZOVH010000004.1:39274-97791 GCA_964583675.1 uncultured Candidatus Saccharibacteria bacterium
GCCCCGATAGCTCAGCTGGATAGAGCAGGAGACTTCTAAGCTCAAGGTCGTAGGTTCGAATCCTACTCGGGGCGCCATGGTGGGTGTAGCTCAGTTGGTTAGAGCGCCGGGTTGTGGTCCCGGAGGTCGTGGGTTCGAGACCCATCACTCACCCCATAGCAATTATTAAAAAACGACTACTTCAGTGGAGTCTTTTTTATTGACTTTTTACTTATTTTATACTAAAATAACATTCTATTTCGCACCTTTCTAAAGAAAGCAGATCCATGCAAGTACTCATCACCTGCTGGCAGCGCAGACTCGATTCCCTCGAATGGGATGAAGTGAGCTGCAACCTCGAACCACTGAGCTACATCTGCTCCCAAGTCAGCTCCACGCCGCGAGTCGAACTCGAGATCCGAGGTGGCGAGATCAACATCACCTACGTCTCTGATGAAGACATCGCCTATTACCGCATCGAAGTAACCTACAACGCGCGCGATCGCGAAGAGGTTATCGAGCGGCTGCGCGATGCTGCCTCTCTCCGGAGGCTTGCATAATGGCAACCATCTTGGTGATCGATGACGAACGCGCCTGGCCCAACTTCTATCGAGACATCGTCAAGCCGGGAGTCAGCGTGCTCCATGCCTCAACCCTTGAAGAGGGCAAGGAGCACTTCGAAAAGTATCGCGACACCATCGCGCTGATCATCATCGATGGGCGCGTTCGTGCCCCACTCGACGATTCGATTGCGCTCGTGCGATACCTCGCTGAAGAAGCTCACTTCACCGGTCCAATCGTGGCCGCTTCAGGCGACCCCACGAACAACGCCAAGCTCGTGAATGCCGGCTGCGAACGCTCGTGGTATTCCAAGTTCCCAGAGCGCGAAGAAGCTCGCGAGCACTACCCGGGCATCTTTGCGTGACCCAACCCCGCAGCTAACCCCTGCGGGTCTTTTAATTAGCTCGACGAACTAATGGAGCGAGCCACTTACGCGGCACAAACCGACTTAAAAAAACATTTAACTTATTGCGCGCACCAGGAATAATGATTAATTTTTCCTTGCGCAAACCGCTAGCCGCAATCTCTGCAACTTTGCGCGCATCGGCAGCTCGACCAAAAAGCTTACTACGAGTTGCATGCGCGCGGGTTTCAAAATTAGAACGTGTCGGGCCGGGGCACAATACCGAAACCTGCACACCTTTTGGGCGAAGTTCCTCTGCCACTGCCAACGAAAAACTTAGCACGTATGCCTTCGAGGCATAGTAGGTATCCATAAAGACCCCTGGAAAAAAGCTAGCAATAGAGGCTACGTTCAGGATCTTTCCCTCACCGCGCTTAGCCATAGCTTTCGCAAAATATTTTGTAAGCCCGGTGAGACTCACGACATTTAGCTCTAAAAGCTCGCGCTCATCTTCCCATTGAGTTTCTATAAATTCACCAAACACCCCAAAGCCCGCGTTATTTATAGCCACATCTACATGAATTTTTTCTTTGTGCAAAAAGGTATCGATTTTCTCTACGGCATTTCTGGCGGTTAAATCCTGTACGATGCTCCAAGTTTTTACACCATATTCATGCTCAATCCCCAGCATTGCGTCACGTAATTGGCTCTCATTTTGCGCAAGACCAACAACATTATAGCCATCACGCGCAAACACATGCGCCAACTCAAGACCAATGCCGGAGCTCGCACCGGTAATAAAAACTGTTTCTGGACGCATATTCATACTCCTAGTATATAGGAAACGCTACGAGCCGGGAGCAAGTAGCATCTTAGCGAGCGAGAGAAATACGAAAAACCCACCAACGTCAGTACAGGTAGTTATAAAGATTGTGGCAGATGTTGCCGGATCTTTACCGAGTGCTTTCATGATGAGCGGAATGAGCGCACCAAACAGTCCAGCAATAACTAAGTTTGCCACCATAGCGACAGCAAGCACCAGACCGAGCATTGGCGAATGATTAAATATAAGTGCCACCACTCCCACGATTAAACCATTCACTGCACCATTCATTGCGCCAGCTAAAACCTCATTGCCAATAAACTTCCAGCCCGAAGCTAAGTCGATTTCTTTTAAGACGATGCCGCGCACGGCAACTGCCATAGTTTGAGTTCCGGCGTTACCACCCATTCCTGCCACAATCGGCATATATACCGCCAAAAGCGTAATTGCCGCGATTGTATCCTCGAACATTCCAACCACAGATGCAGCAAGAAAAGCTGTGCCTAAGTTAATTGCTAGCCATAACCAACGGTGCTTAAACTTTTCGATTGGGCCATCAAGTGCATCTTCTTCATTCGACACACCGGCAAAACGAAAGAGGTCGCGCGTGGTTCGCTTATCGAGGATAGCCAGGATATCATCCGAGTGAATTATGCCTAGTATACTTTTATCTTCATCCATCACGACAACCTTACGGTGTGGATGCTTTAAAAAGGTTGTAACTACCGCCCGTTCATCAGAGTTATAAATAAGCGATGGGAGATGGCGAGTGTTGTTTCCTATTTTTGTACTGGCTGGCTTGAGGGCCAAAATATATACCGGCAATTCGCCCAGCAACTTCGAAGCCTGATCCATGACCAAAATAATTGGCGGTCGACCAGTTTCAAGATCATGTTTTTCAATCAGCTTCGCGACATCACCAAAAGTCTGGTCCTGGTGAACTAAAATGTAATCAACATCCATCATACCGGCAGCGGTTTTCGGGTGGAAGCGCAGCAGAAACTCCACTTTTTCCCGCAATTGTTGTGAGAGCTGGTTCGTGAGGCGTTTGGCGCGAGCTTCTGGAAGTTGTCGCATGAGCTCGGTAGCCTGGTCTGGATCAACGCTATTGAGAACTGGAATAAGCTCGTGAGTATGGAGATTATTCATGATAGATTTTTGCACACGTGAAGCCTGACAGAGCAACACTCGCCCCTGATCAGCCGTATCAATACTACGGAAAATCTCCATACGCTGACGCGGCTTACGCAGCATCTTTTCAATCACATCTTTGTCGCCTATTTGGCATACAGCTGGAGGAGCTTTTTTCTTTTTGAGTAACGGAGCCATAATTAGCCCACATTATACCTCTTACGTTAGGAATATGCGACTAAATATCAGTTTGGCGCTCGACTCGCTCAATCGATCGAGCAAGGCCGGTTTTTGTATCGATATCAATAAGTACAGCATTGAGAGTCGCAGGTCCCGACGTTGGTACTTCGTGACGACGTGGCGCATTTTCTAGCCAGCGGTAAATTATCACCTCTTTCTGCACTCCCAAAACAGTATTGTCTGGGCCGGTCATACCAACATCAGAAATATGAGCAGTGCCCTTGGGTAAAACGCGCGCATCCGCCGTGGCAACATGAGTATGTGTTCCTACCACCGCGCTTACTCGACCATCAAAATAATGCCCAGCTGCAACTTTTTCGCTCGTTAAGTCACCATGCAAATCTATAAGCGATCCGGCAATCTGCTCGCCGGCATGAGCGGCCAGAATCTCATCAACTTTTTTGAGCGGGTGCGATTGGTCGGATTGATCGGCATTATATCGACTCCCTTCAACGGAGATGAGTAAAAATTTACCATAAGGCGTGTCGAGCGTTAACGAACCCCTACCCGGCATTGTGTCTGGATAGTTTGCGGGTCGCAGTACCGGCAAAGAGTGGTCTTCAAAGTATGGGTAAAATACAGCTTTTTTAAAGCTATGATTTCCGCCCGTAAAAGCATCCATGCCAGCGTCCATAAGTTCCCGCACGGCCTTGATGGTAAGCCCGTTACCGGTCGTCATATTCTCCGACTGTGCTATTACCAAATCAAGTTCCAGCTCATGCCGTAAATCCGGCAAGAGTTTTTGCACGGTGCGACGCCCAATACGCGCAACAACATCTCCTATAAATAGAACTTTCAAGCCAATTGTTCCTCATCAAGTAAGGGATAAATGTCGAATGCTACTTCTTCATATGGATGAGCTTTCTTCATTGCAGCAATTGCTAATGTAGCCTTTGATTTTTCACACACTACCTCAACTCTTTCCTCTTCCACTACCTCATCAACTCCCGACTCTCCTATATGCGGACTCGCCTTATCGGAAGGCAAGAATCTACCTTTTCCAACAACACTAAAGCTACAGAAAGAATATTCACCAAGCACACCAGCTCCAGCGGTGCCGAGTGCGCGCCTGACTTCACCGGCGTTTTCTCTTGGTATAAAAGTTACGATCTTAACGCGTGAAAACTCCACTATTTTGCGTACTCCTCGGCGCGAGTTTCACGAATCACATTTACTTTAATCGTTCCAGGATATTTCAACGTCGCTTCAATCTTTGTGGCAATGTCGCGCGCCAGCTTAATTGCCGAAAGATCATCTACATCGGCCGGTTTTACGAATACACGAATTTCGCGACCGGCTGACATGGCATATGTTTTCTGGAGGCCAGGAAACGTGTTGGCAATGTTTTCGAGATCTTTCATACGCTTAGCAAAGTTCTCAACCGAATCGCCGCGTGCACCTGGACGACCAGCAGAAAGCGCATCAACCGCTCGCACAATTACTGCTTCTGGGGTAGTAGCTTCGATATCATCGTGATGCGCCTCGGCTGCGTGAATAGTCGGTTCGTCCAGACCGTATTTTTCTAAGAGTACACGAGTGAGGTGGTGATGTTTACCTTCCATCTCGTGCGTCACTGCCTTACCAAGATCGTGAAGGTAAGCCGCTCGGCGAGAGATACGCACATCTGCGCCAACTTCCTCGGCAATCATGGCAGCAAGGTGCGCCATCTCTATCGAGTGCTTTAAGACATTTTGCGAGTAGCTGGTGCGGAACTTCATCGAGCCCATCAAACGAACTACCTCCGGCGGCAAGCCAACTACGCCAGCCTCCCGACCAGCCTCTTCGCCGGCTTTTTTAATTTCGTCTTCAATCTCGTTCTGAGCTTTCTTTACAACTTCTTCAATGCGCGCTGGATGAATGCGTCCATCCTTAATAAGCTTCTCTAGCGCGACACGGGCAACCTGACGACGTACCGGGTCAAAACCAGAAACAACGACAACACCTGGTGTTTCATCTACCAAAATATCTACACCCGTTGCTCGTTCTAAGGCCTGAATGTTCCTGCCTTCTTTCCCAATAATGCGACCTTTCACGTCATCACTTGGGAGCGGCACTGTTGTTACCACACGCTCAGTCGCAACCTCAGTCGCCATACGCTCCATGGCTTCCACCATAATTTCCGCAGCGTTGTGGTCTGCCATTTCTTTAGCTTCTTTTTTACGCTTTTCGATGTACTCCACTAAATCATGCTTAATATCTTTTTCAGTCATTTCCATGATCTTTTTGGTGGCATCAGCTTTTTTGAGTTTAGCAATTTTTTCCAGGTTTTCTTCCTGTTTTTTACGAATCGCACGAAGCTCATCCTTAATGGCGTCAATCTCTTTCTCACTCGCCTTCAAGTTATCGCTCTTGCGCTCAAGCTCTGAAAATTTATCATCCAAATTTGCTTCTCGATTAGCAACACGCTTTTCGGCATCATCGAGTTTTTCACGACGACGCTTCTCATCAGCCTTGGCTTCCTCGGAAATTTTCACCGATTCTTCTTTTGCAGCCAGTGTAATTTCCTTCGCTTTCGCTTTTGCGTTATCGATTACTTTTTTTGCTTCACCTTCTGCAGCTTTGGTGCGCGTTTTATCGTAGGCAGTTTTTGCGCCCACGCCAGCGGCCAGCGCAACAATTGCAACGCCAAGTGTAATTGGTTCCATAATTCACCTCATTTCTACATCAATCAGCAGTCGGTGGGGCTGCAAAATTGGTCAAATTATAATGTGTTGTATTTCAAAAAATAATCAAAAAACAGATTTACTGTACATCACTATTGTTCGCCTTTTCGGGCCAGAGTGCAAGCTTAAGGAGGTATACTATGAGATATGGAAAGAGGCCCAAAAACCCCAAATGCTTATTATCGCGTAAGTGTAAAAGCACTCATAACAAATGATGAAGGTAAAATTCTTGTAGTAAATGAGCGTGGCTTAGGCTGGGATTTGCCTGGTGGCGGCTTGGATTGGGGCGAAAGCGCTGGCGACACTTTAAAAAGAGAACTTCTAGAAGAACTCGGCTGTACGGCCGAAATTGATGAGTATCCATGTCTTATCGCGCCATCTAGTGCAAAAGAATACGACCGACATGTGTTATGGATAGTCTACAAGGCCAAAATCAAACCCGAAGAAATTCAAAAAACCGATGAAGTGAGCGAATTTGCTTTTGTGAGTGTAGAAGATTTTCAGAATAACGAAGAAAAGTATGAAGCAATGACCTGGGAAAGTCCGATTGATTTCTGGGGCGAGCTTAAGAAGTTAGTTAGCAATACCTAATTTTTTGGTTTTGTAATATTGGGTTCGCGATCGTACGTCGGGACAACATATTTGCCAGATTCGGCGTGGGCAAGTTTTTGCACACCCTCATGTAGCCAATTTTCCCCTTCACCCGCTGCAACGGGGATATTGTTTGAATACGCTAGAGCATTTGCGACTGTCGCGCCAATGCGCAAACCCGTAAAGGAACCACTACCAGAGAATACTATGATTCCGGAAAGTTTTTCGGTAGAAGCATGATGTTCTGCTAAGAAAGTCTGGATTTTATTTACCAAAGTTGCGGCCAATGTACGATGAGCTTCCCATTCGTATCTCGCAACTTCTTTGCTGTCCTCCAATAAAATCAGTTCCGCCAAAGGTTTATCGGTTCTCAGTGCCAGTATCATTCTAGAGCCTCCAATTCTTGTTTGGCTGTTGCCAGTCTTTTTTGTGATGACTCGCCGGTACCACACACTTCATAGCGCCGAGTGTTTTCATCGATAAAATGTACTTCTACCACAAACCTATCCTCTGTAAGATGCTCACGAAAGTTATCTGCCCACTCTACACAGATTATCGAGTCACCAGCTGCAATTACCTCGCGCATTTCTTCTAAAAGAATTTCATCGTCTCCCAAACGATATAAATCGTAATGCTCAAGCGTACCGCCGGTAGGGATTCTGTACGATCGCTGAATGTTATACGTCGGGCTGGTTACGGTTTGTTCTATACCAAGCCCAGCGGCAATACCTTTAATAAGCGTGGTTTTGCCACCACCAAGATCTCCAACAAACTCCAGCACATCACCAAGCTGCAAGATTGCGCCAAGTTTACGACCGAGCGCTAAGCTTTGCTCGTAGCCTGACGAAGAAAGATGTAATTTCTGGTCTGTACTCATATACTCCATATCCTACCGCGAGAACACCCAATCCCGCCACTAACCACGTCCACGGAACTGACTCTGCTTGCGAATCAATCATATCGGCAGTATTATTCGCCGCGCTTGCAGCTGCAGTCTTGGCAAGCTTCGGTGTCTTTGCTTTTGCAGATTTAGCCTTTTTCTTGGTAGATTTCGCGGTTGTTTTCTTTGCCTTAGCCTTGGTGGCTGCTGCCGCAACAACATCCTGACTGGCGAGTAAGCTGTTTGCTGCATTGGGCGTTGGGTTTGCTAGCCAGCCCCAGCCTTCAGCGCTCGATCCATATGTCAAACCTTCCTCAGCAGCGCCATAATCCGGTGTAGTCATCACAATTTCGCCAGCTGGGTTCAGAAGCGCAACTGTATCCCCAGAATTATTAAGAGAAATTTTTGTCTGCGAAGACATGAGTGCCAAGTATTGACCTGACTGCAAACTCACACCATCAAGAGAAGCTGAATGACCTGCGGCATCGCGCAGCTTCCAGCCACTTAAAAGTACGCTTTCTGCCCCTGCGTTAAAAAGCTCAATGAACTCATCCGAGCTATCGTTTGCTGGGCTAGTCGGATCAGGAAATAATTCTGTAATTTCTACTGTTGCGTCTACTCCAGTCTGTACGGGTGCTGGGTTGGTTGGATCGGGATTGGATGGAGCCTCAGTCACAATATCAATGTTAACCGCCTCAAAATCAGCCACATTATTTTGCGTATCAATCAGTTGACCAGATGCATCCGATTTGCGTGTAAGAGCCTGGCCTGCCACCATCGCTGAAGCCGCGACGCCTTCAGCTGCGTCACCTGTGCCCCAAGCCAAAGCATCGATGACTTCTCCTGCAGAAGAAATAATTCTAGTGTTACCGCCACTTTGTGCAAATCCACTATCAAGTTCACCGTTACGTTCTCGCTTAGTCGCAAGCACGTAATCTTCACCACTAGCAATTGCTGTGCCGGCGGCCACTTTAGCTTTCTCGTACCAATTTTTACCTGTAGCTGACTTATACTCAACGACGAGCCCACTGATATCTACGACTGCAAGACTGGCATTATGCAAAATTACAAATTCGTCAGTCGCATCAGATGGAGAACCAAAATATGCCTGATAAATTACTACGTCGGCAGAGCTTTGACCAACCTCAGCCTGAGCGACCTGGACCGTTGGTGCCAAGGCAAATACTGCTGTCAAAATTCCTAAAAGTACACGCTTCATTATTCCCCCTGTTTTTTCAACTGTTCCCCACCATACACCCGCCGAAAACCGAAAGTAAAGCGTATGCGCAATGCATTTCTCGAAAAACCCAGCCCAACAGATGATTTTTATACATCTTGCTTATGCTAAAATGAATGGTGAATATGCGCATTTCTGCAGAAACACTCAAACAGCTCCTTACCTCGAGCGGCAAAGTAACGCCCGAGGTGCTGCAGCAAGCTGAAACTACCGCCACGCAAACCGGTCAGCCACTTGAACAAATAGTGGTCCATCGCCACATTATTGGTGAGCGCGAGCTGGTGGCGCTGTATGCCAAAAGCCTAAACCTTCCCTACATCGATCTTACGAATGTGAAAATTCCACGCGAGGTGCTTTCGCGCATACCAGAACGCATCGCCAAAAAATATCAGGTTGTATTGTTTGGGCAAGATGCAAAAACTGGCACCTGGCAGCTGGCGATGTCCGACCCCGAAGATGTACAAGCAGTAGATGTAATTGAAAAGCAGCTAGGTGGAAACCTGCAGGTATACGTCGCCACCCAAAGCGATGTGCTGACAGTGCTTGACCAGTATCGTACCGGTCTGGATAACGAGATAAATAAAGCAATTCGAGAAAGCGCCGCCACGGGCCCAGCTACTACCAAGCAAGAAACTGTCACTGCTGAAGACATTTCTGAAGACGCACCGATTGCAAAGACCGTAAATATCATTCTGGAATACGCCGTGAAGAGTGGCGCTTCGGATGTACACATCGAACCGCGCGAATCAATCGTGCAGATTCGCTATCGCATCGACGGGATTTTGCGTGAATCGATGACGCTCCCCCGCCAAATTTTGCCAGCGGTTGTGAGTCGCATTAAGATCCTCTCAAACCTGAAGATCGACGAACATCGAGTTCCGCAAGACGGACGCTTTAAGGCGACAATTGGCTCTAAAACTGTTGCCGTTCGTGTCGCTACCCTGCCCGTGATGGAAGGCGAGAAAGTGGTAATGCGTATCTTAAACGAGTCTACGAAAGCTGCGACCCTAGAAGAACTCGGCTTTTCCGGACAAGCGCTGAAGTCTATCAAAGACGGTATGAAACAGCCCGATGGCATGATCCTCGTAACTGGCCCAACCGGTGCTGGTAAATCTACTACTCTTTATAGCGTGCTAACACTCATGAACACTCCGAGCGTGAACATTTCTACCATCGAAGATCCGGTGGAATACCGCATTCCGGGCGTTAATCAGACTCAAGTGAATACTCAGGCCGGTATGACGTTCGCGAACGGCCTGCGCGCACTATTGCGTCAAGATCCGAACGTAATTATGGTTGGTGAGATTCGTGATGCCGAGACTGCCAACCTTGCCGTGCAAGCAGCTCTCACCGGCCACACCGTACTTTCTACCCTGCACACCAACAACGCGGCCACGACTTTGCCACGACTTCTAGACATGAACATTGAGCCTTTCTTGATTGCCACCACTGTCAACACCGTGATTGCGCAGCGCTTGGTGCGCAAACTTTGTCCGAAATGTAAGACCCCATACACCCCAAGTGGTGCCCTGCTCGATGAAATTGAGTCAACGTTTAATTTAAACCGTACTCTTGCCCACCTAAGCCCTAAAGCTAAATCAGCTGCTCCAACAGCTCCAGAAAAACCAGCCGAGACCACAGCAAATCCAGCCCCTGCTGCACCTAGGCCAATTGCCGATACCGCCCCGCCGGTTCGCAAACAAGATCCAAACCGTAAAGTTATCCCGGTGCCAGAAAATCTGGACTTAGAGCGTCGCAGCATCTTAGACCGCATCGCTCAAGACCCAAATATTATCGACCGCCCATCTGGTGATGGTGATGACAGCTCAATTGGCTTGCCGCCAGAAGAAGCTAATCTGACACTCCCGCCCAAACCCGCAGAAGCAGGCGCCGCGAAGATTCAGCAAATTGCCGAAAAACCGGAGGAAAAGCCTACAAAAGAAGTTGATTCACTCGATGAAATGCCACCGGCTAGCACGCCAAATACAAGCGCCGAAACGCTTGTTCTATACCGCGCCGTGGGCTGCAAGCAATGTGGTAATAGCGGCTTCTCTGGCCGTATGGGAATTTACGAAGTGCTTGATGTATCCGCAGAAATCGGCACACTCATTACCTCCAAAGCAACAGCTAACGAAATCCAAAAAACAGCAGTTGAAAAAGGCATGACCACTATGCAGGAAGACGGCCTAGAAAAAGCACTTCAGGGTCTCACCACCATTGAAGAAGTCCTACGCGTGACTCGCGAATAAGGAGTCGATACTTGGAAACCTACACCTACCAAGCTCACTCGCATAACGGCCAGATAATTAGCGGCTCCCAACAGGCAAGCTCAAAAAAAGAAGTTGTCGACTCCCTGCTTGCAAAGGATATGACGCCAGTTTCGATTGAAGCTACGAGTGATTCGAGTGTTGGTAAAAAAATAAAAAACCTCCTGCCGCACGGCCGCGTATCGATGAAAGAGCGTGTGATATTTTCGCGCCAGTTTGCCACCATGATTGGTGCCGGCATACCAATCGCCCGATCTCTTTCGATTCTAAAAACTCAGACTTCCAATAAAACGCTTGCGGCCGCGCTTGAGACCATTGCGCATGACGTAGAATCTGGCTCAACCCTCTCAGATAGCATTGCCAAATTCCCGAAGATTTTTAGCCCGGTTTATATCTCAATGGTTCACGCCGGTGAGATTGGCGGGATTTTAGATGACGTCTTAAATCGTTTGGCCGATCAAATGGAGAAAGACTCTGAGTTAGTCAGTAAAGTCCGTGGCGCCATGGTCTATCCTGGTCTCATCTTTGTAGTGATGGTGGCGGCACTCATCTTCATTATGACAGTTGTGGTGCCTCAGCTTGAGGTGGTATTTGATGCCGTCGACACCGAGCTACCATGGAACACTCAACTGTTGCTTAACCTATCTGCTACCATGCGCTCCCAAGGTATACTCATTGGCATTGTTGCCGTCGCAGCAGTTTTCTTTTTTCTGCGCGTCGCTAAAAAGAACCAAAAACTTCGCCGTGGCCTGCACCGCCTATATCTCAAGATTCCTGTCTTCGGTATGGTTATTCGCAAGATAAATATTGCCCGGTTTGCGCGAACCTTTGGAGCTCTCCTAGGTGCAGGTATCCCCGTTTTGGATGCGCTTAAGGTTGTGAGCGACTCCCTTTCAAACATCATCATGCAAGATGAACTCAAAGCCGCATCAACCGCCGTTCGAAATGGAGGCAGCATCGCGAAATCATTAAAGTCGAGCAAAGTCTTTCCGGTGATTGTGCCAGAGATGATCGCGATTGGTGAAGAAACTGGTGAACTCGAAAAAATCCTTACGAAGCTTGCAGATTTTTACGACAAAGAAGTGCAATCATTGGTCGCAAATCTCTCGGCCATCATCGAGCCGATGATGCTGATTGTGATGGGTAGCTTGGTTGGTTTTATTATCGTCAGCGTAATTGGTCCGCTGTATCAGTTGACGAGCGGCTTCTAACCTGTTGGGAGCGAGTTGACCGCTAAACATAAGCGCAATATAATTTAACCATCATTATCGAATTAATAATCGGAGGATAATCCTTACGTCATGCAATTAGCAATCCGCAAGCAAAAGGGCTTCACACTGCTCGAACTGCTCATCGTTATCGTGATCATTGGTATTTTGATCGCACTGGTTCTCCCGAACCTCATTAACGGACCAATTCGCGCTCGTGACGTCCGTCGAAAAGAAGACTTGAATGCCATTTCGAGTGGTCTCGAGCAATACTACAACGATAACCAAGCCTACCCAGCCGCCATGGCCGACCTTACTGCTGGAAGCTACCTCAAGGAAGTACCAAAGGATCCACGCAGTAACGCAGATTATACCTACACTGCTCTGCCAGCCACCGGACCTCCTTACACCAGCTTTACCCTTACTGCTACTCTTGAAAACAAGAATGACAAGGACGTAAAGTCTGGCACTACAGACACCTACGAAGTAGTGAACAAGCAATAAGCTTTTTCTTCTCACGTACTAAAAGCCACTCACCGAGTGGCTTTTAGGTTACTGCTTATGCTTGTACAATAGAGGTACAACATAAGCTTATTACACACATGTATCTCCCCGTCATCTACAAAAACCGGGCCGTCTTTGGCCTCGATATTGGCCAGCACGCTGCCAAGTTTTTGGAGTTAAAACAAACCGGACACAGCTACCGACTTATTGGTATGGGTTCGGCCCCACTGCAACCCGACACCATCATTGAGGGAGTCATTGCCGAACCGGAGCATCTAGCCGAAATGATTAGAGCTGGACTCAAATCCCCTTCAGTCGGCCATATCCGCGCTAAGGCAGTTGCGGTTGGCTTGCCACAAGCCCATTTATTTACCCGGTCAATTACACTGCCAGCCATGAAGCGAGAGAAAATTGCCGAGGCAGTGCAATGGGAATCTCAGCAGTACATCCCTATGCCGATGAGCGATCTTTATATGGACTTTGAAATTATTGAAGAAAAAAAAGACGCTTCTGGCGCCGTGAAAGAATATGAGATTTTTCTAGTTGCTGCTCCGCGCGCAATTATTGATAGCTACATGAAACTTTTAGAATTTCTCAAACTTACGCCACATAGCTTCGAAACAACTTTAGCTGCCAACATTCGCGCCCTACATCCAGCCAGCGAGCTCAATAAAACCGTGCTTGTTCTAGATGTCGGCTCTACCGCAACAGATATGGCCATCGTTACCGATACTATTAAAGTATCGACTACCACTCCTTTTGGTGGCGATCAAGTAACCAAGATTTTAGCAACTCGCCTAAAAGTTTCAGAAGAACATGCGAATGAGATAAAAGCCAAGTTTGGCGTGGCTGAGTCGGGACTTAAAGAAAAAGTTGATGCCGCATTAAGCTCGGCAATTACTCAACTCACCACCGAAATTCAAAAGCTCGTAAAATATCATCAAGAACGCACAGCCGACGAGCATCATCGGCAAGTTGAGCAACTCTTACTCACCGGTGGTGCATCACATATGCCAGGCTTTGCTGAGTTATTGGCGCAAAAAACTCAGCTACCTGTAGATATCACATCCGCATGGGATCACCATAAAGTAAAACTCGCCTCACCATTACCTCAAGATGTTACATCTGGTTTTACTACGGCCTTTGGCCTGGCTCTGCGAGGGTTTATTTCATGATTAACTTACTCCCGCCAGAGATTAAAGAGCAGCGACGCTATTCTCAATACAATCGAACACTACTGAATGCAATCATCGGTGTGACTATTTTGATTATTGTTACAGCCGGAGCATTTTATGCAACCTGGCTTATATTAAACAAAGAAGAGGATCGGCTTGCGCAAGACATCAATCAAGAGGGTGTTAAATCGAAATCGTACGGGGAAATCGAGGATCAAGCCAAAGCCCTAGCCGACCGACTCGCCACCATAGAAAAAATTCAAACAAATCGCACCCGGTACCCGGTACTACTCGAAGCCCTTGCAGAGGCAACCCCGCCTGATGCTTACGTAACCAGCTTTGCTGTGGATGCTGCCGGTAAAACTATGACCCTCACAGCCTATGCCACAACCGATCAAGCAGCCGCTAGCTTTAAAAATGCACTCGAAGCCTCTCCAAGATTTAGCTCAGCCGCCATACAGGTGCTTGAGCCAGCCACAGATCCATACTCTGGCAAAGCTACAAACCGCGTAACTTTTGTAGTTGGCCTCGAACCGGGAGCCCTCAAATGAAAGCTAAGCTGTTCTTCTTTTTCTTATGTGCAGTTTTGGCAATCCTAACTGTCGTTGGAGCAAGCGGCTTTGCTTGGGGACGCAACCAGCTAATCACACAAAAAGAAGCAGTCAATGAGAAAAAACTAGAGCTCGACAATAACCAAAAGCGAATTGATCAACTCATCCAACTTTCCAGGCGCTACGAGACTGCGAAATCTCGTGCCGATGAGATTGATCGTGCCCTCCCTCGCACTTCGCAGCAAGCCGAAATACTGCTCGAACTTAAATCTGCTGCTGCAGAAACCGGCGTAATAATTGCTAGCGTGCAATTTACCGGTGCCGCAACGCCAACCAAGGCCGAGACAAATCAGGCCACCGCTCAGCAAGATCTTTACGTTCTGCCCATGTCACTGCGTGCAGCTGGTAGTTATCCGCAAATTATTGCTTTCCTAAATCGACTCGACACACTAAGTCGTTACAACTCTGTCACATCACTTACTGCAAATAAGACTCAAACCAACCCCAACACGCTGGATGTAAGCATGTCGCTTGTGGCGTACCTAAAACCATAGGAGATAATGATGAACTTAAGTATGAAGCTCGATATAAATACCGTAAAAACCCTCAGTAAAAAGCTTGGGAAATCAATTGGCATTGTACTTGTATTGCTCGTCGGTGGCTTTGTTATCTATACAGGGTACTTTCTCACCAACCTGCTCTACACCACTGGTGACACCACAGCGCTAGAGAAAAAACAGGCCGAATCGAGTGCCGCTAAACAGGTGCGATTTAACGAAAAAACGCTTCAATCACTCGATGCTCTCACACCAGCCGGAACTACACCCAACACCCAAGATGTCGGTAAAGAAGATCCGTTTGCACCAAACTAAACTTAGGCTTTTTTCTTCGGTAACGTAAAGTTGTTGTCACCATCCATATCTGGCTCTGCTGGTGCTTTACGAATCAGCCCATCACCTTCAACGGGCTTGGTTTCAGCAAATTTTTCGTACGTTTCAACAATAATTGCCTTTACCGCATACGGATTTGGCACATAGTCAAAATGAAACAGTTCTTTCTCGCCTGCAGTCTGTACGATTACCGTGCCATACTGAAAGATAGTTTGCATCGGCCCTTTCACTTGCACTGAAATGTCTTGCACGCGGCTAAGTCGCAGCGTTGCGATAGTGCGCTGAAACAACCCAACTTGATCCATATCGACAATATTTTCATCAGTAATAAAGAGCCTATTCTGCCACCATACATAAATTGATGCCGTAGCCATAAAACAAGCCAACAATATTCCACCTAGACCAATAGGAATAAGAGGAATTGGCATGGCAGTAGTCGTGTACCCAGCAAAATCTGTCGCAGGTATACCAGGGTCGCCGGCAGCGCCATAATAAATTGCAACGAGGCCCAAAACAAACAAGAGTACCGCCACACTCACATACGGCAAAACTGCCATAACGTGCTTGTGAATTACTCTCTGAACAACTTCACTTTCGTCTTGCCCGGGGTAGCGGTGATCTCGTTGATGCATAGCCATATTTTACGCTATTTTTCTAGCTCCAAGGTAGTTTGCGGTGCAGAACTTTCCGATGGCGGGATGAGACCAAGGTGCCGATAGCCTTTCTCGCTAACCGTTCGACCACGCGAGGTGCGCCGTAAAAGTCCTTGCTGAATAAGGTAGGGCTCCACAACGTCTTCGATCGTCTGACGCTCTTCGGAGAGCGCGGCGGCTAGAGCCTCTACCCCGGCTGGTCCACCATTATAGTGATCAATAAGCGTCTGCAAAATTCGACGATCTGCACTGTCTAGGCCCAATTCATCAACCTCCAACAAAGCGAAAGCCGCTGTGAGCACATCACTATCAACCACCCCATTATTGTGTACTTCAGCATAATCACGAATTCGCCTGATAAGTCGATTGGCAATACGTGGTGTCAGCCTTGAGCGCGCCGCAAGTTCCGTCAGCGCTTCGTCATCAACTTGAATCTTCATGAGTCGCGAAGTTCTTGCCAAAATTCCCGATATTTCCTCTGGAGTATAGAACTCTAAGCGCTGCACAATACCAAACCGATCGCGCAGCGGCCCAGACAATGCGCCAAACCGAGTGGTAGCACCAATAATCGTAATCGGCGCCAGCTCCAGACGTAGCGACTGGGCAGAAGGCCCCTTGCCGAGCATAATATCAATCACATAATCTTCCATAGCCGGATACAAAATCTCCTCTACCGTGCGGCTCAAGCGATGAATTTCGTCAATAAATAGCACATCACCCGCACTAAGATTTGTCAGCAAGCTCGCCAAATCACCAGCACGCTCGATTGCCGGACCAGAGGTTATCTTCAGTTGACCGCCCAGCTCGTTGGCTACAATATGGGCCAGCGTAGTCTTACCAAGCCCCGGTGGGCCATACAGAAGCACATGATCAAGCGCATCACCACGTTTTTTTGCGGCCGCAATCGCCAACGTGAGCGCGTCAATCGCCTGACGCTGTCCAATGTATTCGTTAAAGCTTCCCGGGCGTATCTTTTCCTCAAACTGAGTCTCATCTGGAGTGGCCTCAGGTCGTACCAAGTCGTCTTGCCGCTCGATCATCAACCAATCTCCCGTAGTGCCTGGCGCACGCGCTCAGATGTGTCCAACGTAGCATCAACACTCTTTAAGGCAGCCTGAGCCTGATCAGCGCGATAACCCAATTGCACGAGCGCCTGCATGGCTGGGTCGGATGTTTTTACACTGGCAGCCACATCACCAGACACTAGCTTGCCGCGCAGCTCTAAGATGATCCTCTGCGCAGTCTTTCGCCCCACTCCACTTACCTGACTAAGGCGCGCAATTTCTTCAGCATCAATAATTGTGGTGAGCGTCTCAGCGTCATACGTAGATACGATTGCATGTGCCATTTTTGCACCTACACCGTTAACACTAATTAGCTTTCGGTACAGCTGCCGCTCAGCTTCAACTCGAAAACCATACAGATCGTAGCTATCTTCGCGAATATTTTCGGCAATAAAAAATGCTACCTTCTCACCAAGCTCCACCGAAGCAATATCACGAACGGGCACGATTAACTCATAGCCGACCCCATGGACGTCTAAAACTATTCGATCGTAATCACGGGTGGCCACCGCCCCCTCCAAGCGTGCTATCATGTCTGCATTATCTCACATTCTCGTGCAAAAGGTCTTGCTCACGAACCTTTTACGGGCGTAGTATGCAAATAAGCATGTACCTTACACGGAAAGCGGGAGGGCAAATGGCCATCGACGATGTTGAGGCTACCGGTGTTGTCGAAGATACCGACAGCGATGCAACCTGGCAGATGTTCGCCAACTGCCTAGGAGCCGATCCAGATCTGTTCTTCCCCGAGCGTGGTGCATCCACCAAGGAAGCGAAGTCCGTCTGCCAGGGGTGCGTCGTCCGCGAAGACTGCCTGGAATACGCCCTTGCTCAAGGTGAGAAGTTCGGCATCTGGGGTGGCCTCTCTGAGCGTGAGCGTCGTCGCATCCGCCGCCAGCGTGCTTTGACACGAGCCTACCAGCAATCGCGTCAGATCTGACCCGACATCACCTACTTTCACGCCGCGTTCTCTAAGAGCGCGGCATATTTATGTGAGCAGAATGTGTCAATGCAATGGCCAGTGCATCGGCAGCATCATCCGGTTTTGGAATAGTATTCAGCTTTAACCGTGTTTTTACCATTTCTTGCACCTGCTTTTTTGTAGCTTTACCGTAGCCAGTAATCCCCTGTTTTACTTGCAAGGGTGTATATTCTGCGATCGGCACACCACCCTGCTGCAATACCAAAAGCGCCACACCACGAGCTTCACCCACCGTCATTGCTGTAGTTACATTCGTCGAAAAAAATAATTTCTCAACTGCTACCTGTTGCGGTTGATGTTTTTTTACGAGCTCGGTTAAATCTTCATACAAGATTGCCAGCCGCTCGGCGTGCGTTAAGTCCTTATGCGTTGTAACAACCCCACAATCCACCAGCGTACACACACCTTTTTCGATCGCAATCACCCCAAAGCCAGTGGTGGCAATGCCTGGATCAATACCGAGAATAATCATATAGGTAGTATACTTGAGTTATGTCTGAACGCCAGGATCCACAAGTAAAAAAACTTGTTTTAGAAAGCTATCTAGCGATGGCAAAAAATAGTTTGGGTGCTAAAGTGTGGCAAAACTATTTTGCCGAAGTTGACGGAGAAAAACTCGACATCATGTATGGCGGCTCCAACGCTTGCGCTTGGTTTGTGTCCGGCGTATTGGTAATGCACAAGCTCATCGGCTCAAGTCATGCCACCGTTGCTTCTACCGTTGAAGATTTAGAAAAATCACAATGGCACAAAATTACTGAACCAAAACCAGGAGCTATCATTGTATATGCACCACTTACATTTCAAGATGGCTCCACCCATGAGCATGCTGCAATCTACATTGGTGACGAACGCGCAATTTCTACTAGCTACCAAAAAGCCGTCCCTATTGAACATGACTGGCGCTACCGCGATCATGAAACTCGCGAAGTTACCGCGATATATTACCCGACCGTTTGGCCAACCTAAATAAAATCCCCGTCCAATGTAGGACGGGGGTGTTGCCTATTCAGGCGAGATTTTGGAAATCTGCCAACGACTGAGCGGCAAATACCCACCACGGTGGTCGCCATCTGGCGCCGTGATCTCCAAAAGGATTTCTGCTTCTGGATGCGCTCGACGATCCGGATTGATGATCTTGCCGCGAACCTCCTTCAGATTACGAGCACCGTCCTGATACCGCACGGTACGAACTTCGCCAAACGGAATCCTTGGATCGAGATCCAGCGTCGTGAAGCCCCCTTCGTAATCAGGATTTCGCTCCTGGAATGCCGCACCATGTGCCAAATTGGTCACAATCGGTCGTGAAGCCAACTCATCAGGCAGCTCCCCGACTGCAAAGCTTGGAATGTCCAGCTGCACACCTGCCGTGAAACGAGGAACGCCAAGCGTCTCAGCGGTTGTGGCTCGCGAGCGATTAACAATGCACGCAATACCAACCACGTCACCGCCGGCTGCCCCCACCACGTTCGCAGTCTTGACGGCTGAACCGCCAGTCGTGATGACGTCTTCCAGCACCAAGACACGACGCCCATCCACAGCCTCGGCAAAACCAGCACGGTCCAGCACGAAATCGTCACGCTCCTTGTCTGCCCAGACGGTCTTGAGCGTCCAGTACTGCG
Organism: uncultured Candidatus Saccharibacteria bacterium; assembly: GCA_964583675.1. Lineage (GTDB taxonomy): Bacteria > Patescibacteriota > Saccharimonadia > CAILAD01. Next base: position 58,639 of record CAZOVH010000004.1, read on the forward strand.
AGTGGAAAGCGAAAGCCGAAACCAGATAGACTCCGCCAACCGCCGGCGCAATCACCACTTCTGGCTTCTCCTCGGTTGAACAACCTTCGAACCACCGCATGCACCAATGCCCAAGAACTGGCTTGAGACTGGCGGGACGTACGAAGAGACGATCACAGTCCACGTACGTGTCACCATGACGACCCGACTTGTAAACGAAGTGCTCGCCTGTGATAACGGCCTTCGCCAGCGTAAGCTCATGCCTGATAGCATGCTCATGACGCGGGATAGCAGCTTCAGCTGTGCTCATTGGATGATTCCCTTCTCTCGGAAAAATTCGTCTGGGATTACGCCCTCGCCGAGCAGCTCAGCCCACAGGCATCCCAACGTATCGCCAGGATCCAATTCGAGCGCACGAACGCCGTCGAGAACATCTCCACTCAACACACCGGAGCATGCTTCAATGAGTTTGTCGACCGATGGCAGTCTCTGCAAGCTTTTGCTTACATCGTCAGAGGACACATTTACTCCATGTCGTAGGTACAGTAACCGTGCTATTTTACAATTTTTGAGTCAATTTTTCAATAAAATAGCCCCCTCGATTTCGAGGGGGCAAAAGCACTAGACATCATTACTGACATCCGGAACGATTCGGGCCAAGTTAATGACATTGTTCATTCGCACCGCTTCGGCTCGCGCCGCTTCTGCGAATGACTGGTCATCGAGAGCGTCGGCATAGAGCACCGACCGCGAGGCGTTGATGATGAAACCGTCGCCACGCGAGTTCATGCCGTTCTGCACTGCCAGCTCGAGGCTGCCACCCTGCGCACCAACTCCGGGGATGAGGATAGGAATATCGTCACCGACCAACCCACGAACCACTCTCAGCTCGTCTGGAACGGTTGCCCCAACCACGACTGCGCAGTTACCGTTGTGGTTCCAGTTGGCTCGAACAGAGCCAGCAAGGTACTGGTAAAACGGAACCTTCGGCTGGTCATAACCATTCATGTAGGCAGACACAGCTGAAGGGATGTCCAGGGCGACAGCCTCCCCATAACCCTCAATGGTGACTTGCCTGTCCTGGAACTCATCAGCGCCAGGATTGCTGGTACGAACCAACACAATCACACCACGATCTTCGCGTTCGAGAAAAGGCTTCATCGCCACGTGACCCATGTACGGATGCACAGTCACCGCATCTGCATCCAGAATGTCGAACGCGTACTGTGCGTACCCAAGATTGGTGTTGCCAATGTCGGCCACCTTCGCATCAAGAATGACCACCACATCAGGGTAATGACGTCGGATGTAAGTCACAACCTGCTCAAGCATCTCCAGACCATGGGCGCCGTGCCGCAAGAAGAACGCCCAGTTGGGCTTATACGCGCATACCACATCGTATGTGGCATTGATGATCTCCTTGAGATAGGGCACCAAAACACCCGCCGAACTCTCACGATCTGTCATGTGGCTCGGTGCCTGCTTAAAGATCTTGTCCATGTCGGGATCCAGCCCAACACAGACAAACCTGCCCTCGCCCCACTGAGCCTGCAAACGATCGTTGAACCGTCCCACGACAGTCCCCTTTCTTTCTAGGTACTGCAGGTGATTATAAAATTAGTAAGAGATCACAACAAGCTTAAGCAGTCGCGCGATCAAGCACGTCGTCGGGAATATCGAAGTTCGCGACCACGCTAGAAACATCATCAAGATCATCAAGAAAACTAATCAACTTCATGATGCTGCGAGCTTTTCCTTCGTCTTCTACACGCACGGTTTGGTTGGGCACAAGCTCCACATCGGCAGTGTCGACATTATCCTCGCCTAAGGCCTCTTTAACGGCTTCCAGGTCTTTTGGCGCTGTATAAACCACCAGCTGATCGCCTGAATCATCAATATCGGCAGCTCCGGCTTCGATCGCCACAAGGCTCATTTCGTCTTTATCGGCACTGGCCTTGCACAAAATAAGGCCTTTTTTATCAAACATATACGCAACCGAGCCGGTCGAACCGAGATTGCCACCATATTTAGAAAACGTGCTTTTTACGTCCGATGCCGTGCGATTGCGATTGTCGGTAAGCGCCTCAACCATTACTGCAACACCAGCTGGCCCGTAGCCTTCGTACACCAATTCCTCCAACGCAGCACCACCGGCCGTGCCAGCGCCACGAGCGATCGAACGATCGATATTGGCAGACGGCATGTTGGCTTGCTTGGCTTTCTGAATAGCCAAACGCAAACGAAAGTTGGTTTCTGGATCCGCACCTTCGCGGGCCGCGAGTGCAATTTCATTGCCAAGCTTCGTAAAAATTTTTCCACGCTTAGCGTCTGCAGCACCTTTTTTGTGCTTAATACTATGCCATTTACTGTGACCACTCATATAGGTGGATTATACCTGTTGAAGCGATTTTTTTGAAGCCCGCCGAGCACCGAATAGCATAAATACGCCAAGTCCCGCAAAACTTGCCCACATTGTAAAGCTACTCATCGCAATGCTCATACTTGCATTTGGGATACGCGCAAGCACCTGAATGGTTTGCAAAATAGACAATAAAAACCAGTTTGCCACGAATGCAATACCCCCAGAGAACGGCAGTGCGAGTACGCTAAACGCGGCCACAAGAAAACTTACAAGCATGGCAACTGGAATAAACGGCAGGATCACCACATTTGCTAGTGGAGCTATCGTAGAAAAACTGCCAAACACATGCGCAATGAGAGGCGCCGTAGCCAGATGAGCAGCCAGCGAGACTGCAAAAATCTCCCAGAACAGCTGAAACTTGCCCGGATTTTTTGGCATAAACACCGGCGCCAAAAATACCACGCCAGCAAGAGCCAAAACGGAGAGCTGCCACGAAAGATCTGTATATAAGAATGCCGGACTCCAAGCAGTCATCGCAAAAATTGTCGCTGCCAGAGCTACTCCAACTGAAAGCTTCTTGTTTTGAGTACCTACAATGAGTACTAAGGTAGTCATGACTGCAGCCCGCATGACAGAAGATGTTGCGCCCGTCATAAGTACGTAAAAACCAACCAACGCCAATATCGGAATGACCGTCCTTACTCGCAGCTTGCCACGCAAAAACGTCAGTACCAGGGCCATGATAATTGTCAGATTAAAGCCAGAAACCGCCACAATGTGCGTTAACCCAGTTTGCTGTGTTGCCTGCCGGACATCATCTGGAAGCTGACTAGATCCACCAAATAACAGCCCGCTCGCAAAACTTGCAGCTGCTGGCGAAAGCGATCGTTCGAGCCCTTGTTGCATCGTGCGCTTAATCCGAACTGGCAACGACGGAACAGCGTTCACCGTAGCAACTTCTGCATACCATACCTGCGCATTCGCACGCCCCAATGCCCTGCCAAGCTTGCCTTGTACTCGGACAGTCTGACCTTCAAAAATACCACTGGAGAGCGTTTTTACTTTTACTAAGCCGGATATTTTCTGGCCGTCCAGGCGCACATCCTGCATGTAGAATTCGTAGAGCTTATCGTCATTCCAAAACGGTGTTCCTTGCACCACGCCAACCAGTTGGTGCTTTTGGCCAATATAACTGCGAGCATCTGTCTTGCCTGGCGGAACAAATGTCATCTGCCCACGCAACAAGCCAGCACACAGAAAGATTGCACAGAGAGCAATGTAGCCCACCCAACTTTTTACAAAATACAAAATTATGACTGAGCTTACTGCTAGCCATACCCAAAAGAGTTGTGAGAAGCCAGTTGCAAATTGCGTGGCAAGCCCCAGGCCAAAAAGCCACGCCAAAACACAGACCCATATCTGCTTTGTTCGTTTCATATTTGGCTATCGTACTCCTCTTGCAAGCACCCAGCCAAGCTTGAAGCAGTTTTAGAGGTCGCCGTTTGTGGCCTGCAAGAGGCGTGGAATAGCTTCCAGGGGATTCATCCCAACATCCACTCCGCCAAAAAACTTTAGTACCAGCCAAGCCATTAAAAATAGCCAAGCTAAAATAACAAGTATTGCGAGCGGCCAAAACAGCCAGGCCGGAATACGGCGGTATGGATGCATATCCATTTCATTTTAGCATGACTGGTATGATTTATTGTTTACAGATTGACTTTTGGGTCGTTTTCAGGTTAAATAAGTGAGTTATCTGCGTGTATTTATCCATGTATACAACCGCATAAACGCGGGCCCATAGCTCAGTTGGTTAGAGCGACAGCCTTTTAAGCTGTGCGTCCTGGGTTCGAATCCCAGTGGGCCCTCCACGAAATGACTCCACCTCGCGTGGAGTTTTTTCGTGGATGACTAGTTGATTAGAACCCAGTAACCCGAAGGGTGGGTTCGGCGTAACAATTTACTTGTAAATTGTGGAGAAGGCGCTTGCGCCGCTATTCCAGTGGGCCCTCCAAACATAAGTATTATGACGACTCCTTTGCGGGAGTCTTTTTGATTGGTATGATGAGCCCATGGAAACCCTCTCCCACAATCCCGAGGAAACTACGAATAAACCACAGAAGCTGGCCGATGAACTAAAAGCGATGATACCTCAAAGGCAGGAAATGGAGTCTGGCCGGATAGAAGCGATATTGCAACAATTTGGGTCAGAGCAGCACAACATGGCCTCTGTGGGAGGTATCGAGATCATAGGGCTTGGCAATAAAGAGCAGATGGAGGCACTTGCCCCTGCTGCCAAGGCAGCACTAGATCGGTTGCAAGATCGGTTCGGGGGTCGACTTGAAACAGCATTCCCTGGACTCAAGATTTACTTTGTTGATGGAGCAATTAATACAGGTGGCGAGGCATTAGCAGATGAAAATGCAATAATTATGGATGCATCAAAAGCCGCAATGAGTGTCGGTGATGTAGAAACCCTGCTCGTCGAAATGGGCTATCTTAATCCTGGCGACTGGACCTCTAAAGTTAACCCAAATCTAAGCTATGGAGAAATTACGATTGTGCACGAGATGGGCCATATGCTAGAAGCCCGAGCATATGGTGCAGAGGGGATTGGGTTCGCTTCCCTGCCGCCCGAGACTGCTGTAACAAAATATGGCAGCAAGGCGCCCAATGAGGATTATGCCGAAGCCTTCTTTTATGACACCTACGGTCTAGACGTTGGCTCTGATCGCAAAACTATTCTCGAGCGAGATATCGGCAATGTGACCTTGGCGTCAGCTGCTTAGCCGTTATAATTGTTGCTATTGGCGCTACGATGGCCCTCCAAATAAAGACCCTCGCCTCGTGCGGGGGTTATTTACGCGCCAATTTTGTCGCGGCGGCGCTTACCTTTAGTGCGCTCAACAATAAAATCAATCATCACACCAGCAATATCTTTACCCGTCTGTGCTTCAATGCCCTCAAGGCTTGGTGAGCTATTTACTTCCAAAACCAATGGACCACGCGTAGAACGAATAAGATCTACTCCGGCAATCGACATGCCGAGCGTTGAAGCCGCTTTGAGCGCCACATTTTGCTCTTTTTTTGAGAGCTCAACCGGTGCCGATTCGCCACCGCGATGCAAGTTAGAACGGAACTCGCCTTCCTGACCCTTGCGCATCATCGCACCAACAATTTTATCGCCAACCACAATAACGCGAATATCAGCGCCATCAGCTTCTTCGATAAACTCCTGCAAGATAAAATTTGCGTTAATTGAGTTAAAGGCTTCGATTACCGACTTGGCGGCTTTTTTAGTTTCCGCCAGAACCACGCCCTTGCCCTGCGTGCTTTCCAAAAGTTTTACCACCACCGGCGCACCACCAACCAACTCTAAAAGTTCAGCTGCATCCGAAGTCTGTGAGGCAAAGACGGTTTTAGGAATCCCGACACCAGCGCGAGCCAAAAGCTGCATGGAGCGCAGCTTATCACGCGAACGCACAAGGGCCAGCGAGCTGGTTGCAGTATAGGCACGCATCATTTCAAACTGCCGGAGTACCGCAGCGCCGTAGTTCGTGTAACGAGCCGCAATACGTGGAATCACCGCTTCTACTTCATCAACCGAGCGATTTTCCCAATGTACGGAAGGGTTACGACTTTCGATTGCCATATACGCCTTAGTGTAATCAACCACCACGGGAGTATGGCCTTTCTTTTTTGCCGCTTCAACCAAACGTTTGGTTGAATAGTTATTTCGGCCAGCCGATAGAATTGCGATTTTCATGATTTTGTAATCTCCCCTCGGGATAGTTCAACATTAACTAAATAATTTCCACGCAACAATTTGCGCCCCAAAAGCATTGGTACCTTTTGGCTTTGACGATTCGTAAGAGTAAACTGCGTTTCGTGGTCACGGCCTTGGATACGTACTATTGTACGAATCTTATAGCGATCCTGCCACTGTCCGTTAGAACTTTTCACCTGAACAGCGACAAAATCACGACTGACACAGGTTACATATTCTTCTGAGTGAGTTCGTCCACCAACAAAATGCGGCACCTTAAAATGAAGCTCATCGCCATCTTTTGTGTGTTTTATTTTGATACTCTCCGCATGCAGCGCGCCACTGTATGCGCCCGTATCAGTCTTGGCGGCCACATCAACAATACCAAACTCGGGCAAACCAACGAGCTCAATGCGGCCGATGATTTTTTTCGGTAATTTAGATGAAGCTTTACGATTATAGCGCTTAGCGATAGATCGCTTTAGATATGCAACAAAGCCCGGGATGTTCTGATCAATAAATGCGCCGGTTACAATTTGTGAACCCTGATTAACTTCCAACACAGCTGCACGCCCAGAATTTTTATCCACAATAACATCAACGCCCGAAACTGAGAGATCCATAGCTTCGGCAGCGCGAACAGCTAGATCAAGTATCTTCTCGGGTGTCTTTTTTTCCTCTACAAGTTGAGCTTGTCCACCTGCAGATGTGTTATTGAGGTGAGATTTGCCCGAGCCTTTGCGAAAAATAATCATACCTGTCTCGCCGCCATACACCTGAACTCGCCAATCTCCATCGTTTGGAGCAAAATCCTGAATAATCCAATCAATCTGCGTCCCCTCAACCAACGACTTAGCCTGACGTCGAGTTTTTGCAAAATGATTGTCTTTGCCCTTTTGCCCAATGGTCGATTTAATGACAGCCGGATATTGCACAATTTCTGAAGCCAAAACATCCTGAATGTGTTTGTGCGATGCGTACATGGTACGCAGTGTCGGCACGCGTGATGCCCACAACTTCATTGTGGTAACCAGCTTGTTTGCAGCTCCTTTTTGCTCCACGGCCGCATCAATAAACGGCACACCCTTTGCCCTCAGGTAAATGGCCAGCGCTGCGGCAACATCCGGCATACCTTCCCAGCCTTTAAAGTATACAAAATCGTAATCCGCAGGGTCTTTTTTACTTGTCCAGTCATATACCTGCGCTTTGCGCTTATCCACTACAAACACTAAGTCTTCCAGTGCCATTACTTCGCCATCCGCAAAACCAAAGTCTGCATATTTTTTTAAGCGACGCACAAAACCCGCCCCCCGAGTTGAGCCAGGTGCGGCGGCTTTTTGAAAAATAAACAGTACGCGTGGCTGCGATAGCGCTGGCTTAGTCATGCTTTTGCACCCCGGCTTTTACACTCATAAACTCCAACATGGCCTGCATTTTGCGCTCTGGCTCGGCACCAAGCTGAATTGCGGGTGCCTCATTTACCTCGAGCACGACATGCTCACCGGTGTCTTTATTAATGAGCAAATCGAGACCACAAAACTGTTCTCGCCCCACGAGTTTGGCGGCACGAATACTGTCGTTCTTTTGCGCGTCAGTTAGTACATCTGCACTAAAAAACTCAGCATCCGCATCTTGTGAGGTGTTATTGAGATGAGTTGTATCATCCTGACGGGCGCGCTTAATGACAAGCTTAATTTCTCCGCCAAGAATTAATACTCGATAATCGAAATCATTCGGAATAAACGGTTGCGCGATAAATGTGTCGCTCTTATTTTCATCCAGTATGCGCACCAGTTCATCATAAGTATTTACGAGAAAGTTATTATTGCCACCAAAAGCCTGAATACTTTTTAATACAAATGGAAACGCGAAAGGTGGGCGCTTCTTAAAGAGTTTTTTAAATTGGCGTACAGAAGTTGTAATGCCGTCGGGCAATGGAAGATTTTGATCGGCCAGCAATGCTTGCTGCCCAAGCTTAGACAATGGCGTAAAACGACTTACTTCTTGGGTAAAGTACTCGATGTCATGACGCTCGAGATACTTTGCAGCCGCCAACGATTGCTGCTGAGCTTTGTGGAACAGTTCAAAATACACCAAATCAAATTCACTCAGATCCATCCCAGTCATCGACTCAACAATGCGCATACTGCCATCCTCGAAATATATCTGGAGATCCTTGAGAGAACCTTGATAAAATTCCATACCAAAATCGCCCGCGCGTTCCGCCATAGGGTCGAACAGGAGTTTATAGTAGTCGGTTTTATGCTTCCGAAAACTAAAAAATACGAGAACTTTTTTCTTGGATTGGCTCTTCATCATCGTTTTTAGAATTAGATGATGATTATACTATATTTTAGTCTTCTTGTCCAGATGTAGCGAGAATATTTTCCCTCACTAAAGGCTCGACGATAGCCGACGGCAGACGCTCGGGAATTAGAAGCTTTTCTTTTTCAATCCAGCCTAGACGATAGAGTGTAGCAATCGACTGCAAACTCGATTTACCAATATAGAGCATCCAGCGCTGATCTTCGGGAAGCGCATCAGCTAGAACCTTTTGCTCAGCGTACTCTAGAGCACCGCTACGTGCTACGTACGGTGTGCCATGCGTGAGCTCTCCGCCACTGTTATACGGCCGCAACGCACCCCCTATTGCCCCTTTCACGGCTTTGCCATAATCTCCTTCCGGATCATCCCGTCTACGAACTTTTAAGAACTCATGCGCGCACTCAACCATGGTTCCACCTTCTAGGCGCTTCTCTAGCGCTGCCAAATAGGTAAAATTCACTCGACGATCTTTACCAAACAGTGCATCTAACGAAGCGGCCTCTGTCGCAACTCCACCAGCCTCGAGCCAGCCCGAAGATCGTGCAGCGCCGAGTGTAGAAAAAAGCTCTAAGCCTAAAAGTTCGGCATTGTGATTTTGCAAAACATGCGTAATTTCGTGATCTAATACCGGTAGAGCGCCGGCTGGCCTGGCTTGTCCGAGAGTTCGACCAAACTTCTGTGGAATCATGACACATCGCTTTATACTCGTAACACCAAGTGTTTTTCGACTTGCCTTAGGATCAATCACTGCGCGCCACTTGCCGTCTGGTGCAGGCTCATCAGATTCAGGGTCGTAGTCTTTCTGCTCGCTGAGCAACCCATATTCTGCAAGCGTCATTTCAACCATCTGCCTTAACTCTTCGGCAGAAACTTTTCTTTACTTGAGTAATTCCGGATCTACGTCGGCATATGTATAATCTGGCCGGGTCCCACCTTTTTTAAATTCATAGGTTTCTCGCAGTTGACGTAACGCTTCAGGAATATGCCCTTTATCACCTTCGCGATCTATGCCACTTATAAATTTATCAATCCTATCTAGAAATCTCGCAAAGCTTTCGCGATCCACAAAACCGGCTTCGACCGATTCCTCCCGATCCGTACGACGTCGAAGTGCCGGTAATGCCACTTTCATCCGCTCTTTTTGTGTATCAGATAAAATATACCCCTCACGATCCTGCCTAATTAAAGTGAGTGCCTCACGATATACGGCGGCTGTAAGCAAATTTACACGCTCAACATGCATTGTGAGTAATTCTTTTTTAAGTTCCGCATTTTTGCCACTAATACTACCCACCTGTTTTTGCACATCACGATAGTAGCCACGCATATCGCGTAGTGCCTCTGCTTTTTCCAAAAACAATTCTGGGTCACGCAAACCACGCTCATAAGAAGGATCTGTTTCCGCATCATAGCTACCAGTTTCATCTAGTTGACGTAGGTTACTTTCAAGTATTTTACGGGCAAACAGCTTTGACTCCGATAGCACTTCAAGCTTCGGCCGACGCTCGGAGTCAATAATTCGGCGCGCCATCTCTGCCCGGACATAGCTTGCTCGCTGCTCTTCTGGCACGTCATGGCCTTCCGGAAAATGCTCAGCAAAAACTTCCGGCTGCAAAAAATACTCAACACAATACTTTTCTTCACGTATCGACATATCGTATATTTCGCGCATAGACTTCTCGGGCTTACGAATATTTTCTGGCGACAACACTCCAAAAGGCACCTCGCCATTGGCTAGCGCATGCTCAAAAGACGCAACTTCAAGCCGATCTTCTTCGCTCAATTCGCGTTCGGGTGGACGAGAAAGCGCTTCGATCGCCCCTCTAAATTCTTCGCCCTCAGGATTAAGTCGCTCTGGGAATACACGTATCCCCTCACTCATTTTTTCTTACCTTTTTTGCCTTTTTTATCGTCATCTTCTTTAGTTTTTCGTTTCCAGACGGTAATAATTATGAGCCATGCAGTCATAGCCGTGAGTAACCACAAACGATTCTCAGCAGCCAGCGCGATTAAGTTATATTCATTTAAAACCTTTGTAGCGATTTCTTCTTGCAGATAGCTTTGCGTATAGCCAATAAGAGTCGCCGCCGTGAGAAAAGCAAAAATAAAACTACGCAAACCAAAGCGACCGCCAACCGATGCTGTCTTGCCAAGAGATAAGCCAACCGCAACAACCAATAGAACTATCAGCTGCACAAAGGCTGGATCAATCGGCCCACTAATTGAGGCATCGAGCTGCTTAGCTAAAAAGCCACCAAGCTGATCGGCGACAAAAAAGCCAGCCAACAATGCAGTTGCGATCCGCTTTAGGCGACCCTCACCAAATAAAAATGCCAAAATAAAGAACCCGCCAATTACGGCGAAAACATAGATGTTTCCATCAACAGTGAGTGGCCCAAACTGCATATGCTTGAATTATACACCCCTGCTTAAGAGAAATGCGTCTTTGACATAAGAAAAATAGGGGTCTACAATGCCTTCAAATCGTACCTTCCAAGATTGGATTGCTATGAACACCACACCTCGACTCTGTGTTGAGCTCAATGGCTGCATCGCCAACAACCTGGCATTTATGGGAATGCCAGACTTTGGGCCTCCAACCATCCGCACTCCACCCATCATTGGCGCCTTCGAAGCATTGGCGTGGCTGAACGGACCATTCGCCTACGCCGGTGAAGTACATCTCACAATCTCGTGCACAGATGCGGAGTTCCACGAACAGGCCGTACAGTGGCTCATCGCTGAACGCTTCAGCCTAAGAACAGGCATTATGCAGGAGAGCATTCACGAGTACGCCACACTTGATGAACTTGCGAAACTCGCAACTGGCCTACACCCAACAACAGTTGTGGGTGCGCACGTGCAGCCGCTCGTCAGGTTCTTGCTGGCTCGGCAGCAGCTTCTGTTGGACCCGCATGACTGCGAACAGCACGAATATCACGCCGTACGCCAAACCCGTATGGGCGTGGGAATCCAACGCGTCACCGATTGGCATGAAGTTATGCAGCTTTGCTTGCGTGAACTCGCCAACTCCTCCCCGACCTAGTGCCGGGGTTTTTATTGCCTGTTTGCTTGCAAAAGCAGCAGGCTGACGATATGATACTTTGCACATTTCCGAAAAAAGGAAGAGTACCTTGACTCGACTTCTTGCAGTAGAAGACACACCGCTCACCGATCCGGAACTAGTGCATCGAGTAGCAACCTTTCATGGTGCACCACAGGTGTACTGGGACACCTATAAGGCAATCAGAGCATTGAGTGAGCAAGCTGCCTTGTTGGGCAATAAAGAGCTCGCCGGTCGCCTTAACTCAGTTTGCACCAAGCTGTCTGGAGCTGACGAAATCGTGTTCTTGCTTCGTGGTGATGCTGCCACCGATGAGCCATCCATGCTTCTGGGCTTCGACATATTGGTGTGCTTCTGCACTTTTGCAGAAACGGACAGGCATCACCTACTCCACGAAGTAGAAAGTATTCTCACTTCTGTGGTCTACGACTTCCAACCCGTACCAGAAATCGCGGCCCTATTGCCCGCAACATACGGCGTAACATATTTCTCGTAAACCCCCGAACCTTGGAGCAAAATCATGAATGATCAGCTGACCACCCAGAGACAATTCCGTCTCGGCATTGCCGTCGCACCCGAGCCGAAGTTCTCTGACTGCCACGCGCAGACGCTCACCATCCAGCTCATCAGCGGGCCGGCCTTGGAGCCTCTGGATATCGAACTGTTTGAAAGTGGCATCATGGCAAAACTCGCCGAGCTACCCAGCTCAGTCATTGATCCAATGCCGACGTTCATGGGCTACAGCCTACAGTCTTTCGAGATTGCCTACATCGGCCCACAGGGAGATCGTGAGAGGGTTCAGAACGCGATTATTGCCCTCTTTCTCGAAACCTTCAACGCAGCGGTTCGCGTCTAAGCACCCGCACCCCCAACACAAAGTTGGGGTCTTTTTATTTAAAGAAGCCTTTTTTCTTAGAAACTTTTTGAAATTCTTCCAAAGCTTGCTTCTGCTTATGGCTAAGCTTCTGAGGAATCTCAATACTCACTTCAACCAAATGATCACCGTGTCGATGTGTGCCTGGAATTGGCATACCTTTGCCAGAAAGTTTTAGGATTTTACCAGGCTGCGTACCTGCTGGCACCTTGATGGTTATCTCGCCTTCGAGCGTCTTAATATCAACTTCGGTACCAAGCGCAGCATCAATCATGTCAATTGTAATTCGCGAAACAAGGCTCGCACCGTGTCGTTCAAAACCCTTTGGTTCGCGCACATGCACATCTACATACAAATCACCACGAGCACCGCCCTGCCCATACTCACCTTTTCCAGCCATGCGGATGGACTGACCATTATCAATGCCAGCGGGGATTTTTACTTTCACCGATTCGTTTTTACGTTCACCAGTAGTGCGGTCCATAACACGCAAATTTAGCTCGCGGGTGGCACCTTTTACTGCCTCATCAAAATCGATTGCTAATGCCACCTGCACATCACGTGGTCGGTAGCGCATACCACCAAAAATTTCTGAAAAAATATCACCAAAGCCACCAGCTCCAGAAAAATCAAACTGCACACCATCAAAACCACCGCCAAATGGATTACCTCCTGCATAGGGATTGCCACCTGGTCCACCTGCGTTTGCCGCACCAGCTGAATGTCCAAACTGGTCGTAAGCAGCTCGTTTTTGATCGTCCGACAGAACCTCGTAAGCCTCACCTGCCTCTTTAAACTTCTGCTCGTCACCACCTTCACGATCTGGATGATATTTCAGGGCAGCTTTCTTAAAAGCCTTTTTTATTTCTTCTTGGCTAGCACCCTTGGCAACGCCAAGCACTTCATAGTAATCGCGCTTGCTGCTCATGCTTTATCCTCAGTGTTTTTCGGTTTTTTTGTAGTTTTGCGGGCTGGTTTTGGTGTGGGCTCTGACTTTTGATCAGCCGGAGCTTGCATCGTCGGCAGCATGCTCGCCAAACGCGATCCAGTAAATACCGAAGGTGCGGATTGCTGCTTCTTGTGGTGATGTTCTGAGTGATTTTTCTGTGGCACAGCTGGCTTTTCTTTCTTTGGGGCGGGTGCCAGTACGGCTGCTGCGTGCTTAGAGGTAATAGTATGGCGCTTATCGGCGGTGCGCGCCAAGGCGGCATTACTCACCCCACGAAAACCAATGTACACCAGCTCGGCGCCGCGGCGCTTAGATTCTAAAACTGCCGGCATTAAATCGCCATCCGACGAGAGCAAGACCAAACGAACATTGTCGCCAGATGCACGAATCATATCGGTAGCAATCGTTACATCCACACCTTTTTCCACCAGCACTGGCTCACGGTGGCCACACTCCACGCATGGCTTACCATCACGTACCAAAAGATGACCCGCTTCAACATAATCTACGTGCTGCGATTCCAGTACTTTCTTCCATGCCTCAGCATCAGTGGCGTAGCGTTCGGTGCGCTCTTTGAGCTCTGGTGTTTTATCAATAATATGAATTTTTGAAGCATAGTAGCGAATGCTCGCGGTGCGTACGCCAGGATCTTGTAAAACATTTTCGAAGAGCTTGCGAATGTTTACGCGCGAAAGCTCATCGCGATAACGAATAAGTTTCCGCGATGCGAGAGAGTCACGCAACTGATACACAAAGTTTTCACCGTCAATAAAAAAGATTGTTTTCATGATTTTTTCTTACCCTTTGGTTTGTCATTAAAAGCTACAAAGCCAGCCACCCCAGCCCCAACCAGCGTAAGTACTGCTACGTCATAGGGATGATAACGGAGGTACGCGGAAGGCCCCACGCACGCGAGAAAGTACTTCCCGTCATCTCGATTTGACCACCACTGCCAGAAAAAATAGACATCATCCCAACTATTTTGATACGAGTTCACCGCCTCTCCGCTGGCGCACTCTTGCGACAGCTGCTCGCTGACAGTAGTGGTAGCAAAGTACCCCGCCGTGATGAGCAGCCCTATCGTAATGGTGAGTGCAGCAAGTGATTTCAATACTTTATTTTCCTTCTTCCCATAAAACGATTCTGTGCTTAAACCACTTTTCTTGAAATTCTAGTTTGCTTTCCAACTCAGCCTCTGTGTACTTCGTGCCATCACTGGCAATTAACTTGTCTTCGTTATCATCTTTGCGATGCACATAGCCAATACACTGAGCCGAGACTGTCTTTAGCGGCTTGTCAGAAGACAAATAGTACACATCAATTGGGTCACCATCACCCGCCTTGGTATCGGGTACGAATCCATAATTTAGAGGGTAGACCATGTCAGGAAATTTTGGGTGCACAGAACCCAAGGGACGATCGAATTCAACTTCAATCGTTGCCCCTAGAAAATCTTTGCCCTGTGCAATTTTTGTCATCTAGCTATTTTTTCTCGTCGACGATTTCGCCTTCTTCGGCGTCATCAGACTTATCATCCGCTTTTTTGGCGTCTTTGTCAGCCTCTGGCGCTTCAGCTGCCGCTTCCTCCTGCTTGTACATTGCCTCGCCAACTTTGGTGAGCTTATCGGAAAGATCGGATGTGAGCTTCTTTAAGTCTTCCGCATCTGCATCGGATTCACCAAGTTTATCTTTGAGGGCCTTCACAGCTTCCTCAACGGTCTTCTTGGTATCATCATCCACTTTACCGTCTGCATCCTTTAGAGCTTTTTCTGCGGTATACACCATTGTATCAGCCTGGTTGCGAGCCTCTACAGATTCTTTCTTCTTCTTATCTTCTTCTGCGTGGGCTTCAGCATCAGCTTGCATCTTTTTAATTTCATCATCAGAAAGATTTGCCGAGTTCTGAATAGTGATGTTCTGCTCTTTATTCGTTGCCTTATCTTTAGCACTTACGGACACAATACCGTTGGCATCAATCGAATACGTTACTTCAATCTGCGGCACACCACGTGGGGCTGGTGGGATACCGTCTAAGATAAAGCGGCCAAGTACTTTGTTATCGGCAGCCATCTCGCGCTCACCCTGCAGCACCACAACCTCTACCGATGGCTGGTTATCGCTCGCGGTTGAGAATACCTGAGTTTTGCTGGTTGGAATTGTAGTGTTGCGCTCAATCAAGCGAGTCATCACGCCGCCCATGGTCTCAATACCCAACGAAAGTGGGGTTACGTCGAGGAGCAGTACGTCTTTTACGTCGCCACCAAGCACACCACCCTGAATCGCAGCACCAATGGCAACAACTTCGTCTGGATTTACACCCTGAAGCAACTTCTTACCAAAGAATTCTTCAACTTTCTTTTGCACGAGTGGCATGCGGGTCATACCGCCAACCATAATAATTTCGTTGATATCTTCTTTCTTGAGGCCAGCGTCTTTTAGGGCAGCTTCACACGGCTTGAGCGAGTTTTCTACCAATTCACCCACTAATTCTTCAAGCTTCGCGCGGGTAAGCGTGAGGTTCATGTGCTTAGGGCCAGACGCATCGGCGGTAATAAACGGAATATTGATTTCCGATTCCTGGGTGGTAGAAAGTTCAATCTTAGCTTTTTCGGCAGCTTCCTTCAGGCGCTGCATGGCAGCCTTGTCAGCTTTTAAATCAATGCCCTGATCTTTTTGGAACTCTTCAACTAACCAATTAATGATAGTGTTGTCGAAGTCGTCACCACCAAGGTGAGTATCACCATTGGTCGATTTTACTTCAAACACACCGTCGCCAAGCTCGAGCACAGAAACATCAAACGTACCGCCACCGAGATCGTAAACAACGATCTTTTCTTCTTTTTTCTTATCGAGCCCGTATGCCAGAGCAGCAGCGGTTGGCTCGTTAATGATGCGCTTTACTTCTAGGCCTGCAATCTTACCGGCGTCTTTCGTAGCCTGACGCTGAGCATCGTTAAAGTAAGCCGGTACGGTAATAACAGCTTCAGTAACCGGCTGGCCAAGATACTTCTCGGCATCGGCCTTGAGTTTCGCGAGAATCATAGCCGAAACTTCTTCGGGCGTGTAGTCCTTATCACCCATCGTAACCTTAACGTGTCCGTCAGCCTTCACAATCTTGTACGGCATGAGCTCCATGTCACGCTTAATTTCTGGATCATCAATGGTGCGACCAATCAAACGTTTTACAGAAAAGATAGTGTTGTCTGGGTTCATCACCGCCTGACGCTTAGCAACTTGACCAACCAGCCGCTCACCATTTTTATTCACGGCAACAATTGATGGCGTGGTGCGTGCGCCTTCAATGTTAGTAATTACAGTCGGGTCGCTGGCTTCCATAACAGCCATTGCCGAGTTAGTTGTTCCTAGATCGATTCCGATAATCTTGCTCATTATTTTTCTCCTTCTTTTGTTACAGATTCATCAGTTGCTTGAGTGGACTGCTCGTCTGGCGGGCTCTTTGCGTCTTCGGCGTAATTATACTGTCCTGAGCTCACCCGCACTGTGGCCGGCCGAACAACTTTACCGCCAATCATGTAGCCCGGTAGAGTTGTCTCAGTAATTATTCCCTCGGGCTTTTCGGTTTCAACATATTCGATGGCCTCATGCTCGGTTGGATCAAACTGCCGGCCAGTTGGATCAAACTTTTTCACTCCCATTTCGTCCAAAATCTGCTCGAGTTGCGTGCCAACATAGCTCATACCCTGTGCCCAGGCGTCGTTTTGTAGATGATCAGGCAAATGAGTTGCTGCTCGATCAAAATTATCGAGTGCCGGGAGTAGATCGGATAGCACCGAGAGCTTAGCTGAGCTCATAAGTTCGGCGCGCTCGGTGGCTACGCGTTTTTTATAATTTTCAAAATCTGCCTGCACACGCTGCAAATCTGCCGTGAGCTCGGCAACCTGATCTTTTTTCTCCATCTTTTTAGGCGACTGTTTTGGTAATTTAGACATTGAGTACTTCCTCCAATTTCTTTCCTGTGAGAGCTACAAGACTGGTTACTTTTGGATAATCCTGACGCGTTGGCCCGACAACCCCAACATAGCTACTGGCCGAATACGGGCTTTCAAACTTAGCCACCACCATTGCCATGCCACTGGTGCGCGCAAACGGATTCTCTTGTCCGATAAACACACCAAGATCGTCCTGAAAGCCGGTTGCCAACAGCCATTCTGAGAGTGCATCGAGATAACGCGCGGCAGCAGCAGCTCGGAGCTGTAGAGCAAATTCTGGCTGTGAAAAAAGCTGATGCAAGCCATGGTAATACACGGTGTCCGAGAGCGTTGCAAACGCCATATTGCCGGTCATGTCTGAAAGCGTTTCGGTGGCAATCTTGATGGCGCGATCAGCCCGATCCTTTAAAGATGCCACCCTCTTTTCCATAGTATGGACGGTACGCTGCTTTGGCTCGAGCACAGCTAAATTATTTACATAATAGCGGTAACCCTTGTCGGTAGGTACGCGTCCAGCCGAGATATGTGGCTGGTAAATATAGTCGGCGCGCTCCAGGGCGGCCATTTCGGCACGGATTGTGGCCGAGCTGACATCAAACACCTCACATAGCGCGTGAGAGCTCACCGGCTCAGCAGTAGCTGAGTACTGATGAACAATTTCCATAAGAATTGCGGCTTGGCGTTCTGTCATAGTAGTAAATTGGGTCGGACAGATTGGCTTTCTCTAGAATACACACCTCAACGCTGCTGTCAGAGGGTAGCTTTGTGGTGAATCATGCAAGAGCAATCTGTCCGCTGCTGCACCCACATTAGCACTAGCAACTTTAGAGTGCTAGTACTTCAATAGTAGTGCTTTTAGCACTCTCATGTCAAGAGTGCTAATTCTACTTTTTTTGTATGGTTTTAACAATTTTGAGAGCCTGATCAAACCCAGCTGAAGCAAATACTTCTCGAGCCCTCCCTGGATTGCTTGTAGCGTTTGAAGGCAATAAATTGATCGCTACATACACAGAACTAGTACCAACACCTGACAAAGCCGCCCCTCGAATTTCCTGACCAACCTCAAAATTTCCGCTTGCTACAACAACATCCGTGACATTAGCTTCTGCCGCGCCAGTATTGCGGACATACACCAAACTAGCGGCTTTACCACTATTGAGAGTAATTGGCGTGACTTCAACCACCGTGCTTGGCGGCAATAAAGGATTGGCCGACAAAGTTACTGAATACACATCTTGATTCCTTGTTCCAGGCTGTCGAACGATTGCGATCTGGCCAGCGCTAGATGCATCGAACTCTTGAACCTGCCAATCGGGTGGACGCTTCAGCGACGTGGCTGTTGAGGCATACACATACTGCACCCAGTCTTTATACGCGTCTTGAGTTTCCTGCGTTTTGACGTCGCTACTAGGAGATACCGATTCGGCTGGCGACTGATTGGCTGTCTCGGAAGCCGATGGCCGCCATAAGAAGTAAATAGTCCCACCAATAATCAAAATACAAACCAGCAAGATACCGAGAACAACGACCCTTGAATGATCTTTTACCATATAAAACTACCGCCCCTTCTTCTTAGAATTTCGCTTGCTGCTGGTCAATACTACATACAGCAATAAACCGACTGGACCAAAAAAGAAGGTTAAAATGTATGGAATGAGCATGATTCGATGACGAATCTTGTGCTTACGTGCATCCTGCTTCATCCATACGGCTGCCACGAGATCGAATGCCACGAGATGCGTCCACCCCAGTGCCATCACCCAGGGGTCAGAAAATAGCTCGGCTAAGCCAAGAAACGAGTAGTCTTCAAATGGAACAGTTGGCACAACAAATATCAGTAGAAGCACATACACCACCGCCAAAAGCGCTGGTAATACCATGCTATCTACGAGTTTTCTAGTTATTCGCGCATACGGAGCGCCTAGGATAAGCATCCACCCCAAAAGAGCCAGGATATTCACCAGAATAAAAGTCGTCTCTGCGTTCATACTGCTCATGCTACCATAGTCTGGTTTTGTTGACGAATTCCGACAAAAAATGCTTGCCAAAACACCCTAAAGCTGATATTATACCCAATTCCCCTAAAAAATCATGAATGTAGCAACATACGAACAACGAGCAACCCTATCTGCCCACCGCAAACGTCAGCGCGTGGTCAGTTCCCCTGTGGCTCAAAAATTGACGGCCTACAAGCCCCACGCCAAACACCTTCAAGCTGCGCTCATGATTCTATTTTATTTCGCTGCCTTCGCATTTTTCTTTCAGACAAGCCAAGCTGAATTTGAAGAAAAATCTATGGGCTACCTAAGCGCCAATCAGCAAACTAAAAAAACGAGTTCCTCGACTCCATCAACCAATACACCAAAGAGCAAAACCGAAGCCACTGCTAAAACCTTGTTTCAGGCTCCCACCTCAAGCCCCGAACCAACTGAAGAGCAAAAAGCCAATGCAGGCCTACCCCCTTACAATACAGAAGATGAATCTGCTCCATCTATCGCTCAACAATTCACCTCCAGCGGATACGCCTACGGACACTGTACATATTACGTAGCAAAGCGCCGACCCATTCCCCAGAACTGGGGTAACGCGCGCGACTGGCTGACTCGCTCAAAGGCAGCCGGTTTCGTGACGGGCGCAAACGCTCGACCGGGAGCAATCGCTCAAACTACAACTGGGCGCTGGGGGCATGTTGCCTATGTTGAAAAAGTCGAAGCTGGTCGAGTATACGTATCAGAATATAATTACGTTGGTTGGAACAAACTCAGCTACCGCTGGGCCGATGAGTCCGACTTTAAATACATCTATTAATTGCTCACAGTCAGACTTGTAGGTGGTTCGGTAGGAATTTGGCCGGCAGCAGCTTGATCAATTGTCGTCAGATAGCTTGCCTTAAAACTATCAAATACTGTCATTGCCTTATCAGTGTTTTCCCGTACGTAACCATAGTACATAAGTCCAATCGCGAGCAGGAGTGCAACTCTCCATCGCATAGGTAATCTCGCTTTCGAGCCCTACTATGCGAGCTTGAGCATTTTTAAGTCAAGGTTAAGCGTTTTATCCTCGCTTGATCAAATCCATAAAGACGCTGGAAGGGATAGACACCTTACCAATCTGCTTCATGCGAGCCTTGCCCTTCTTCTGCTTTTGCAAGAGTTTTTTCTTACGGCTCACGTCACCACCATAAAGTTTAGCGGTAACATCTTTACGAAGTGCCTTAATGGTTTCGCGAGCAATAAACTTAGAGCCAATCGCTGCCTGCACGGCAACCTCAAAGTTCTGACGGGGAATTAAATCTTTAAGCTTTTCGCACAACGCACGTCCATAATTATCGGCCTTAGAACGGGCTACAATTGCACCCAATGAATCGACTCGCTCCCCAGCCAGCAAAATATCTACGCGTACCAAATCACCAACCTCGTACCGATCCCAATCGTATGTAAGCGAGGCAAAGCCTGAGGACTGACTTTTTAGGGCATCATAAAAATCAGTAATTATTTCTGCCAGTGGTGCTTCAAAGCCCACTACAGCGCGCGTTTGATCAAGGTATTCGAGCTTAGTTTGCTTCCCGCGTGCTTCTACAATCAGCCCCAGAACCGCGCCGATATAATCAGATGGTGTAACAATTTCACCCTTCACCCACGGCTCAGCAATTGTGGCGATTTGCGACTGATCAGGCAAAGCACTGGCCTGCTCAATCATCTCGGTTTCACCATTTGTGCGCTCCACCTCGTAACTCACGCTCGGACTCGTAACAATTAAATCTAGATCAAACTCACGCTCTAGGCGTTCTTTGATAATTTCCAAGTGTAACAATCCCAAAAAGCCAATTCGCACACCAAAACCCAAAGCTGCCGAGGTTTCTGATGTGTACGATAAAGATGCATCATTGAGTGCAAGTTTTTCGAGAGAATCCTTCAGTTTAGGATATTCTTCTTGGCTGGTAGGATAAAAGCTCGCAAAAATGAGTGGTTGAACTTTTTTATATCCAGGCAATGGCTCTTGGGCTGGACGTGCAGTAAGCGTCACTGTATCACCAACGCGCGCGAACTGGACCGATTTAATATTTGTGGTAATAAAACCGATCTGGCCAGGTTCTAATGTATCATCTTCGGCTCGAGCTGGTGCAAGGTGACCAACTTCAAGTGCTAACGATTCACTGCCCGATTGCATTAAAGTGATCTCGGCATTCTTTGGTATCGACCCACTCACTAGCCGCACATACAAGATAACGCCACGATACCCATCAAACACTGAATCAAAAATGAGTGCACGCGCAGGACCCTCATCAATTGCCGGCGACGGTACCTCCGCCACGATTCTATCGAGAAGTTCGGGCACACCTTCGCCAGTTTTTGCAGAAATCTTTCCTATACTTGCTGGGTCTACGCCAAGTAGATTGCCGATTTCTTGCGCTACCCGCTCGGGTTCAGCAGCCGGAAGATCGATTTTATTCATGACAGGAATAATCGTGAGCCCTGCTTCAATCGCCATATACACATTAGCGAGCGTCTGAGCCTGAATTCCCTGACTGGCATCAACTACTAAAATTGCCCCTTCCACAGCCTCGAGCGAGCGGCTAACTTCATAACTAAAATCTACATGTCCCGGCGTATCGATAAGGTTAAGTTCATGATCCTTCCACTGCATACGGGCAGGCTGGAGCTTAATTGTAATTCCCTTCTCACGCTCCAATTCCATGGTATCTAAGAGCTGCGCCTTCATATCACGCGCTGAAACAGCGCCGGTAATCTCTAAAAGACGATCGGCTAATGTCGATTTGCCATGATCAATATGGGCAATAATACAAAAATTTCGAATGTTGGCTGTCAAAAAGTTTCCCCTAAGCTCCGATGTGCTTCCTAAGTCGCTTGCGATAACGCGACTTCACAAGGCGCAGTACCATATCGGCTTCTTTTACTCGTAAGAGTTTAGCACCAATGAAGTATACAATGCCACCTACGGTACAGATAAGTGCAAACTTTGGCCCCAAAGTACGCCAACCAACATCGCCACGCAGCAACGGAAACAGGGACACGATCATTATGTACATAACCGAAGCCATGGCTAGTGTGGCAATAGCAATCCGAATACCCGCCCTGGCAATACTTTTACCACCGTATGGCCCGATCTTACGACGCAATAAGAACATTAAAATAAACAACTCGATAATAGTCACCAGAGACAGCGCCATCGCCAGACCTGGAGTGCCAAACATTTTGGCAAACATGTAACTCAGCGGAATATTCATGAAAAGCGTGAAGATACTGGTAAAGAGTGGAGTGCGCGTATCTTCTAGCGCATAGAAGATTCTGGCAACTACAAAGAACAAGCTTTGGGCCACAATCACTCCCGCAAACCACCCAAGCGTATCGGCTGTAGTTTGGTCACCAAAACCTAGGAGCAAACGCACAATGTAGCCACGTAGCACCACAGTGATTGCCATAGACGGAATGACAAGGAACAACACCAACGAGAGAGTACGCACAATCTCATGAGGTAACTTATGCTTATCCTTAGATTTCGACGCCCGAATCAAAGTCGGAAATACTGCTGTAGCAATCGCGCCGCCAAATAATCCAAGCGGGACATTTTTTAAGTTGTTCGCAAAGTAGTAGCTCGAAAGCGAACCCGCCGCAAGCTGGGAGCCAATCGCTGTTTCAACAATCGTATTGATTTGCTCAATCCCAAGATCCAACGACCGCGGGATCATAAGTTTTAGTACTCGAATTACAGATGGATGCCAGAATTTAATACTCAAACTATATCGAAAACCTAAACCAACTAGGCCAAGCGACTGCATCAACGCCTGCAGCGCAGTACCTGCAACAACCCCCCAAGCTACACCATAAATTGGCTGCGCAAAGAGCGGCTCTAGAAATAGGATACCAAAAATAATACCTATGTTATAAAACACACTAGCAAGTGCAAACAGCACAAAGCGCTGGAATGCTTGCTGAATAGCTCCGAAGATTGCTGAAATTGCAAAGAACAGTGGCGTAATCAATAGAATACGAGTGAGATTCACCGTAAGCTGCATGCGCTCGGCATCAAACCCTGGGGCAATAATCTTAACCAGTGGCTCAGCAAATATAAAAGAGAATATACCGAAGAATGCGGTTACAAGTACCAGAAGATTGAGGAGTGTACTGGCAACTTCCCAGGCTTCATCTACTTTTTTGCGCTCTAAGAATCCAACAAACACCGGGATAAATGCAACTGCAAAAGCACCCGAGACCAAAAGCGTGAAGAGTAGATCAGGAATGCGAAAAGCTGCAGCATAGGCATCTGCCTGTGGGGAAAGTCCAAAGTTGGATGCCAAGAGTCGATCACGAACTAAACCAAGCAAACGACTCAATAAATACGAAAGCGATATTAAAAGCGCCGCCATTGAAATGGATCGTTTTTTATTAATTCGGGTAAGGATTGTTCGAACTGAGCGCTTCATCATAATTTTTTTGGGATAAGACTCAGGAAAAGAAATTGGCTCCGAGCCTTCGCGTGTTTAGCCTGTAAACATCTGCGAGCTATCGGGAGCCAACCTCACTTTTCTTGAAAGCCTAAAACTCTGGTTTCTATTTTACCGGTTTTTTAGCTTTTGCGGGAGACTTTTTTTCTTTATCTACCGATTCGAACAAAGCTTCAAACTCTTTACCCTCAATTGTTTCTTCTTGTATAAGCTTTTCGGCAATCTGATCTAGCTTGGCGCGGTGGCGAATAATAGTTTCTTCTGCTCGCTTCGTTGCCTCGCTAATAATCTTTGCAACTTCTTCGTCAATTTTGTCCTGGGTTTGCTCTGAGTAATTGCGTCCTTCAGCAAAGGATCGACCCAGAAATACAGAGCCTTCGCTGGAACCAAACACCTGGTTTGTCAACTCTCGACCCATGCCAAATTCGGTAATCATGCGACGAGCTAATCCATTTGCGTGTTTCAGGTCGCTTTCAGCGCCAGTTGTGATATCGCCAAAGACAATTTTTTCAGCCATACGACCACCAAGACTCATCGCGATATCATCTAAGAAATCAGAAACCGAATGCAAATGCTTATCTTCCAGCGGCAAGCTCCAAGTTACGCCACCGGCCATACCGCGCGAAACGATTGAGACTTTATGAACCGGATTACAATTCTCCAAAAGATGAGACAGCAAAGCATGTCCAGCTTCGTGATAGGCGGTAATTTTCTTTTCTTTGTCATTTAGGACATGGCTCTTACGCTCTGGGCCAAGGGCAACCTTCTCAACAGCTTCGTGAAAATCAGCCTGGCCAATCTTCTTTTTATCGCGACGAGCAGCATATATCGCAGCTTCGTTAGCAATATTTGCAAGATCCGCGCCAGATACACCTGGTGTCTTACGAGCAATTTCTGCCAAATCAATGTCTTTATCAAGTGGCTTCTTCTTTACATGTACGCCGAGAATTTCTTCGCGCTGCTTCATATCTGGAACATCAATTGTAACGCGACGATCAAAACGACCAGGTCGCAAGAGGGCTGGATCCAAAACATCGGGACGGTTCGTGGCTGCCATCACAATAACGTTTGTACCTTGCTCAAATCCGTCCATCTCAACCAAGATTTGGTTCAAGGTTTGCTCGCGCTCATCATGTCCACCACCAAGTCCAGTTCCACGCTGACGTCCGACAGCGTCAATTTCATCTATAAAAACGATACACGGTGAATTCTTTTTAGCGCGTGCAAACAAATCGCGCACACGGCTCGCACCAACTCCAACGAACATCTCTACAAATTCCGAGCCCGAGATTGAAAAGAAGGGTACGCCGGCTTCGCCAGCAACTGCACGAGCCATCAATGTTTTACCTGTTCCTGGTGAACCAAAAAGCAACACACCTTTTGGAATCTTAGCACCTAGTGCTTCAAACTTACGTGGGTATTTAAGAAATTCAACAATCTCCTGCAGCTCTTGCTTAGCCTCTATAGCTCCGGCTACATCGTTAAAGGTTACTTTCTGCGTTTCACCGCCAGCCACACGAGCCTTGGAGCGCCCAAAACTCATGGCCGCATTATTCTGGCCCTGTGCCTGGCGCATAATAAAGTAGAAGAAACCAATAATGAACACTACTGGCAAGAATGCGAACAGCGCATCTATCCATTTACTTGAGCCGTCATCTGGATTCTGGGGATCAACTTTTACCTTAGAGTAGTCAACCCCGTAATCCGTCAGCATCGCATTTGCTTCCATGAAAGCTTCCTGCTTTTGCCCATCTTTCAGTGTAATCTGTAACTGTTGACCATTTACCTTAATCGACTCAACATTTTCTTTCTTTGTTTCTTCAAGCAAGCGAGACAAAGAAACCGACTGCGGCTTTTCTTGTGTCTGGTTGTTTAAAACAAGAAGCCCAACTAAAACAACTACGCCTACTATGACGTATATCAAATTACGTGGAATTTTTTTCACCATACTCACCTACCTTCTTCTATGCCACTTTCACAGCCAGCGTATGTGCTGGTGCATCTACCCCGCTCGGAACAAAGTGGCGATTCTGCGCAAGCCGTGGAACCAGCACCACTTCATTCTTCTCGGAAACGATAATGGGCCATGTCAACCGATCGCTTCGGGGAATTTTTCTGTCAACAAAAATGTCCTGAATTTTCTTCGTGCCCTGCATACCAATTGGTGCAATGCGATCACCAGCCTGCCAAGTACGCACATAATATGTACGAGGCTCAAGTAGATGAGTTGCCAAATGAGTCGATTCATCTACACTAGCTGGATGAAGTTCTAGTTGAAATTTACCAAAACGCAGCGGCTGAGATAAGAAAATTTGCTGTGTCTCGTCGGGCGCAACACTCTCTGGCGTTGCCGAACGCAAGACGAACTTCACTCTATCATATTCACGAGCTAGCAGCAACCCGGGCAATGCCTCAGAAAAGCTACCAGAGCCTGCGCTCGCAAACCATCTTAGTGCTGCATCCAAATTTCTTTGAGTCACACTTCTACCAGATGTAAGCTTTCGCGCCATATGAGCCAAAAGATTCAACTGCACAAGCGGTGACAGCCGCAAAAACTTCGCTCGCTCCAGCTCATACCCGCCGCTAATTTCATCGCTTATTTCCGACAGTAGATGATCCAACTTGCGGTCAATACGCGAGTTTATATCCTCTAAATGATCCACCCAGCCGGACAAGTTATTGTGATAATGCGGATCTTGAGTTGGCGCAAAATGCATGAGCTCATGCCTGATAAGATTTCGCGTAAATGCTCGATCATTGTTCGTCTCATCTTCGCGCCACTGCAAATCGCGCAACGCCGCGTAGGTAATAATGTCACCCCTTCCAAAGCCAATCAACGGACGTACCACTACATCGCGTTCTCGACTGAGGCTCGCGAGACCAACCCTGTCGGCCCCTCGAATAGTGTGCCAAATTGCCGTTTCTAGACGGTCATTTTTGTGATGAGCGGTAACAATCTTATCGGCGCCGGACTCTTGCCTGACCTCTTCAAGCCAGTTATACCGGGCTTGGCGCAATTCAGCTTCGGACTGCATGCTCCGCGGAAGTACCCCAAGCAGATATTTGTAGCCGTAACGATCGGCCAAACTTCCCACAAACGCCGCATCCTCAGTAGAGCTCGTCCGCTGGGCGTGATCCAGGTGCGCAACAATTAATTTCCAGCCCCATTTTTCTTGTAATCGATTCAGTAAATCAAGTAATACAACTGAGTCTCGTCCGCCCGAAACCGCCACGATATAGATACCATGTTCTGGCAAGACTGGTGCTTGCATAAGAGTTTCTTCAAGACGCTTGAGCATATGCTTCTATTGTAGATGAGTTATGCCCATGACGCACCTTGTGTCTAAATTCGTACGCCCAGATTACTTCGACGAAAACCAAGATACACACCCACGCTTAAGATCGAAAGCACTCCTACGCCATACAGCCAAACATTTACCCCCGTATCCGCTAAGCTAGCGGTTGCTGCAAGGCCAACAGGATCCACAATTACACCATTAGCCTCCCCGTCATCGTCCAAATCGCCACCGTCAGTAATGGAGTATGTGGTCACCAGAGCCTGAGTAGACCCAACGGTTTGCGAAACAATCGTAGAGCCAGATACATCCGTGTAAGTCTCGGTATTCGGGTTGTATTTTCGCAAGACATAGCTTGTTGGCTGATCATCGACGAAAACATATTTTGACACCGTCACTGTATCGCCACGCGAACAGTTAAGACTAAAATCAACAAGGCCGTATGGATAAACCTTACCGCTGTCACGCTGCGCAAGCGACGATACATCAACTGAAGCAACCGTGCCATTTTCCGAACAGCCCTGAGTTACAAGGGTTTCATATACCCCACTGGAATCGATTTCAAAACTAGTAACGGTAGGCTGCAGGCGATCTAGCGTCCCGTCGTCGTTCCCATCTCCATCATTTGGTGCAGCATCTTCATCTGCACTATTAACGGTGATTGTCGCGGCCGATGCATGGTGAACGAGCAGCACGATACCCACCGATGCTACAGCCAGTACACTTACGCCACGAACCAAAAATTTCACCCACATGATTATCACTCATTATACCTTAAGCATAAGGTATTTGAGAAACTATCGCAGCTTAGCTTCAACTACTATACGTCCATCGGCAGAACCAGAAAGTGTACAACTATATAGTGTGAGTTTTGCCTCGTCACTTGGTGCCTCAATCTCTACTGCATCTGGCTTTACATCGTATATTTTTGTAACCGAATAGTCGTACCAGTTGCCTTTGTAGAAAATGCGCATCGAATCGCCTACTACCAACTTATCTAAATTGTAAAACGGCGAACGCTCTTTAGTGAGGATCGGATCCTGAGCAATACGAAAACGATGAGCGGACAAGATGAAATTGCCGCCCTGCACCGGATCTCCACGCTCTGGATACCGATGCCAAGCTCCCTTTTCCAGCGAGTCGGCTGTGCCCGTATAGAACGGTACTTCAAGATTGATTTTTTCTATTTGAATCCGATCACGCGCATCATTCGCATCATCCGACGTATCTAAATCAACAGCACTCTTTACTGGCAGCTTAGTGGCATTAGGCGCCAAGAGCAGCAACCCAAGATATACCCCAAGTCCAATCAAGCCCACAGAGAGAGCAAGTAAGATGACTTTTTTACGACGCGTCCAACGAATTTCTTTTAAGGAAACGCCTCGAAACTTCTTTTCGCTTTTTTGCTTACTAAAGCGCATATGTTACTTATTATATGCTTTTTAGACTAAGCGTGAAGCTCCACTATAAACCAAGTGATTCGTTGAGCGCAGATTGAGTGCTCGTGACAGTAACGCCAGAGTTTTTTACCAGCTGCAACTGACGCTGCAATGTAGCCGGGCTCACGCTCCAAGCATTCTTAGTATCTCCCGCCAACTCATGCCAAACTAAAATCAGCCAGCCATTTGATGCTTTTGCGGCATTGAGTGCGGCAACTATCTCTGCATCGGCTGTAGTATTCAGAACAATAAAGCTGTTTAGGTTATAGCGATCAAAATTTGCTTTGGTGTTGGCGATTGGTTCGCAGTTACGTGAGCTCTGATAGAGCGTTTTTGCAACACCAACTACGCTTGCATTTGATTCACAGTATGGGGTAGCAAGAAGTTTTGTTGGCTCACCTAATAGCGCATCGAGGTAATTCTTACTAGTGGTCAACTCGTTGGTCATTTGAGTAACTCCAAGGCTTGGTAAACTTGGGTGAGAAACTGTATGGCTACCAATATCGCCACGATGGTTCCAGTCTTGTATTTGTGCGGGCGTCATATACGTGCCATTGCCGTAGTTAACATTATTTTTTGCGGTGTCGGTAATGATGTACTGAGTAGGCTTCCAACCAAAGCTTTCTACAAGCGGCAAACCATATTGATATGCAGTCGTCCAGCCATCATCAAATTCGATGGACACGAGCGGGCGTGAAAAAGGTGCGCTTGAAGTTGGTGGGGTCGGAGAAACAGTTGGAGTCGGACTTACCGTAGGAGTTGGACTTACGGTTGGCGTAGGACTCACAGAAGTCGTTGGGCTTGTGGTTGGCGTTGGCGAGGTCGATCCAGGTGTTGCAGCACTGAGCGCATAATTATCTGTCTGTAGCCAGCCATTTCGAGCGATTAAGTGATATACCCGAACTCTTTTTGCCCCCTGCGGAACAGTGAGCTTAGCTGTTGTTTGCTTCCATGTGGCCTTACTTGCAGCAATATCTTTGAGCCAAAGATATTGTGTAGAGCCATCCTGCATTTCTATCTCTGCGTCAATTTCCGTGCGCACATTAGACTTGTACCGGTTCGAAAAAATATAGGTTGCACCGGCCTGCACGTCAACGGCAGCCGGCGTCCAGCGCGCATCGCCAGAAACATAGTTTGTCACCTTAACATACCCAGAACGAGCACCATCTTGTGCCCCGATAGTTGGCAGTGTAAAAACCGCTTTTAAATTACCCCAACTATCCGAACTAAAATTGCTAGCTTCGGTAGCAGTGCCCGCCTCCAGCGAATTATTTACTATCAAATTGCCCGCAGCCTGAGTTTTCGATGCAACTAAAATCAGCCCCATTACAATTGCGGTGGCCATAAGTATCCTGATCTTCATATCCCCTCCTATGAAAGTTCTGTACCTAGTATGGTCGTAAAAAAATACAAAACCTAGACGACAAAAAACGAACCTGTGCGAAGCACGAGCAAATACGTGTTCGCAAAAAAAAGAACCTCACAGATGTGGGTTCTAAAATAATTACTATGGTGGACATACTGAGTCGTCTTTCGCGGTCACACCGCGATCTGGAAAAACGAACCGTAAGCGGAATCCATACGAACAATCGATGGATTGGATCGGAGAAGCCGGCGGATCGGAAGCAGACCAGGAGAGTCACTCACCTGCTGCCCGAGCTGGCTGCGGAGATCGTGGAGCGCTACCAGACCGGATCACTCATTCGTGAGCTAGCAGAAGAGTATGGAGTACACCGCTCTACCGTGATGGCCTACTTACGGCGAGCTGGGATACCGAAGTACTCCGGGTGGAGTGAGAAGACCGCTGCCGAGGCAGCTCGGCTCTACGAGTCTGGACTCACGATTGCGGAAGTGGCAGCTCGGGTGAACCACTCACCTACGACTGTCGGACGGAAGCTACGAGAGGCCGGCGTGAAGATGCGGCCGAAGGGGTTTCAGGCGGCTAGGTCATTCGGTGATATAATTAATGAAGTAAATATAGGATACTAACACCATCTCGCTCCACTTAGTCACCCGCAAAGATAAAGAGTCCAACTTAGCGTTCGCCATTCGAATCATCATTCAGTCAGTTGGACTGATTCTATTCCTAGTTTTATCTGTTTTCGGCCTCTACAAGCTTGGCTTAGGTTCCTACATTCCGAACATCGATCAGTTCAACACCAAACTGAGCGATCCCATTGACCGTTTTGTTCCAGCCGATGTCAAGGTAACCAGAAGACCCGGAACGAGTTGTGGCGTTGGCATATTCAGTGACTATTCATGCATTCGATTATGGGAGTTCACAGCACCGAACGGCGTGACCGCTCATGCAGCAGCTAAGTCGATACTGGATGAAGCTAGGAAACAAGGCTGGTACGTTGAAGCCGAAGGTACAACCACAAAAGGTTCAAACTCCACATGGAGCGTAAGTGGAACTAAGAATAACCTCCGCCTCTTTATTGTCGCTACCAGCAATGATGACCGAAGAGATACCACATCCTCGGTCAGAGTGAGCATCCACGACTAGAAGACATACCGGCAAATTCTAGCGTTGACATGATGTATTGGATATGCGAAGACGAAAGTAGACCCTTGCACAGGGTCTACGTCTTGAATATCATCTGCCCGATAGCTCCTTAGCAAAGCCAGGAGTCGGGTTTCCATTGGTGTCTTCTTGGTGGCTGCGGGTGGATTTGAACCACCGACCTCTGGCTTATGAGTCCATTGCTCTGACCAACTGAGCTACGCAGCCGTATAAAACTGTGAAACGAACTGCATTATCATACCAGATATTTAACAGATTGGCTAGGGCTACTGATTCGGGTTTAACCGCTAGTCGAGCTTGGCTTACTGACCACAAAACTTATGCGGTATTTAAAGAGCGGAATGGTTACAACTCGCAAGTGATGCCAGATTGTATAACGCACACTCGGATCCTGCTCAACGAGCGGCTTGCGATGTCTCTGCCAGTCATACACAACGTATATTGCCGTAAAAAGCAGTGCGAGCGGAACTGGCAAAAACCAATAAGGAATGCCTGTTTCCGGCAAAATTGTGGCCACAAGAGTTGGATTTGCTAGTCCGACCGGATCAACAATGAGACCATTTTCTTGACCATCATCATCCAAAGCGCCACCATCGGTAATACTATATGTAAGCTTAATTGCTTTCTCGCCACCTATTTCTTCCTCCGTTAAAGCTGCTCCATCGATGGTAACGAAGTTATTTGTAGCGGAGCGGAACTTACGCGGCTTAAATCCATTCACCCCCTCATCGGAAAACGTATACATTGTGATGCTTGCCGTATCACCACGAGAACAGTTTAGGGTAAAGTCCGTCAGGCCAAATGGATATTGATACCCATTGTCTCGTGCGTTCAACGCCGCAAACTCGAGAACTGCTACGTTACTATTTTCACGACAGCCAGTTACGGCAAAAGTTATATAGTGATCGCCGTTCACGTCAACAAAAGAGCTAACTGTTGGCTGTAGTTTATCGGCGGTGCCGTCTTCATTCCCATCTCCATTGTTTGGAGCGCCATCTTCCACTACATCTGAAATTCCATCAGCATCAGCATCTGTCGCGGAACCAATCTCCACGTTTTGCGCAAACTCACTTGTTGAGCCGAAACCGGTTGATGAAGCCCCATCAATAGCCGTTGTGGTTGCCGATAGGGCCTTGTTTGCATAATCACCACTCACCGCAAGATTCGCAGTTAGGTTCGTGCCCGGACTCACAGTAACAGCACCAATAAACTCCTTACCTGGTCCATAGCCAAAAATAGTAGATGAGTCATTCGCAAAAAATTCCACTCTGTAACTATTTGACGGACTATCGGCAGCATCAAGATCATAATTTACAGCAATTTGACCACCTGTCTGTTTCGCCGAATTAAGCTGAGGGGAGTTTATTCTTCCATTGGCACCTGTATCTGCATCTCCAGAATCATTCTCATTGGGTCCATACTGCTCAAACACATCGGGAACAAAATCAGCCGGATCGCCGGTATCGGTTTGACGCGAAATATCGATACCCAAATTGCTGTTACCAAAAACATTCAGAGAAAAAACCCCAATATCAGAAATACTATTCCCCAATATACTGAGCCTCTGCCCAGATAGTTCATAGGATATGGTTGGCAGATTAAACACACTAACATTTACCCCAAATCCCTTAATTCCCTTGATGAGATTACCTTCACCAGCATTTGTGCCACCCAGTTTATTCTGGTCGCCCATAGAATTTATAACTCCTGCTCCATTCGTAAAACTAGGATTAATATTTCCGGCATAATCAGTCCCGATATAATTTCCCTGCACAACATTATTATCTGAACTAAATATTACATTCGCGGTATTGCCACTAATAACATTGCGTTGGCCTGTATTCGGTCCGCCAACAATGTTGCCGCCGTCATTAGTCATATTAATGCCGAAAGAAAACGGAGGATTTAATCCATTAGCATCGGCTGCTTCAGGTGTTAAATCTGTAACACCATCTTTTCCAATTCCAATATAATTTCCGTAAACTTCTGAGGCAGAACCAGCAACAAAGATTGCAGCACTAGCGCTATCGTCTGATTTTGCATAAATCACATTGCGATCCTCGGGATTTATACCTCCTACCAAAGCACCCGTGGAGATTAAGCCTAACGCCGCATCATTTCTTGCTGGGCCAGGTGTAATTCCGTCTGCTTTTACACCCAAATAATTACCCTGAACTATGGCATTTGCAGCTAATACAGTTATTGCGCGATTCAATGCACCCCCATCTGTGATGCCACCAAAGTTAAAAATTGAAAGCCCCTGAACAATGCAACTAGCAGCTGGAATATTTAAGCCCGAAGCAGTGCCTACCGGCTGGCCATCACCGGATATGTTCTCGCCATTTATTTCAACAAGAAGAGTACCGTTTAGTGGATTAGGTGCGGCGGCAGTGTTGGCACTTGCTCCTGGTTGTGTGTAGCCATCAATCCTTACCTTTTCTGTGAGTGCGGGTAATGCCGTACCAACGGTAATCGTCTTAACCCCAGAGCCAGGAATTGTAAACTCAATGACATCCATCGTAGCCGGGTTGCCATTGCTGTTGGCGTCATTAATAGCCTCACGCAATGACCCAGCACCTGAATCATTCGTGTTCGTCACGGTAAACGTAGCCGCATTTGCTTTGCCGACAAAAACCATGCTCAGTATAAATACTGCGACCAGCGCAACACTCATCTGTGCAACGAACTTTTGTATACCTCTCATGCTCTTTCTATCTTAACAGAGCCAAAATGAAGACACAAAAAAGAAGCCCACGAGTGGCTTCTTATGAATAAGTACTTGGTAGCGGATAGGACATATTCTTCAAGTGTGCTCGGAGCAAGCTCCTGTGCTCACTTTTTAAATATCGAACCCCTGCTTCGCAGAACGGTCAGAACCCTCTTGTCATTACCAAACAAAAAGCCCCTGTTTGGGGCACTTTGTTTGGTAGCGGGGGCAGGATTCGAACCTGCGACCTTCGGGTTATGAGCCCGACGAGCTGCCAGCTGCTCCACCCCGCGACGTAATGAGTATTTTACAGACTTGTGGGTGTTTTGTCAATCTCTAATTACTGTGCGCCAAAGAGAAAATCACCCCATTCTTCCAGATGTGACTTTTGTGGAAGACTCGCCTGCTGACTACTCTCATCACTCATTTCTGCGCCCTTCTCGGCATCGCCACGTCCCACAACAACCACCTGCTCGCCAGGTGTTTGCAAGCCAAGTTTTTCGCGAGCAAAGCGCTCTTTGTATGCATCGCTTTGATAGTAGGCAATTTGTGCTTTCAGTGCATCGACATCATTTTCGAGCACTACAATTTCTTCTTCCACCTTATCTGCTTTCTCGCGGATTTGAGTGTTTCTGGCACTTAAATTCACAAGCGCTGCCATCACATAGATGGTAGCAATTAATCCTACCCAAAAGGCCAAGCGAGTGTAGTCAAAAATCTTATCTTTTAGCGACGGCTTCATGCCAATATTGTAGCATGCCTATCTGTTGACGAGCTGAGAACTCCTACCAGCTTCCGCCGCCGCCGCCGCCAGCGCCACCGCCAGAAAATCCACCGCCAGCGCCACCACTAGAGGACGGAGGTGTAGAGTGTGAGGCCACGCTGGTCGCAAAAGAATTCGACATTAAGCCAACAAAAAGTGCTGGGTTGGAGCCATTCACACCGTGATACCACCCGCGTGTCGCAGGCTCAATATCAATCCCCTCAAACTGCTTCGCCCACTGCCTTTCAACGCCCAAAGCAATCGCATAGGGCAAAAGCTTTGTAAATCGTTCTGGTGTTTTGTCTGGCGCCTCGGCAAACTTCATGCGGTCTTTTTCTGCAACATCCAAATAGAGCTTGAGCCCCTCAACCTGAGCCCAAACATCGTAACCCTTTTCGGTAAGGTTGTCGGGCGAAAAGGCTTTCTGCTTAGCCGCAAACAACCCAGCTGCCTGTAAGTCGATAAGCAACTGTGAGCGAACATTTTGCACAACTTTATACATGCTAGTCGGCTGTAAATCATCCACATACACAGCCTCGGTGGCAGCAAATACACCGAGCACGAGTATTTGTTCAGCGGCCGAGAGCTGGTCTTGAGAATTAGTACGCGTCAATAAGAAACGCTCCTTAGTACCAATAAGTTGCTTTTGCTGCTCATAACTAATCGTGATATGGCCACGACGCGCTAAGTCTATAAGCATGGCAGTAATCTCTCGACTGTCAGCAACCTCGTCAGACATCAGCCCAACTTGACCTGGTGTGAGTTTTGCAGGTGCTTCGTACTGCACAACAATGGTTTCTTGCTTACGTCGAGCGCTTCTAGCCATAGCACGGCGTACAAAAACAATCGCTACTCCACCAGCAATCAAGAAAGGTATAAATGTCAGAAATTGGAAAAGGCCAAAAATTCCCGAGACCGCTCCACCATCGCCACTAGCAGGTTTAGTAGAGCTAACTACTGCGTACGCCGACTCGCTAAACACCCCTGGCTCGAGCACAAGATCCAAACTTAAACCCTCGCCAGCATCTAATGGCTGAGTGGAGTTCACTTGCACGCTCTGTCCATCGGAAGAAGCCTGCACGGTGCAATTCGTTTTCTTTGAGCCCTGTTTACCCGTAAAACACTGCCGGTCCAAGAGCTTGGCACCAATTGGCAATACTACGTCGCCTTTCACGCTCGTCGCACCAACCTCCCAGCCCGTCCCATGGATATTGAGAGTAATGTAATCACCTGCTGGATCTTTACGCACGACTGGGCTCAAGCTATATTCGATTACATAGTTTTGGGTTCCACTAACCGTCTTATTAGCATCACCTATTTTTAGTCGCTCATACACCCCCGACTGAGATTGACTCGCCGGTTCTGAAGCACCATCGCGCGTCACGCTCTCGAGCTGAAAATCATAGTAGAGATATTTATCTTGGGCAATTTGTCCAACATAGGGAACGTCGCGAAAAATGCCATGTTTCTGCCCGCTAAACGCATAGCTAATTTCTTCGCGAAACTGAGCCACTCCATCTGTAGTTATTACGATATTATTTGAGATTGACTGGATTGACTCAGCACGAGCTGCCGAGGGAAGAGCCACGCAGCAAACAGCGACCATCACCGCAACACAGCGGCGAAGCCTTACTCCCATCTAAATACCAATGCAGCAATAATGTATACCACTACACCCC
The DNA here is from genome assembly GCA_964583675.1 of uncultured Candidatus Saccharibacteria bacterium. Classification (GTDB taxonomy): domain Bacteria; phylum Patescibacteriota; class Saccharimonadia; order CAILAD01. The sequence continues at coordinate 94,779 of CAZOVH010000004.1, forward strand.
ACACCAAAAGACCGAGCAATTCTGTGTGTAACGAAAATAATGTTGCGCCTTCGGTAGCAATTTTGCGCAGTGCGTCCACTAAGAATGTAAGTGGTAATAGGTTTGTGATGCTTTCAAGCCACTGTGGCAGACCTTCGCGCGGGAAAAATACGCCCGAGAGAAAGAGCATCGGAAACTGAATCAACTGAGCCACCGGCGTAGCTTGGTTTTCATCACGCGCCCAGCCAGCAATAGCAAAACCGATACCCAAAAATACTGCCGATCCTACTGCCGCAACAAAAAGAAAACTCAAGAGTGAACCAATAATGTTGGCGTCAAACAGCCACACGCCCAACGCTAAGAGCAGCAATACTTGCACGACAGAAATAACCAGCCTGCTCACACCCTGCGCCACCACAAAGTACATTGGTCGGGTTGGGGTTGCCTGAATACGTCGTAGTTGCCCGGTAGTTTTGTAGGCTACAAAAGCGAAGGCTACTGCAAAAATCCCTAACTGCATAATCGACATTGCAATCACGCCCGGCAAAAAGAAATCTATTTGAGTGAGATTGTTTGTTTTTACTCCCTCAGACTTTACGCTCAAAACCGTTGGAGCCTGGGTGACCTGAGAATTTACGCCCGCTACAATCTGACTCAATATCAAATTGGTGGTTTGTCCGGCCTGTGGATTTGCTTCATTATAATAAGTCTGCACAGCGGTTGGAGTTAAGCTGCGGGTAGCCGGATCCGGTACACCAAAAGACTTTGGAATAATTACTTGCAAATCAGCTTGGCCACGCCCTAATTTATCTGCCGCCTCGCTTTCCGGAGCATCTGTTATGACAAAAGCATCAACTTCTTTTAGAGAGTCGACAAACTGGCGAGAAAGTTCGGTGTCACTGTAATTAGTAATAACGATATCGGTCTTAAAATCGTTACTCTGAAACAGAAAACCAAAAACAAAAATCAAAATTACCGGAATAAACAGCGTGAAGAACACACCCGTAATATTACGGAAGTACATCTTCATACTAGCAACCGTCAGAGCATGAAGTGCAAAGAGGCGTCGCTTCACTAAAGAAACGCGAGATTCTTGACGGTTTGCAGACTTACTCATTCGCGCAATTCCTTGCCAGTCAGATCAATAAACACGTCTTCCAGCGTAGCTGGCGCCACTTTGCGATGCGGCTTAAAGCCACGCTCCAAAAGTGAGCTAATTAACTTTGCTGGCGTGTCGAGCGCCACTATCTTACCTTCGTCCATAATGGCAATGCGATCACACAAATACTCAGCCTCGTCCATGTAGTGAGTGGTAATAATCACTGTTTTTCCGGAAGCCTGAATTTGTTTGACTAGCTCCCAAAGATTACGACGTGCTTGCGGATCAAGGCCTGTAGTTGGCTCATCTAAAAATAATACAATTGGATCATTCACAAGAGCTGCGGCAATTGAAAAGCGCTGACGCTGCCCACCCGAGAGTTCCTTGGCCTGAGATTTTGATTTTTCAGTTAAATCGACTTCTTCTAGAAGTTCTTTAGGGTCTTTATTTTGGGCATAAAGGTTTGAGAATAAGTGCAGAATTTCCACCAACGTGAGCTTTTCAAAAAAACTTGAGCTTTGCAGCTGAACACCGATTTTTTCTTTCACTTCATACGGATGCTTGGCCACATCTGTACCGTCAATCGTGATTGAACCAGAAGTGATATCACGCAGGCCCTCCATCATCTCCAAGGTAGTAGTTTTCCCAGCGCCGTTTGGTCCCAAAATGCCAAACACTTCGCCTTTCTTTACTTCGAAGCTCACCCCCCGCACTGCTTCGAAGTCTTGGTATTTTTTGCGTAAGTTTTTAACAGTTATTAAGGCCATGTCCTCTAAGTATACTGCAGTCAGTCAAAAAAATGAGCCCCTCTCTACAACGAGAGGAGCTTCTGAGCGCGTTCAATGTAGCGCTTGGCCGCGTCAAGGTTCATCGTTCCGTCGGGTTTACGCAGTTTGCCTTGAGCATCAACACTCAACCCGGGCAAAGCGTGTTCGAGGGCAGCATACGACTCCATCACAAATCGATACGTGTCGATTGTTTCGTCGTGGAGACCACCCGCAATCGCGAGCCGCAGACATGCCGAAGAATTACAGAGGGCGAAATACGGCTCCAGCGCTGGCAACAAGCCTCGACTTGGCAACTCGATGCCAAAACCTCCCGAAGCGTCGTAGAGCACCGTCTGAAATGGAAAGCCGTTATATCGCTGACTATGCGATCCATACTCCAAGTCGATAAACTCTGCTGGGGCCATTTCCGGACAGATCATCTCACGAACCGGCTCGAGCAGCTGTGGCCACACTTGCAGCACTGAGCGAGTGGGCCACCGCACAACGACCTTCGCCTGGATTCCAGCCAAGTCAGCGATGGCCGCATGGGAAACGGGAAGTTGAACTGGAAGCCACCAAAGCCCGTCCGCACGACCGGATCCCAGCTACCAATTTCTTCATCGATAATCTGGCGACAATCTTCGAAAAACACAACCTCGTCTGCCCTCCACTCTTCTGGCGTGGCATAACTATTGCCAACCGGGCCGGCGGCGTTGTAGTGGATAAGCGCGAAAGCTCTCGCGTCATCAACGGCGGCAATCAACCCTTCGAGTTGTTCGCGCGGCGGGAACATGCGCGGATAGCTTGAGGGTCGGCCACTCCACGTCTTGTGGCTCACCAGAATTCCCACCATCAGCTGATGTGAGTCATCTGGTCCGAACAGGTCCTGAAGAGCTTCGATCTCTTTCGGCTTCATGAAACCGGTCACGCCGATGTAGGGCTTGGAAGGTGCAAACATTGCAACCCGCTCCTTCTTTGGTTCGATAAAAAGGTACGGGCATATTTTAACCGTGCAAGCCTGTTAGCGCGAGCATGAGGATAATGCTTTTGTCAGCTAACGAAAAAAGCAGGTACAATAGAGAAGTTCATTTCGGGCCCGTAGCTCAGTGGTTAGAGCAGTCGACTCATAATCGATTGGCCGCTGGTTCAAATCCAGCCGGGCCCACCA
>CAZOVH010000005.1:0-55481 GCA_964583675.1 uncultured Candidatus Saccharibacteria bacterium
CAGTGCTGGCAATGTCTATGTGGCGGATACCTATAACCACCGCATCCAGAAGTTTGACTCGTCTGGTACCTACCTCACCCAGTGGGGCAGTCAAGGCTCCGGCAATGGTCAGTTCAGCTCTCCCCAAGGCCTCACCACCGACAGTGCTGGCAATGTCTATGTAGCGGATAAGGACAACAACCGCATCCAAAAGTTTAATAGCACCGGTACGTATATCTCGCAGTGGGGTAATCCGGGTTCCGGCGATGGTCAGTTTAACTACCCCCAAGGCATCACCACCGATAGTGCTGGCAATGTCTATGTAGCAGATACCTACAACCACCGCATCCAGAAGTTTAATAGCACCGGTACGTATATCACCCAGTGGGGAAGCGAGGGTTATATGAGGCTGACTAATATTGGTGGCCTAATTGGTGTCGCAAATTATTATTCGGCTTCTAGTAGTCTAACCAACAGCTTCGCCCATGTCGCTCAAACGATTAATGTTGGCGACCAGGTGACTGGCGCCCTAGTTGGTATGGCCTACTATGATACGCTACCGACCCTCACCGGCAACTACGCCGATACCACGCTGGCTGGTCGAGCTAACTGCTTTGGGGGTGGCTTAAGCGAAGACACCGCCAAATGTACTGGCATTGCTGGTCAACCCAACTATTTCTACAACAATCATACCAACCCACCGCTTGATCAATGGAACTTCACGGGTCTTTGGGAAACCACACCAACGCTACCGATCTTCTCGGCAGTAGCCGTCAACACGCTAACCCCCATCTCAGCCGAGCGCTTGGCCCGCTACAATCCACCAGTCTCACCAACCCCAACCCCAGTTCCAGCTACTCTAATTAGCCCCAACCCAACCCCAACCCCAGATACCGGTGGTAGTCGTAGTGCTGCCGTCACCCAGACTACCAACCAGACACCTCCACCCCCAGCCGAGCCGGGTGGTATCCTGGGGGTCCTAAAAGACATTGTCCGCGCCATTCCGGAACCAGTCCTGCGCAGCTTCCCCTACGTCGTAGTTGGTCTCATGGGACTACTATCTCTAGCTATGTTGTTTGAAATGTATCGTCAGTCTCGGCGCTTAGCTCAACTTAACCTCCTGCTTGCTAAACAAGCCAAAGTTGCCGAGGATCGTGATACATTCTGGCATCTCGCTGCCAACTATCTACGCTCACCAATTACTCTCTTAGTTGGTAGTGTGGATCTGATGACTGATTCTAGTCCAAAGACTAAAGCTCAACCAACTACCGCTCAAGCTAAACTGACCCTTGGCTTAACCAGCCTGGTTCATGACATGCAGACTAAGGTCATGAAGATCATGGACCAGATCGAAACTAGCCAGAGCTTACAAGCCATTCGCTGGCCAGCTCGAACTCAGCCTCGCCACCTCTTAACTAACTGGCGCTTCTGGGTGCCTCTGACTGTCACTGGTCTACTAATTGCCCTGTCTAACTATGTCGCCCAAAACTTCCGTAACATTGAAGTCTCCACTCTTAATCTAGCTGTCCAAGCCTTGCTGTTTATTGTTGTTACCATTGCCATCTACTGGGTGGTTGGCGCTCTCGGCCTAACTCGTAGCAAGGTGACTCGGGCTCAAACTCAATTGGATCGTCAGGCTAAAGACCTAGATAAGGCTCGAATGCAGCTTATTGACGAGACCGCCACTGTCCTATCTAGTGACATCACTCGACTAGATGCCATGCTAGCGAAACTCCCAGCTAAGGAGCCAATGCTTCTGGCCATGCAGGAGGGGAGTCGTCGATTACATGAGATTGTATCGAGTTTCCAGCAACTGATCTTAGCTCAGAACAACCGTCTTGATACCATCTCGCCAGCTAGCGCCTCAACCGACCTTAGCCAAGCTATTGATAGTAGCTTAAATGAACTAGCCGCCACTATTAAGTCTAAAGACATCACCGTTGTCCAATCTGGCACCATAGCTGGAGCCGTACCTGGTAGTGAACCAGTTATTAAGCGTGTTATTGGGAGTATTCTAGAGAATGCCATCCAGTTTAGCCCTAAAGGCAGTCAAGTTACCATCCAATCTCAGCAAACTGGCAGCGGTAGTAGTGTTACCATCACCGATAAAGGTCCCGGTGTGAGTAAGACTCAACAGGCACATATCTTCCAGCTCTTCACTAAAGCCGATGGTAAGAATGCCTTACAAATGGACCATGATGGTTTGGGTGTTGATCTCTACCTCGACAAGCAGATTATGCAGCACCTACAGGGGGGTATTGACCTCCAGACTAGCAACCACGGGACAGCCGTGACACTGACCTGGCCAGCAGTGGGGTAGAGGGGGTGTAAAGGTGAGCTATTTAGTTATCGGTAATGTTTAGTTTACGGAATCAATATTGAAAGTATTGGCCGGTAATGATTAACCGTAGTTGGTCTGCATAGAGGGAGCTTGGCAGGCAATTTTTTTGATAAAAAATTTTACTTAACAGCGGCCTGAATAGTTTTTACAATCTCGCCAGGAGTTGTGGTAGCTTTTACGATATGATCGAGCACATTGTATTGCTTGATGGCGGCAACAGTTTCTGGATCGTTCATATTCGTTAAAGTGATTATCTTGTACTTGTTGCCATTAGGTAGAGCACGGATGCGCTCAAGAGCCTCTAGCCCAGACATTCGGGGCATCATCATATCGAGTAGAATAATATCGGGATGGTAGGTCTTTAGCAGTTCGAGGCCTTCAATACCATCGCCTGCTACACGGACTTTATAACCGGCTTGGCGTTCAAAGGCCTTTGTGTACATAGTTGATATAGCGACATCGTCTTCGATAAGGGCGATGTTAACTATTTTAGGTGAATTGCTCATGCTTAGATTGTATACCAGGATATACATAAATAGAAGTAGTAGTCATTGACCATCTTAATGAAACCTGTTATTATGAAAAAGTACGAACCGAAGACAGGCGCTGGTTAGCTCAAGCTAAACCTTAATTTGCTCCCGAGGCGACGACGAATCTACATTTTAGATAAGTCCCACTTCATGTCTTCTTGGCTCGCTGCAAAGAAGATTTTTCATTAACAATTAAAGGAGTCAGTATGGCAAAGACTCGTGCACAGAAGGAACAAGACCTGCAAAAGCTGGTCGACAACCTTGATAGTGCAAAGCTTGCCGTTCTGGCCGACTACCGTGGCCTTGATGTGCCAGCCATCAGCGAACTCCGTAACACCTTGCGTGAAAACGGTATTACACTGACGGTCGCCAAAAATACACTGGTGAAAAAAGCCGCCGAAAAAAGTGCCAAAGAAATTACTCAGCTCGATGTATTCTCTGGCCCTATGGCGATTGCTTTTGGTGCTGATGAGGTTGAGGCTGCTAAGCTAATGGCAGATTTTGCTAAAACAAATGATGCGCTAGAAATTGTCGGCGGCATTGACGAAGCTGGTGAAATTCTCACACGCGAGGCTGTAATGGCCCTCGCTCAGCTCCCAAGCCGTGAACAGCTCTTGGCACAGGTAGTCGGTACGGTTGCCGCTCCACTTTCGGGTATGGTCCGAGTGTTGAATGGTAACTTATCAGGACTGGTGTATGCACTGAATGCTATTAAAGAAAAGAAAGAAGCTGCTGCTTAAGCACTTCTATTTAAGGAGAAAATCATGGCCGAAGAGACCAAGAATGAGGCTGCTGAGGCAGCTGTTGAAAAAGAAGAAAAGAAAGAAATCCCAGAAAAGTTTGCGAAACTTGTTGCTGAGCTTGATAAGATGAGCGTACTTGATCTCTCTGAATTTGTAACTACTTTAGAGGATCATTATGGCGTGTCCGCTGCTGCTCCAGTAGCGGTGGCTGGTGTTGCAGCTCCAGCTGGCGATGCTGCCGAAGCTGCCGAGGAGAAGAGTCAGTATAATATCTTCCTCCAGTCCGCTGGTGAGAAGAAGATTGACGTTATTAAGGCAGTTCGTGAAATTACTGGGCTTGGCTTGGCTGAATCGAAGGCTGTCGTTGATGGCGCTCCAACAATGGTGAAAGAAAACGCACCAAAGGAAGAGGCTGAAGAAGCTAAGACTAAGCTGGAAGCTGCCGGTGCAGGCGTAGAGCTTCAATAAAAGTTCATAAAATTAATAAAGAATCACCCTATATTAGGGTGATTCTTTATTTACCCCCCCATCCCCATAGCATAACCATCTGTTGTTAGTTAAAATAGTAGTTAAGCTTTTAAAGTGAGCTTGTGGTCAGTACTCTATTCGGCTCAATCATTAGTTCCCAATAGAGTATGTGATGATACATATAATTATGTGGGTGCAATGGGTATACATAGATATTTAAAGAAACTTACTACAAAGCAGACCCAGTCGGCTAGAGTTGGTGCACCATCTAAACCACCTACTAGTAGTCTAGTTAGCTGGCTAACTACTCATTACAAACTAGCCCTATTTATTATTCTCCCCCTCGGACTATTCCTCCCCCTCCCCCTCCTCGTCCAACTACCAGGCTTTGACTATCTAGTCACTACTAGCTCTAAGCTCGGTAGCTTCATGCCATTTGCGATCTTGGTAGGCTTACTCATTACAGCTGCAACTAGCTACTTCATTATTGACTACCACCTCCACCGTAAACCCTTACGTGATGAACAGCCAAAGATTGCCTATACCCCCTTACATCACATTAAGGTAGTGTCGCTACCACTAGTTAAGTATCGTTGGCGGAGTGTAAGCTACTGGATCTTTGTCGGCACAACTAGCCTAGTAGCACTAAGCTATCTTCTAGGTGTCTCCATGGTTGGTTTAGCAGCCCCTGGTTCTCTGACGGTTACTATTAACCAAAAGACTGGTACTGCTGACTCTAACCCATCCTATACATCGGTCTTTACAGTTCAATTTAGTGAACCAATAGACGAAGCCACACTAACTAACTCTGACATCACCCTAGGTGGTACAGCTCCTGGGCAAGCAATCCAATCTATTACCGAAGCCGGAACCTTCAACAAAACTACCTATGAGGTAAGAATTCAAGCAACCAGCGCCGGTACAATCACCCCAACCATAGCCCCAGAACTAATCACCGCCCAAAACGGAGCTAGTGGTACTAACCAAGCTAGCACTTCAACCGACAACTCGGTTACTTACAATGGAGACTGGGCACCTGGGGAGTTTATTATGAGGGTAAAGACGGATAATCCAGGGGGCAGTTCCAGCAATCAATATATAATTCCAACAGATCCGGGTATGCATAGTGCATTCAGCTTTGATGTAGATTGCAATAACGATGGGATCAACGAATTTACTAATCAAGCTGGTAATGTGACTTGCACCTATGGTTCACCCGGGCAGTATGACATTGCAATTGCTGGTATCTTTCCACACCTAGATGGAAAAGCTATACCGTCCGATCAAGCTAAGATTGTTGATATCAAGCAGTGGGGTAGTATAGCTTGGGAAGATATGGACTACATGTTTGAAAATGCTACGAACATAGTAACTTTTACTGCAAATGATGCTCCAGATTTAAGCAATGTTACGAACATGAGAGGGATGTTTTATGGAGCTACTATGTTTAATGCAAATATAAACTATTGGGATGTTAGTAATGTGTTTACTATGAATCATTTATTCCGCAGTGCTACCAGCTTCAATCAGCCCCTTAATAACTGGGATGTTAGCAATGTCATTAATGTGAACAGTTTATTTTTAAACGCTACCAGCTTCAATCAGCCTCTTAACAATTGGGATGTTAGTAATGTTACTAGTACTGCTTTAATGTTCGCAAATGCGGTTGCCTTCAACCAACCCCTTAGTAGCTGGAACGTAGAAGATGTGTCTAGTATGGGAAGTATGTTCACAAGTGCAGAGAGTTTTGATCAGTCATTGGCTAGTTGGGATGTTAGTGGTGTTAATTCTATGGATCGTATGTTTGGCGATATCGTGGAAGGCATAAGAACTGATTATGAACAGATTTATGGGCCATACAATACTTGGGCTCAGCAGACCAAGAATGATTTTTGGGCATGGGTTTCACAAGTTTTAGATCGCCCTACCGACGAATCATATGTACCAAATCCTTCCGGTCTTTCCGCCCCTAATTATGACGCTACTCTTACTTCTTGGAGCGGCCAGAACCTTAAAAGTAATGTATCTTTTGGGGCTGGTACTAGTAAGTATTGCAATAGCGAAACCCAACGACAAAGCATCATCACTAATTTCAATTGGACTATAACTGACGGTGGCAAGGATTGTAGTGCGCAACCACAACGTCCATTCATTATGACCGCTAAAACCGACAACCCCGGCAGTAGTAACTCCAATCAATACACCATTCCAACAAACAATAGCTACACATATAACTACAACGTGGATTGTAATAACGACGGTACCAATGAATTCACTAACCAAACCGGCGATGTAACTTGTACTTACGGCTCGCCCGGTGAATACGACATTGCTATAACTGGTACCTTCCCCCACATGATGAATAATGACAGTACCGATGCCCCAAAGATTATCGATGTTAAACAATGGGGGGATATTGCTTGGCAGGATATGAGCTATATGTTCTATGGCGCTACTAATATCACTACCTTTTCGGCTAGCGACACACCTGATCTAAGTACTGTGACTGACATGAGTTTTATGTTTGGCAACGCAACCAATTTCAATGACAATATCGAAAGTTGGGACATATCTCATATAACAACAATGAATGCTACTTTTATACTAGCGCAATCGTTTAATCAGCCACTAAATAATTGGAATGTTAGCAATGTGGTGTATATGACCCAGATGTTCATGAATGCAACCAGCTTCAACCAGCCACTAAATAATTGGAATGTTAGCAATGTGACCAATATGAGCTGGATGTTTGATGCCGCCACCAGTTTCAACCAGCCACTAAATAATTGGAATGTTAGCAATCTAACGAATATACAACTTATGTTTGGCAGTGCAATTAGCTTCAACCAGCCACTAAATAATTGGAATGTTAGCAATCTAACGGATGTGAGTGGTATGTTCTTGGGAGCCACCAGTTTTAATCAATCACTGGCTAGCTGGAACATCAGCAATGTGGTGGGTATGCAGTATATGTTTGGGGACTATGTAGAGTTTATGAGATACAATACGGAACAAGTATATGGCACACCATACGACCAATGGACTCAACAGGACAAGGATGCCTTCTGGAATAGTTTACCTTATTATGTAGGCTATCCTGTCGATGAGTCCTATGTACCCAACCCATCTGGTCTGTCCATTGCCAATTATGACGCCACGCTAATTGCATGGTCTGCTCAAAATCTTGAATCAAGTGTTACTTTTGACGCCGGTAAAAGTAAATATTGCAACTCTGAAACCCAACGTCAATCCATTATCACCAACTTCACATGGACTATCAATGATGCCGGAAAAGATTGTTCACTAGGTGCCCCACAGAATCTGACTGGCACTCCACACACCACATCTATTGAGGTGAATTGGGATGATTTGATGGATGCAGCTTATTATCAACTAGAATATAAGCCAACTAGCTCTAGCACCTGGATCCATTATCCAGACAATACAATTAATGCCTCTTATTTGGAGGTATTTGGGTTAGATCCAGAGACTTCGTATGATTTTAGAGTTAAGGCGTTTGATAGCACTGATGATGGTGGGGAGTGGTCAAGTACCATAACGATCTCAACTTTAGCTCAGACAACCTATCACATCACGGACTGCCAGGAGTTTCAGGCGATTAGTATAAACCCTGTCACGCTAGTGCCTGGTGATCCGGCAGGAAAATATGTGATTGATAATGACATAGACTGCAGCGAAACTGCTAATTGGACATGGAGTAGCATAATACCATTCTTGTATCAGCCGGACCGTCCACCTGGCTTTATTGGTATTTTTGACTTCGTCAGTTTCGGGACGGGCTTTACTGGCGATATTGATGGCCAAGGACACACTATAAGTAATATCCATCAAGATACTACTTACCTTCCGTACGGCAATATTATTATTAAGGCCAGCGGAGCAAGCGTTCGTGATATTACATTTGATAACTACACTCGCTATATTGGTGCTTATGAGATCGCGGTGCCATTACCAGGGGCTTTTGGTTCGGGGCTCGTGGGGTATGGCGACAGTCTTGATGTTTCTAACGTGCATGTAACTAACTTGTCGCTAACTGGATATTCTAATTTTACATTTGGCGGCTTAATTGGTGAGGATCACAACAGTGTAGTTGCTGACTCGTCTGTGCGCGGCAGTATTAACTTGTCAAGTTATATCGATACGAATATGATTTCACGCTCAGACGGGGTCGCTACTGATTCGTCTGGTAACATCTATGTTCTTGATACTGAATATGGGCAGATTAAAAAATTCGATAACAGCAATAACCTAATAGCCAAATGGGGTTCAGAAGGCTCTGGGGTAGATCAGATATCTTCGTCGGCGGAAGGTATTGCGCTGGATTCGACGGGTAATATCTATGTAGCCGATTCTGGCAATAACCGTATCCAGAAATTTACAAACAGCGGTGTACATATTAGGCAATTCAGTATTGGTGGAAGTGATGTGGCGGTTGATTCTAATGGAAATATTTATGTATTAAATAATACTACTATTCATAAGCTAGACTCGGATGGTAACGAGCTATTTGTGATTAATGGTTATGATAGCGATAACGATGGTTTTATTACGGGCGGCGAAACATTTACTTATTCTCGTAATATTGCCGTTGACAGCAGTAATAATTTATTCGTTATTGCTCAAAGTAAGATTAACAAATATGACAGCTCGGGTAATGAGCTAGTCCAATTTGGTAGCATCGGTAGTGGTGCTGGTCAGTTCTTGTATGGTCCTGAGGGTATAGCTGTTGATGGTTTGGGTAATATCTACACTGGAGATTATGGCAACCATGATATAAAGAAATTTGATAGTAGTGGTAATTTCGTATCAGTTTTTTCAAACGATTCTATTGCCGCACCCGATCATCTCTCAGGTAATAGTAGTATGTATATGGCGGCTGATTCGAGTGGTGGTTTAATTGTCTCAATGCGGGGGATATTACCATCGTTAGTTCGCTTTAATAGTTCTGGTTTGCGTAATTATGTATTCCCACTTGGGTCATTAGCTACAGATGTTGACGGAAGGTTTATTGCTATTGGTGGCCTAGTTGGTAGTAGCTTTGGCACAACTATTTCTAAGAGCTATACAGATCTCAGCACAAATATTCAGGTTACTCCTGGCAATGATGGTATGGCTATTGGTGGTCTGGTTGGTCATAGTTTAGGCGCAATGCATGTGAATAATAGCTATAGTAAGGGTAGCTATAGTGTAGATGGTGGGATAGTGCAGTATGGCGGTTTGGCCGGTGGTTTGTCCTACTATGGCGAGCTAGAGAATAGTTATAGCGCGGTTAGTGCCCATCTTACTAATAATGTGGCCCCACTCTCTGATGGCTTGTCAGCGACTATTACTGGTGGCGCTATCGGATCGGCTTCGACGGACAGCATTATCAAGAATGTTTTTAGTGTCGGTAGTATTTCGTCAAACATTACTTCTGCTGGTTTGATTGGATTCGTTACAAGGATATTATCCCTACCTTATCAGGCGGATAATATATCGAATAATTATTACGACAGAACAGTTGTGAACCAGCCTAATTGTGTAGATCAGTATCTTGAGATAGATGATATTACCGATACATCTACTCTTGTTACCACCCCTGCTATTTTCTGCACCCCCGTCAACACCGATGGTTCCCAGCCCAACTACTTCAAAAACAACTCCACCAATCCACCTCTCAACCAATGGGACTTCACCAGCATTTGGAAAACTAACTGTACTAACTATCCCGACTTTGTAGGTTCAGCTGGCTGCAATCCATCCACCCCATCACCATCGCCAACTCCAACCTCCACTCCAAGTCCTACTCCTACCCGCTCACCAACCCCAACCTCACAACCAACCCTAACTACCTCACCAACGCCAACCGTGTCAACTGACCCTAATGTATCACCACCAGCTAGCGGTTCCGATGGTGGTACTAGTAGTGGCTCCACTCGACCAACAACTAAGACTAGCCCTAAACCGTCTGGTCCTGGTCTTGCAACTGACCAAGTTGGTTTCTTCAGCAAAGGTGGTCCCTTGTGGTCGTTTGCCGTTGTGACCGCCCCCGGTCTACCGTTCATGTTTGTCTCACTCCTACTACTCATCGCGCTAGCCTATGCTATCCAGTCCTGGCGTGAGTACCGGTTCGAACGAAGTGTCCAAGCTCTCATTGACCGCTACCAAGCCACCGACCAACATATCCATGATTTCATTAATATCACAGCCCATTATCTCAATACCCCAGTTGCTATCTTGCAGAATGCTCTAGACCTCTTACAGTCCCAGCAGTTAGTTGCAGCTCTAACCTATACCTCTCTTGCTGACCAACTCAAAGAGCTCGGCCAATTTGCTAGTGGCCTGCAACATACCACTCAGGAATCCTTAGCTAATACGCAGTCTACCGCAGCTAATACTATGCCAGGCTCTCACAAAGCTAATTCTAAACTCACCGCTCTCATCGCTCTCAAAGACCGACCCGTTTGGATCTCACTGCTAGCTGTCGCCATCGTCATTGCTGTCGTCGACATCACACTAACACTAACGGGAGCCTACATTGTGTCGGGCCTCAGGGTTATTAACCAACTCGCTTTCTTCATCTTCTGTCTCATCTTAATCTTGGTTTCAGGCTATCTCTACCACAAACATAAGACCAGACGTCAGAAACAAGTTGATCTTCTGCGAGAAATCCGTAACCTCCACCAGACTAAGCAAGCCTTCTTAGATGAGTCCAGTCAGAAGCTCCAAAGCTACATTGACTTTCTCACAACCAACAGTAGTGAGCTGCAAGCTCATCCCGAGCAGTCTAAGCTCTACCTGAATGGTTTGGCTATGCTAACTGAACTAGGTCGAGCTCTCGGCTTTGTGACTACTCACGCTGGTGCTGTTAACACCACCACCACTAGTCTAGTAGCTCCAGCCATTCAGGCAGTCTTGCCCGGATTACAGCAACAAGCTCAAGCTCGTAACATTACTCTAGAAGTTGACACACCATCAGCTCTCACCGCTCAAGCTGAACCAGAACATCTCGGTGAATTAACCGAAATCCTAGTCGGTAACGCTATTAAGTTTAGTCCCGAGGGTAGTAAGGTGAGCTTACAAGTTAAAGCAACTGGCCAGCATGTCACAATTGCTGTTACTGATGCCGGATCAGGATTATCTGACTCAGCTCGTCAACACCTCTTTGAGCCCTTTAGTCGTGGTACTTCCACCGAAACCTATGACTCCCAAGGCTTAGGCATGGGTCTCTACAATGCCCAGTTCCTAGTTCAAAGCCTAGGCGGTATAATAAAGTTACAAGCCACTCGACCAACTGGTACCCTAGCAACTATTACCCTACATAGTGGTAAGCTAGCCAAGCTGCCAGGGTAGGGGGTGATAGTGCTAATAAGATAATAAAAGAGGAAGTATCATGAATCCCAATCAAGCAAGAAAAACTCCAAAACTAAAAAAAATAAAACTTTCGGAGCGACAGAAGAGTTTGGTGATTGTAGGTATAATAATTGTTGCATTTTTTGCCGTTATGATTGGCTTATACGCATTTGGTTACAATAATGGGTACAAGACAGCTGAGAAAAAAGTTCAGCAGGCGGCTAGTAAGAAGTCTGGTATGGAGGATATTCTAAAAGCTCCGAATCCATTTAATACAGTCAGTGGTAAGGTGGTAGCAGTCAGTAAAGATAAAATAACCATTGATAGTTCGAAGGGTGAACGTCAGGAGCTAAAGCTGAGTGCCAATGTGAAAGTAACGAAAAAAACGCAGCAGCTTAAGGTGTCAGATATTAAGGTCGATCAAACAGTTGTAGCTTTTCAATCTAAGCAAGGTGATGCCCAAGAGGTTATAAGAATTGTAGTCAGAGATAAGTAAGTACAGTATCAAAAACGACAGATAGTAGTTTGCAATTTGGCTGGATGTAGTGGTATACTCCACCTGAATCTGTGGGTAATAAAAAATAATCAAAAAAGTGAGTAATATATGACAACGAATAATCAAAACGACGCCAAGCTCTTGCAGCTCGCCAGTCAGCTAAAAGCTGCAGAAGAAAATATGAAGCGAATTCATGAGC
The DNA here is from genome assembly GCA_964583675.1 of uncultured Candidatus Saccharibacteria bacterium. GTDB lineage: Bacteria > Patescibacteriota > Saccharimonadia > CAILAD01. Next base: position 12,110 of record CAZOVH010000005.1, read on the forward strand.
AGCTTGAATCTATGGGTATTAAACCCGAGGAGCTACCAGAGGCACCGGCAGCAGCAGCGCGACCTCCCGCCCCGGTAGATGCCGAATCTCATGTCGGTGGCAAGGTGATAGAGGGTGTATTTGACGGGCAAAATATGGTGGGGCCGAATGAAAAGACATATCCAGTGCCAGCAAACTATGCCTCCAAGTCTAAGCTAGTTGAGGGGGATATCCTTAAGCTCACAATTTCCGAAGATGGCAGTTTTATTTATAAGCAGATTGGACCAATCGAGCGCAAGAAGCTTATTGGGACAGTGACCCTGCAGGATGGCACCTATATGGTGGAAGCTGGCGGAAAATTGTATCATGTTTTGTTTGCGAGCGTAACCTACTTTAAGGCTCAGCCAAGCGATGAGGTAACGGTAGTGATCCCTGCTGATCGGCCTGCTTCATGGGCTGCCATCGAAGCCGTCATTGGCTAGTTGACTTATATATAAATAGCTTTTATAATATAGAGTCTCGTATCTAGAGGGTTGAGGCTGCAATTGCGGCTGCCTGATAGAATGAGTTGGAAGTGCGCCCGCTTTCGTAAAAGCCAGGATGGGCACTAACCTGAACTTTAGCTGCGCCCGGCCAGAGTAGATGGAGCGGATGGGTACAAACCAGCGTAATTGCATATTGCGTCTCCCCTCATTTGCTGCGCCCGGCAGATGTTGTATTTTGGCAGGGGTACCAAGCCAAACTCACACAACAATCAATTCATTCTTTGTCGATGCAAGCATGTATCGTCGTTGTCCACTTCTTCTTTAAGGGGAAGTGGACTTCACTTTTTATGAGAAAAACTAGGGTGGTATGACACAAATTCGTGTTGGCAGGCAGTATAATGTAAGGTAATTGGTGAGAAGTTAATTAGGAGGGGACTTGAGTCGTTCTGCACTCTATCGTGAATATCGACCGGCTGATTTGCCTGATGTAGTTGGGCAGGAGCATATTACGCGTCTTTTGGAGGCGTCTTTGGCGCAGCAGAAATTGAGTCATGCCTATTTGTTTACGGGCCCACGTGGCACTGGCAAGACGAGTGTAGCGCGCATTTTGGCGCGTCGTGTGAACGAGCTATCTCCTGAAGCTGGTCTCGAGACCGAGCTTGATATTATTGAGATTGATGCCGCTTCAAATCGCGGCATTGATGAAATTCGAGCACTACGTGAAAAAATTGCAACTGCTCCAACTCGACTTAAGTACAAGGTATTTATTATTGATGAGGCACATATGCTCACGCGCGAGGCTTTTAACGCACTCTTAAAAACACTCGAAGAACCACCGGCTCACGCGGTGTTTATCTTGGCAACGACTGAGGTGCATAAGCTACCAGATACGGTGGTAAGTCGCACCCAGCGGTACGATTTTCGCCCCGTCCAACCTATTGGCATGCTTGCGCATTTGCAGTCGGTTGCAGAGGCGGAGTCGATGAAGGTCGATGAAGATGCTCTGACATTGATCGCTGAATTATCAGGAGGAGGCTTTCGTGATGCCCTTAGTTTGCTCGATCAACTGGGTAGTGCTCACGATCATGTGACACGACAGCTGGTGGCCGAAATTGCTGGAATTGGTGATGAAGATGCGGTTCGGCAACTTATTCTTCTGGCTGGCGAAGGCAAAACTGATGAAGCTTTGGCATTGGCTACAAAATTGTGGACATTGGGTGCGGAGCCAACATTGGTTACGGAGCATGTGCTGATCGTTGCTCGCCAACAGTTTTTACGTGGCGAGACAAAAGATGGACTGACTCAAGTCCAGCTGGCGCGTGTACTCGAGTCGTTTTCGCAGGCTGCCCGTGAATTAAAGACTACTCCGATCCCAACTTTGCCGGTTGAATTGGCTATCTGGCGCCTGTCGCCTGGGGCAATGAGCGCCACATCTTCCGTTCAAACTACAGTAGCTGCCCGGCCAGTTGCCATGACGGCGCCAAAGCTTGTGGCCGCACCAGCTGCGGCAGAGATTCCTGGGGAAGTTTTGGGTGCCGATAAGGTTACAGCCAAGGCACTGTCACTGATTAAGTCAAAAAATAATTCGCTCTACGCAGTTTTGCGCTCTGGCGACCCGGTTTTACAGGGGGATAAACTAGTGGTGCGCTGTCGATTCCGATTTCATAAGGAGCGCATCGAAGAGCCGAAAAACCAGCAGTTTATAGAAGCTGTGTTTTCTAAGGTAGCAAATCGCCAAGTTGAAATGACGGTCGTGCATGCTACAGAAGAGCAAGCCCAAGTGGCTGCTCAGCCCGATGAAGAGCTTGTGGCGAGTGCCCTAGAAATCTTGGGCGGGGAAGTGGTGCAGGAGTAGATATGGCTAGAAAAGACACGCCGCCGCCTCCGCCTAGCGAAGAGCAGCTCGCTAAACTTTCACCACCCCACAGCATGCAGGCTGAGCGGTCATTACTCGGAACAATTCTGCTGGACGCAGATTCGCTAATTAAGGTTGCCGATATTGTGGCAGCTGATGATTTTTATGATCGACGTAATGGAATAATTTACGAGACGGTTGTGAAGCTTTACGAAAAACGTCGGCCAATTGATTTGGTGACATTATCTGAAGAGCTGAAGTCGGCTAAAGAGCTCGAGAATATCGGTGGAATGACCTATTTAACAGAGTTGGCCGGATCGGAGGCTACAACCGCTCATGCCGCCGAATACGCACGAATTGTTGCGGGTAAAGCGACGCTTAGGCGTCTAGACGTTGCAGGACACGCCATATCCGGTTTGGCGCACGATGAAAGTCGCGAGCTTGAAGGGTTATTAGATGAAGCCGAACAGGCGTTGTTCTCGGTAAGTCAAAAGCATCTAAAACAGAATTTTATCTCAATTAAAGATGTCCTTGCCGACAGCTTTGATCGCCTAGATGCCCTTCATAAAGATAAGCAGCAGTTGCGTGGAGTGCCAACTGGCTTTAAGGAGATGGATAGATTGCTTGCTGGGTTGCAGCGCTCAGATCTGATTATCTTGGCGGCTCGTCCAAGTATGGGGAAGACAAGCTTTGTAATGAATATTGCCGCACACGTGGCGATTAAAGAGGGTATTCCAGTAGGTATTTTTTCTTTAGAAATGAGTAAAGAGCAGCTGATTGATCGTTTGCTGGCATCCGAATCTGGGATAGACTCCTGGAAATTGCGTACTGGTAACCTAGAAGATAAAGACTTTGAAAAATTAAATCGAGCCATGGGTGTGATGGCTGAAGCTCCGATTTTTATTGATGACTCAGCTATGGCGAATGCACTAGAAATGCGCACTAAGGCTCGTCGCTTGCAGACAGAGCACGGTTTGGGCCTGATTATTATTGACTATCTTCAGCTGATGAGTGGCCGTGCTTCTGGTGACGGAAACCGTGTGAACGAAATTTCTGAAATTTCTCGATCCTTAAAGGGGCTTGCACGTGAGCTGGACGTGCCAGTAATTGCTCTCTCTCAGCTATCACGTGCAGTCGAACAGCGTCATCCGCAAATTCCTCAGCTGTCCGACTTGCGAGAATCTGGTTCGATTGAGCAGGATGCAGATGTGGTGATGTTTATCTATCGAGAGGATTACTACAATAAAGAAAGTGAGCGGCGCAATATCTCTGATGTATTAATCCGTAAGCACCGAAATGGTCCGACTGGGGATGTGGAGCTCTTCTTCAGCCCAGAACTAATGTTGTTCCGATCCCTAGATCGCAAACGCGAAGGTGGTTCACTCGAATAAGTAAGCATAAGCGCATTGCACAAGCTGAGTTTTCTCGCGTATACTGATAGGCGAAATAAGGAAAATCTTTTGAAAGAACAAAAACCGGTGGCCAAGAACACCAAGCGCGAAGTAGCCCAAGTTGGGCGCTTTGGTCTTGTTGGTATCATCAATACGCTCATTGATTTTATTATCCTAAACATGGTCAGTCGGGCCACCGGATGGTCGGACGAAATCGCGAATATCCCCGCCGTTATGGTGGCAATGACATTCAGCTTTTTTGCTAACCGTCATTTTGTATTCAAGGGTGGTGAAAAGAAAGATATTGGTCGCCAAGCCCTGGAGTTCTTTCCGATTACTGCGTTTGGGCTTATTGTGATCCAGGGTGTAATTATTTACTTCTTCGAAAATATCTGGCGCTATCCAGTGGAACTTGGTCTTTCGTTGGCGAACTGGCTCAACATTATCGGTACCGCCGGAATTGATGCTCAGTTTGTAGAGACGAATGGTGTAAAACTTGTAGCTACTGCGGCAAGTCTCGTCTGGAATTATGTAATGTATAAGAAAGTAGTATTTAAAACAGGGGATAAAAAGTGAGCACCAAGGCAACTAAGCGACAAAAAAGCTTTCAGAATTTTACGAAAAAATATGGGGTTTGGTTGGTTCTATCGGCTATTGTACTGATTGGTGTTTTCTTCAGATTCTACATGCTCAGTAGTTTACCACCGGGTCTACATCCTGATGAAGCAGCCAATGGTCAGGACGTGTTTAGAATTTTTTCTGGCGACATACGGGCTCTGTACGCCACGAATGGTCCGCGTGAATCATTGTTTTTCTTCTTGCAGGCAGCTTTTGTAAAGGCTCTCGGCAATACAATTTTGGCATTGCGTATGGCGCCGGCTCTTATGGGTACACTTGCGATTATCGCCGTATATTATTGGGGTAAAGATTGGTTTGGCCAGAGAGTCGGACTCATTGCAGCCTTCTTTTTAGCGGTTAATCCTTGGGTAGTAATTATTTCTAGGGACGGTTTCCGCGCCAGCATGACGCCGCTTATGGTCGCGATGGTTGCTTATCTAGGGGGACGTGCGATAAAGACACGAAAGATGGGTTATTACATCGGCGCAGGTGCTTTTTTGGGTCTGGGATCATATACATATACGGCCTACCAACTCATGCTTGCGGCGGTGGTGGGGCTCCTCGTATATATCGCTCTTTTTCGCAGGCAGTGGTTTAAGGGTCAGGGTAAGAATATAGCTGCTGCGGTTATTTCATTCTTGCTTGTTCTATCGCCGCTCATTTTTTACACCGTCAAAAATCCTGATGCCGGCGCTCGAGCCGGGGGGACTAGCTTCCTTAATAAAGACCTTAATAAGGGTAAGCCAGTACAAACGCTTTTAGACAGTACACAAAAAACTCTTCTGCAATATAATTTTACTGGCGATGATAACGCGCGTCACAATGTTCCGGGCGAACCATACCTGAATACTTTTGTCGGCATCATGTTTATCCTTGGGGTGTTGGTGGCCCTCTATTCTCTCCGTCATGCACGCTATTTCGCGTTACTTTTTATAGCTGGCGCGATGATGCTCCCGGCAGCTCTGACTGCAGAGGGCTTACCACATGGTCTGCGCTCCATTGGGACAGCACCTCCGGTGATGATACTCGCTGCGATTGGGCTGTCGTACTTTATTGGTCGTTGGTACGCAATCTTCCCGATAAACAGTTTTGCCCGCAATATTGGTCTAGCGCTGATTTTACTCCTGATGTCTGCAACGCTCGTACAGGGTTACTTTGCATACTTTAGAGCTTGGGCTGGAGCACCGGGTACCTACGAGGCGTATGCTGACGACAATGTTGCGATTAGTAACCACTTTAACTCCAAGTTGGCAAGCGCCGATACTACAAAGGTATATATGGTGGTAGATGGTTATTCAATTCGTACTATTGATTATCTGACGCGCGATGAAAAAGACTATATGATGCAGAAAAGTGATGCTGATTTTGGACTCCGACGCGGTTCTGGCTGGGAGCGACTTGAATGGCAGGAAGTAGATTCCGTACCAATCACCGATCAGCCCACCGTATTTATCGTCCAAAATAATCAGCATACCCAGGCTGTATTGGATGTACTGAAAGTTAAGTACCCGCAAGGTAAGCTGAACCAATCACGTTCGCCAGAGTTTCCGGATCGCACCCTGTATTACACCTACGAGGTGAATCGGTAATGGCCGCGAAGGAGCCGCGCCTTACGATTTTAATTCCGACGCTTAACGAAGAGAAGCGAATAGGTAAGACCCTGGATGCTCTCGCTGATTATCTAAAAAAGCATCACTACAATGCGCTTGTCACGGTAGTAGATGCAAATAGCACCGATAAAACCAAGGCTGTTGCTGATGCTGCTGGTAAGCGTTTTAGCCATTATCAGTTCTTGCAAACTGGCCCCAAAGTTGGTAAGGGGAAGCAAGTGCGTGATGGTATGTTGGCGGCTACTACTGACTACGTAATGTTTATGGATGCCGACCTCGCTACCCCACTGAAATATCTCGATGAAGTCTACGATCTGATTGAGAATAAGGGCAAAATTGCCATTTGCGTCCGCAATCTTGGCGAGTCGCACACTGGTATTCGTAAGTTTATCTCCACGTTTGGTAATTGGTTAACTCAGACCTTGATTGTTCCCGGCATTAAGGATACGCAGTGCGGGTTTAAGGCTTTCGAGCGCAATACAGCTCAGGAAGTTTTTGGTCGTCAGCGTATTGTCGGCTGGGGGTTTGATATGGAGGTACTGGCTGTTGCTCGAAAACTCGGATACCCAATTGAGCTTATCGACGTACCGGATTGGCGCGATGTAGTTGAAGGGAGCAAAATTTCTGGCAATGGTGCTATGAAAGTAGCCATACAGACTTTTGGTGACCTTTTGAAGATTAAATGGGGCCTTATGATTGGTAAATATAACAAAGTGAGCTTTCGTTATGCCGCGCACAAAGACTAAGCCAAAAAAGATTTCGTTTACTCCCTGGCAAAGGTTAACCCAGGAAAGAATTGTTGTGCCTTTCTTGATGATACTGGCGACCGTGGTGCGGTTTGCCACCATTATCAAAGCGAGTATTTGGCACGATGAAGGCTTTACCATGATGCTCATTTCTCGAAATCCGCTAGAAATTTGGGCTGGATCGGGTCGAGATGTGCATCCGCCGTTGTTCTACGAACTCCTGCATGGCTGGACGCAGGTATTTGGCCGCTCAGAATTGGCCGCTCGGTCTATGAGCGCTGTAGCAGGGCTGGCAACAATCTATGTCTGCTATCTTTTGGTGAAGCGCTATTTTTCTCGTCAAGCTGCAAGTATTGTTCTGCTGCTTTTGGCTCTGGCACCGTTTCTTATTCGCTACAGTCAGGAAGCCCGCATGTATGGCCTCTTGGGCTTATTCACCATCAGTGCGACGTATGTGTTGTTGCGCTATCTAGAGAAGAGAAACAATAATCGCTGGCTGATTGTCTATGCTGTACTCATGGCTGCTGGGCTGTATACGCACTACTTTACGGCCCTCGTTGTGGCTGCGCATTGGTTGTATGTGATGACCTTAGAAATGCCATGGCGTTGGCGATTTGGGAAAAGTTTTTGGCTCTCGTGGCGTTGGATTCTCACAAATGTTGGTATCTTGGTGCTGTGGTTGCCTTGGCTGCCGAGTTTTTATGGTCAGTTTACACGTGGTCAAGGAATTAGTTGGATTCCAAAAACAACTGAGCGAACATTTACTAACAGTATCTGGCAGAATCTTACTTTTACAGACGGCGGGCAATTACCACAGTTAATTTATTGGCTCATCCCATTGGGTATCTTTGCTGGTCTTTCGTACGTAACTTGGCGCATGCGGCACCGTGCTCCGCAAATTAAAATGCTGTATTTTTATACGTTTTTGCCAATTCTGCTAACAATCGCAGTTTCTATCGTAAAGCCCGTGTATCAGGATAGATACCTGGTTTTTGCTGCCAATGGGTTGGTAGTGCTCATGGGTGTAGCGGTGTATGAGCTCATCAAAAAGCAGCGCCTCCTGGGCTATTCAGTGTTAGGGCTCTTAGTTGTCATTTGTATTGTGGGCGTAGTAAACGTTGGGCGTCAGGCTAGTCATAGTATGGCCAGAGTTGGCGAGTATGTTGGTGAAAAATTTCAGCCTGGCGACCAGATTGTGTCGGCTGAATTGTATACATATTTCGATTTTAGCTATTACTGTCAGCAGTGTGTCGATACGCGTAATCGTCAGATCCCTGCGCCAGAAGGTTTTGGCGGTCCTATGGCGGTTGTGCCAAACTATACTCAATTACAGCTCAATACCAAGGGTGGTCGTCCTAATGGGTATGGTGAATCGGCATTACTCTATGATCGAGCGGATACAATCTATCTTGATGACTGGAGTACGGTTCAGTCCCAGAGCGGTCGGGTCTGGCTAGTTGGTAAGCCAGGTGATAAGGAGTATTGGCAAGAAACTCCACAGAATTGGGCCGAACTCGATCGCTTCGAGACAAATTCGTCCGAAGTACGCCTGTACCAGGTGCAGTAACGCCGTTATCGCGGTACAATAGTACTATTACTTTTTTCATGAATAAGAAAGGGGCACACTAAGCGTATGCTAGATCAAATTAAAGCAGCCAACGAGTTGCGCAAAATTCAGAAAGAACTTAAGAAAGTCGAAGTAGAGGCTGATGCTGGAAACGGCGCAGTTGTGATTGTTATGAATGGTGAACAAAAGGTAACCAGTGTAAAGCTTGATACCGAAAAGTTTGATATCTCGGATACAGGTCGTCTTGAAAAGCTCATTGAGTCGGCAGTAAATCAGGCAAACAGTGCTTTACAGCGCGAAGTTGCCGAAAAAATGAAGGGCAAGCTTGGCGGCCTAAACCTGCCCGGCATGTAGCCAGCGAACTGGAGGGGAATGGCTCGAATACTGCCACAACAAATCATCACGCTTGTAGATGAGTTTGCCAAATTGCCTTCGATCGGTCCGAAAACGGCCGAGCGTTTAACGATGTATTTGGTCCGACATGGCGACCCAACTCGTCTCGCTGCTGCACTCGAGGGCGTACGTGATGGGTTGGGCTTTTGCGCCCAGTGTCATAGCTACGCCACTGCAGAACTATGCGATCTGTGCTTAGATAATGCGCGCGACGACGAAAGCATTGTGGTGGTAGCTCAGCCGCTGGATATTGTGGCGCTTGAAAAGATTGGCACCTATCGGGGACGCTACCACGTTTTGCACGGTGTATTGTCTCCCATTGATGGTATTGGCCCGGCGCAATTAAAGCTAGATTCTTTAGTCAGCCGAGTGCAGGCCGTGACTCCAAGCGAAGTTATTTTGGCGACTAATGCGACTGTAGAAGGCGAGACAACGGCCCTGTATGTGGCTCGATTACTCACACCTCACGGCGTAAAAGTGACACGTTTGGCGCATGGCTTGCCGGTTGGGGCTGATGTTGAGTATGCCGATCAGGTGACTTTGGGTCGAGCGTTAGCCGGTCGTACGGAAATAGCTGCATGAGTCAGTTTGCAGGCTATTCTAAACCAGTACTCTTGTTTGATTTTGAATCAACGGGCTTTGTGAGAAATGAACACGGAGATGTAAGTGATCCTGGTGCGCCAACTCAACTTGGGGCCGTGTTATTGCATCCAGAGACGCTTGTTGAACAAGATAGTTTTCTCACTGATATTCGAGCTGATCCAGATAGTCTCGACCCATGGGTACTAGAGCATACCGATATTACGCGTGAGCGAGTTGCCAACGCCCCCCAAGTCAAAGAAGTCGCTAAAAAGTTCGTAGAACAATTTGGCACCGCAGTGTATCTGGCGAGTTGGATTATAACCTTTGATCGAGCTTGGCTCGACGTGCTTATGCAATCTATCGGGCGACGTGATAGTATGTATGATTATCATCATCTTGACGCGTGGAGCTTGGCTTACCAGTATTTATGTCAGCACGGCTATAGTCAGGTAGTGCGCAGTGAAGACGCATTTAAGCTATTCGGGCAGTCAGCGCGTACCGCTCATAATGCACTTGATGATTGTCGTCGAACGGCAGAAGTATTGCGAGCGGTTGTATTTGATAAAGGGATCCAAACATGAAGCAAATTACTATATATAACTCACTGACTCACAAGAAAGAACAGTTCGTACCACTCGATGAAGAGATGGTTACTATGTACTCGTGCGGGCCAACGGTGTACGACCGAGTGCATGTTGGTAACCTTAGGGCCTTTATTATGGCCGATACGCTACAGCGAATAATCAGGCATGTTGGTGGCTATGATTTACGTTGGGTAATGAATATTACCGATATCGATGACAAGATGATTGCTCGATCGCAGGAAAAATACCCCGGTGAAGAGCCAGCTGAAGGTTTAAAAAAACTTGCTCAAGAATATGAATCTAAGTTTCTGCAAGACCTCGAAAAGGTTGGCGTAGAAGTTGATGACGTTATGACTTTTCCGCATGCCACTGATTACATCAAAAAAATGCAGGCTTTGATTACGGACTTATACGAACAAGAGATTGCCTATGTAGCTGACGGAAGTGTATATTTTTCGCTCGAAGCTTACGCAAAAAAAGGTGGTAATTATGGCCAACTTGCGCATATTGCTGAACTAGCCAAGACTCGTATTGATGATCAAGATCAGAAGCAGGGTGCTGGAGACTTTGCGCTATGGAAAGCCTACAAGCCCGGCGAGCCAAGCTGGGACTTTGAGCTGGATGGAGAAAAATACCCAGGTCGCCCTGGATGGCACATAGAGTGCTCGGCGATGAGCACAGATTTGCTCGGTCCTGAATTTGATATACATACTGGTGGAGTAGATCTCAAATTTCCTCATCATGAAAACGAGATTGCACAGTGTGGCGGAACGCTCGCCCGCTATTGGGTTCATAACGAACATCTTACGGTCGATAAGTCGAAGATGGCTAAGAGTGCTGGAAATTTTGTAAAGATTGATGATGTTGCCGACCCGCTTGCTTTGCGTCTTATGATGCTTTCGGCACACTACCGATCGCAAATGGATTTTTCTGAGGATGGTCTTTCTGCCGCACATGCTCGGCTTGTAAAATTGCGCGAGTGGGCAAGTAAGCTCGTAAACAATCCGCAGTCGGGCACAGATGGGCACGTTGCTAAGTTGGTGCAGGATTTTGATGCTGCTCTTGCTGATGACATGAATACGCCACAAGCCATGGCAGTCTTGGCCGCCATCGAAAATACTGCGGCGCGCAGTGAAGACGTATACGCTTTCTTATTACATGCTGATGAAATCCTGGGCTTGCACATTTTTGAACTGATGGAGCGGGTGCGCACCATTGAAGGGGTTGATGAGATTTTGTCGAAGCGTGAAGATGCTCGCAAGGATAGAGATTACACCCATAGCGACGAGTTGCGCTCTCAACTCAATGATCTAGGTGTTGGCGTGGAGGATACGCCTGAAGGTCAGATAGTCTGGCAGCTATTTTAAAAGCCCTGGATTAACCAGGGCTTGAGTGGGCGAGCAACAATAGGGTTTTTTGGGTGGATGTGTGTAAGTTGCTTGCGTGTTAATTGAGTTGTTCAGCAACGAGGCCGATGAGGATGAGCACGATGGCGAGAAGGAGGATGAATTTTCCGAGACGGCCAAATATGAAACCGATGATTAGCCAAATCCATTCCATGCTACTCCTTTTTCAAGAGAGGTGCGATGTGCAGATGATTATATCTGGGAACGCATATAAAAGATAGGGTGGGCCGAAACAATCGACCCACCCTACAATCGCGCCTAGTCTCGGTTCTCCGAGGAACGCTGTTCTCGGAGCCACTTTGGACCGTTCCAGACGGTCAAGATGACTCCAGGGATACCCACGAGCAGGTACTGAGCGCCAAAACGATCGCCGTTCTGCAGGATGGCGTTTGTCACCATGCTGCCGACAACCAAGATGACACCAAGTACCGTCAGGAGGGCTGGGTGTACAACGGGCTTATCCATGCTGTACCTCACTTGCACACTCGGCCATTGAAGCTGCTCCAGCTGTTGAGACCAACGATGGTCACAGCCGGAGGAATCAATGGCAAGAAAACGGGGCGGTTGAACTTCCACGCCGAGCACTTGCCGACCTTTACGGTGTGATCGAGATGATCGGCAATTGTGGTGTAGCGCAGAAGCACTGCACCCGCGCACAGTGCGCCCACCGGACCACTGATGAAGGCACACAAAGCGCCCCCAGCCAGGCTCGCAGCAATCTGCTTACTTGGCTTCATCGGTCCGTTGAACATGTCGTTCAGCCAGACCGTGCGGTTCCAGCTGAAGTACACTGTACAGGTGACAATCCCGCAGTCCACGAAGGTGCCGCTGGGATCGCTCGCTGCTACGAGGGCAGCTAGTTGTGGAGAGGCGGAGAACTGAATGGCAGTCGTTCCGGCGATGGGCGAACTTGTCGCCCTAACCTGAGCCGACTGCAATCCCTGCTCAAGATTGCTCGCCACTTGCTTGATGGCGATGTAATCTCGTGCAGTTGCACCCGCCTGCGTGGATGGGCCGAGCGCTACCGCCAGGCAGAGCCCAATCCCGCCCACAAGGAGCATAAGGGTTCGTTTGGTCATAAGAGCCTCCTGTCTTGCTCACTTTGCCAGAATTTCCGACAAAGCTGACCGTTTCCTTATGGCTCACCCGCCTTTGGGCAAACCAGACTACGTTACGCTCAAACAGCGAATTTGTCAATACCTCGACACTCACATAAAAAGGTTGTGCTTTTTCGTAAAAACGGTTACGCTACTGTTATATAAACAGCAAGTATAAGGACTACTATGCCTAAAAAGAAAGTCACTCCAGTGAATAAAAAGAAAAAAATAACACGCGCAAAAGCTAATACTCCCGTTCGGAGTTCGCTGTTACCAAAGGTAACTGGTTTTCTGAAAACCCCCTGGGGCCTTGCCATCGTATTGGTGGTTGCTGTTATTGGCATATGGGTGGTCTTATCTTCTAGGGCTGCCATTACAGGCACTGCCTCTTGTGGGGCCACGGTTAGTAATTATTCTTATCAAGTTCCATTTGGTAAGGCGGTGTGGAATCAGCCAATTTGTAACTTGCCGCGCCATCCCCAGTCAGCGGATTACGCAAATAGACTCTATAAATGGGGTGTTGTGAATGATGGCACAGTAACTTCAGTTCACGGTAAACTGGGTGCTTTTCCTGGCTATCCTGATAATAGCAATATTAATCCTTATGGCGCATTGTTCACCAGGGAAGTGTATTATGCGAGTAAGGCAACCACAGAAACCCAGATAGGAACCGTTTCGTACTACAGCAATCTAGATAAGGCAGGAGATCCGACCTTTACTCCTAATGCGAAGATTCCGTGGAATCCAAGCTGGCAAACAGGACAGGGCGGAGACAATGAGATGGTCATTCTGGACGATCGACCTGGCCCTACGCAGGGTAGGGTGTATACACTGTCCGGCTACTGGGCAAGCGAGCCAAAATTCCCGTATAGGAAGACCCCGCCAATTGGCTGTTATGTTGCTTGGGAGCAAGGCCGTATCTGCACGTACGAAACTCAGGTGGGTCGTGATCAGCAGGGTAACTATATCGACTACCGAACGTTCGAAGGCGCTATTGGCGATCGTGGCGTAGGTATTCCATATCTGGCCACGTTGACTCTTCCGGAAGAGGTAGAGGCAGGTGAAATCCGCCACGCGCTTGGTATTTCGATACCAAATACTGCATATGGACCTGTTTGTACGAAGGCCCAGCAAGGGGACTGGAACCAAGAAGGTAAAACGTGTGGTACGGCGGTTATGCCAGCTTCCAAGTTTGAGTGGGCCGGTGCTCCTGCACCACCGGTAATGGAAGAGGCGTATAAGAAGATTTACACAATAGATAAAACTATTCCGGAGGGTATGCGTTTTGGGCTCAATATGACGTACGCCCAAATAGACCAATGGATTCAGAGCCGACCCGACCTCGTGAGCAACCCTCGCCGAGCGAAGACTGCCCGAATTATTGCTGTAGCGATGAGGGATTATGGTTTACTAGTGGCCGACACAAACGGTAATCGCATGGGGCTTCAGATGGCTGGTGGTATCAATCCAGATAACGCTAAAAAGTGGACCGATCTCGGTTTGGGTCCAAATGAGAAAGATAACCTGCTAGATGGACTTATGACTGCAACCAATATGTATGTCGTTGATCCTCCCATCGGAACTTGTGAGGATGGTACGAAATCTAAGTATTTCTGCCCTTGGTCAAGTGCCCAATATACTGCTGCAAGCACATCAAGTCCTTCGCCAACAACAACTGTTACCCAAACTGTAACTCCAACCCAGACAGCTACTCCAAGTTCTACAAGTAGTCCAACTGTAACCTCAACTCCAAGTACTTCCAGTGCAGCTCCCCCCGGATCAAAAACGTCGCCAGCTCCTACTACTTCAACCGCCCCTACTAGCGATAAGATTGCGCCATCCGTGCCGACTGGCACTACAAGAGGCTTGGTAATTGACCCCACGCGAGTTGCCTATAATCTTGAAATTAAGTGGAAGGCTAGCACGGATACAGGCGGCAGCGGCATTAAAGACTACCTCATCACTCGAAATGATGGTAAAAATTGGACCAGCGTTTCTCCGATTGTGATCGATAACACCGTAGTTGCAAACACACTCTACACTTACGAGATAAAAGCTCGTGATAATGCTGGAAATATATCAGCCCCAGCAACCACTTCTGCCAAAGGTGCCTGTCTGCTCATATGGTGCTGGCTCGAATAGCCTAACCCCTACATAAGAAAAAGCCCCGAGAGTTTCTCGGGGCTTTTGGGTTAGGTAACGACGAGTGAGTTGAGCCACTCGGCGCGAGCCTTGTACCCATCGGGGGTGAGGTGAATGTCATCACCCGTTTCTCCGTACCACTCAGGGTGGTTGTGGATGTATGCTTGCCAGTCTCCAAGCTCAAGGCTCGGAATGTTGGCAGCTAGGCGCTTGGCGACCGTATTGAATCGCTTGGCGCAGTCGCGGATTGCGCCGTTTTCTCCTAGTGTCAGGAGTATTACCGGCTTGGCCTCGCTGGTGTTCAGAGAGGAGATGATCAGGTTGCGAATCTCGTCCTCATCTGGGTTACTCATGCAGTCGTTGGTGCCAAGGGCCATCACATAGGCATCTGTTCGTCCGACGCTCTGTTTGACGATGGCGTTGGCGTTGTGCAACGGCCGGCCATTTGTGGCATCGATGTCGACGCGCAGCTTGTCGCCGTTGGATGGCCAAAATGGCGACATGCCAACGGTGAGCGAGTCGCCGATGACAACCACGCGGGTTGGCTTATCTTGAGGGGGCAACATGCTGGTAAGTGGCGTGAGGGTGTCCTCTGCAACGGTGGTTGCCGGCTGATTAGAGCTTTGTTCGGCTGCTTCGGGCTGCTGTGTGTAGTACACCAGCGCGACGATGACTACAATCCAAATGATTGCTCGATTCATGACGCTTCTCCTGTTGGTAGGGTACGAGTGGTCTGTGAGCAAACCGTACTACTTTACACTAAAACAATGCTTATGTCAATACTTTAACTCCATGCACGATGATGTTTATAAAATAAGTATATTAGCGATGCAGCTTCAAATACTGCTCGACTGCCTGTCGGTTCAGGCTCATATTTGGGACTATTCCACGAGGTTCGATGTTGAGCGGTTTTAAAGTGATATTTCGTTCCTCTTGTAGTGTATTCCAGCTTTTCCCATAGGTTGCTTCTAAAAAATGCGTAGCTTTCTTAGGAATCCAAAATTTCAGACCCCTAAAGTTGCTACGTACGAGTGGCATGAAATCAGGATAAATATAATCAAAGCGTTGAGCTTGGTTTGAAGTAGCATAAGGCTTTAGTAGTGAATAACTACTGCAGTAAATTTGTGCTTTTTTTGCTGCAGCTGATGTATTGAGTGGATAGAAGAAATATAGATCTATATGGGTCCCTGCTCGTTGTAGCGTGATAAGCATCCCGTCATCCGGTTTGCCTTGTAATCTCCCAAATCTACAGCCGTATTTATGTAGAAGCTCCCGAATGGCTCGGACATCAAAATCGGCTGCCCAAACGCCAAGAGCTGTATTTTTAGAGTTCGTGATAAAGTCATTATTGCGTATTGCCCCTAGTAGGGTACTATCATTTAACCAATAGGTGCAATTGTACTTTTCGAGTACACTGGCGACATCACGCAGTAATGTAAAAGCTAAGGCTTGGTCCATTCTGTCGTCACCTGACTGTGGAATTTGCCAAGTGATGTTATGTTTTGTGTCTATTCCAATGGTTTCATCGCGCAGTCTTTGAATGAGTAGGTGAGCATCTGGCTGGTCGCCAGCGTGCATATAGCGATCTATTCGTGCTTTATTTGCATGATAGACGGGGTTGTTGGGATTTTTTGCTGGTGCATGGACGTGTTCTAGGTGGAATGATTTGCCGGGTATCCGCAAAAGCCTCCAGCCATCAAGGACTTGAGCTGCAATCGCAAATGCACCATCTTCATGCCCCCAGCCCACAAATCCAGTATCGAAGCCTCGCACTGTCTCCCAAAGATCTCGACGGATAATCATGCAGCCTCCAAGCGGAACATCTCGTGTATATTGAGTCATATGCTGCTGCCAGTTACTAGCTGTGTTAGTAAGGAACATTTTGGTTCCTGTAATGTCAAGTTCCCAGCGTTCATCGTAGGGGTAAGTAACGGCCCCTGTTTCATAGGCAGCAGCCACACCCGTGATGATTTGTTGTGTAGGAATGATTGTATCTGCATCCTGGATGACTGCAATTTCCCAGTCGCCAGCTTTTTGTGCAGCTAAGTTACGAGCTAGGCTGTGGTTGTAGGTTGCGGCAGATTCTGGGAAATGTTCTCCAACGTAGAGCGGGTAATCCAGGGTTTTCTCAAGCCATTTTCGGAGATGTCGCCAGATGATAACCCGAGATGGTTCAGACGAGCTGAATGGTACTAAGATGACGGTTTTTGGTACAACAGAAGTCATACAGAGACTGTATCACAAATCTCCCCTATGGCCGACGGGTAGGTCGTAGGCGAAGATTGAGTCGACCAAGAATCACTATAGCTGTAACCGCAAGCGCCAGCAGGCCAGCTGTCACAGTAGACAGCATTTTTACGTTGAGGCCTGTATCGGCCAAGGTTGTAGTTGCTAAGCCAACTGGATCGATGACTGTACCATTGACGGCACCATCTTGGTCAAGGATACCACCATCAGTAATTTGATAGGTAAGCTTGAGCATGGATTTACCATTGTAGTCTTCGCGGGTAATAACAGCTCCAGGGATATCAAGGTAGGTCTGAGTATTTGTCTTGTATTTACGGGCGGAATAGTCACTTGGGCTCCCGGGAAGATCGTAGTAGAGTGTAACCATCTTGGTAGCACCAGGTGTAGTGGTGAATGTAAAAGTTGTCAGGCCGACAGGATATTTGTTGTCACCATCCTTGGGAAGTGAAGCATAGTTCACGGCAGCAACGGTCGGATTGGCTACATCGCCGGGAAGAATAAGGCTTACTGTACTGCCTTTAACTGGATCTGGGTATGTTAGGGTTGTGTTGGCAACCGAAAAGGCTGATTCATAGGCGCCGGCATCGAAGCCATTGCCCTGCGGTCGAGTGGCTCCACGCTGGTCGACTGTTAGGCCAGAAACACTCGTGCCAGCATCAATAGCAGGTGACCCTTCATTTAGAGCTAGGGTAGGCGTTGGGCCTCCGTTATCGTTCAGTACTCCTAAGAATGAAGCGAGGTTAGTTTGATTATGCTGATCGGTAGGATGTGTTAGGAGATCGCCGAAAGAATCATCGCTTGAGATGTTTCCACCGTTGCTGGTGGTAGTGAAGCTCCCTTGGCCACCGGAGCCTGATCCAATAAGAGCTGTAGCATCTGTGCGATCATAATTTACGGAGTTGGTACCATTACCAACTGCGTACAGATCGTTTTGGGAAGTGTGGTGTATGGCTGCTTGGACGCCACCGCTACCTTGATACGCTGAAACTTCGCTTATGGCGGCAGACCGGCCACTACCGGTGCTAGTGATATTACTGAAGGTGTTATTAATAGTGGTGTAATTTAAGGTGGAGTCATCATCTGACGCCATAGCCCAGGCAGAAATCCCGGTTGCTGCGTTAAATAGGCCACTGCCGTCAAGGAGGTCGCCAGGGCCGGACATATCCGTAAAGGTACTGTTGCGAATTGTTGCATTAACCTCGCTGCTTCCCAGCCCGCTACCGGTTAAGTTCTGTATCCATATACCCTTGATAGCTTGACTGAAGGTGGAGCGATCTACTGTGAGGCTTTTATTTGAATTTGCATAAAAGTTAAGGAGAGCATATCCAGAACCCCCGCTATTCATGCTATGGAAGTAGCTATCTTGGACAGTTACATTGCTATTGCCCGCAAAAATAGCCATATTTTGACTGTCTTGCATATCGATTTCGACGTCATTCAGAACCAAATCAGCATTTTCGATTGAAACGCCAGCCCCGGTCATATTAACGTGGTTTGCTGTTAGGTTGGCGTTATCAATTTCAATGCCAGCTCCGTCCATATTGACATTATTAACTGTCAGGTTTGCAGTGTAAGCATAGAATCCGTAGTCTACCATAGTGAGGTCTTGAACTTCGTAGTTGGTGATACCGCTTCCGCTGCCTAAATAGAGTCCAGCGCCATTAAGAATGGATTGGTCACGGCCTTGACCGACGATCTTGATATCCTTGTTCAGTGATCCTATGAATGAGCCAGAACCAGTAATTGTACCGACTGGCAGGTTAATAGTGTCATTATTGCCGTAGCTACCAACTTCAACGCAGTCAGCATTGGTTTGGGCGCCATCATTAATGTTGGTCATGGCCTCTTCAAGCTGGCAAACGTTATCATTTGGGCTTGCTGAGCTAGAGCCGGCTGCAACGTTGATAGTTGCAGCGTGCGCATGGCCTGGTCGACAGACGAGGACGGCGAGCAAGAGAAAACAGAGGAAGGCAATTTCTTTTGACGTTAATTTAGCTGCTTGTTTTGCGCGTAACGCATGTGTATTTATCGCCATATGGACCCTCTTATATTGATAGTATAATTATAATACCTTCCATAATAATGCTTAACCATAAGCATAGTCAATTTTGCCCTAAGGGTAGTTATTCTAATGAGATGTGAAGCGTAAATCGGTTGTGAATGAGGCGCTACTGATTTTCACGGATACGTAAAGCCAGAAGTTCCTCGTAGGTATCAACTTCTGTAGCATCATCAGGTCCAATTTTTCGTGCATAGATCTCATAGGTACCTGTATGAGGTGCAAACGGAACTGACTCGATGAAAGCTTGACGACCGGAAGGAGTTGCAAGTACGGTTTTCAGGTCGGCTTTAAGGAGTTCAGCTTCTCTTGGGGCCCAGTACTGAATACCAACATATTTATAGTGGCGGTGATGGTCTGTAGTGCCAAAATCGAGCGCCTGAATTCTTTCTGTTTCGTCAACCGAGAAGAACCAGTCATTTTCGGTCGGGATTGGCTGGCTATACCATGAACTGCGGTACTCGAAGGGTCGCAGGATTGATGTATTTTTCATGTATAAGTCGCCCTCTATAAGGTAGGCGCCAGCCAGTTTATCGATAGCCAGTGCAGCCGAAACGATGGCGCCAGCACTATGCCATTCGGGATTATCAATAAATTTTAGATGTGGGTATTCTCCCAGTAATTCATCAAACATTTCACCCTTGTAGCCGCGTACGATTGTAATGTCACTGATGCCTACACGCGCTAATGCATCGAGTTGAGTTTCGACAAAACGTTGCGTATGCACTTTTGTCATAGGTTTTGGTATCTGATCGCTCTCGGGTCGTAAACGCTCGCCACGTCCGGCGGCTAAAATTACCGCACGCTTGACGCGGTATGTTTCGAGAGTTGATTTAGCTGCGGGGGTCGCTAAGAATGTGTTGCTGATTTGCCTTACGAGCTTTTTTTGGAGGAGGCTCTGAAGAGCAGGCTCACCCTTTGATATGTTAGGAGCAATAGTATACGGGTATCTACTTGGGTTGATGAGCTGCACTAAGATTTCAAACTCTTGAAATGTAATTGTATGCAGGGCTGTGTCGCTCATAGCGGACGAATTTTAAGAAACTGTTCCACAAGCTGGCGGTCGGCAGCCATATCGTTGACAGTGCCGTTTCTTATAAGATTAGGCTGATCTTTTTCGGTATCCCATCTTTTTTGCGGCGTGCGCCAACCTTTGTCGTATGCAGCGGTCAAATGTTGCTGAGCGTGCTTGGGTACCCAAAACTCGTGACCTCTAAACTTTCTTCGAACCAGCGGCTTGTAGTCGGGGTAGGCACAATTGTAGTGTCGGGCTTTGTTTGATGTATTAAACGGCTGATGGAGGAAATAGATGCTGTGGTAGATCTTTGCAGCCGGATGCTCGGCACTTGGTTTTTTGAGTGGATAATAGAAAAACATGTCAAGATGAACATCCACTCTCTGTACGGAGATGATCATGCTGTCACTTGGGTTTCCTTGTAGTCTGACGATTTTGCAGCCGTATCGATGCATAAGTTCATGGATGACGCGAATATCAAAGTCTGCAGCCCACACCCCTAGGTCAACATCATTATCGTGGGCTATGAAGTCATCCTCTCTAATCGCGCCCAGAAGAGTTCCGTCACTTAACCAATATGTGCATCGATATTTTTCAAGTACGCTCGCGACATCTCGTAGTAGCATGAAAGCTGTCTCCGCTTGCATGGTGCTACTGTCAGATTCTTGTGATTGCCAATGAATTCCGCTGGCTTGGTCGGTGGCGATCGATTCATCGCGTAGCTTTCGGATAGCTTTGTTGCCATCTGGCTGGTTTCCGGCTTGTATGTAGCGGTCGATTCGGGCTTTATTGGCAAGGTATATTGGGTTGTTAGGTTGCTTGGCTGGCGCTAAGACATGCTCCAGATGAAGAGATTTGCCGGGGATACGCTGCAATAGTTTGCCACTTAACATCTGGCAGGCAATAGCGAATGCACCATCTTCATGGCCCCAGCCTACAAATCCCGTATCAAAGCCGCGCACGAGCTCCATGAGATCTCGTCTGACAATGATACAACCACCGAGTGGTTGGTTGCGAGTGTATTGTGTCAAATGTTGTTGCCAGTTGCTATTTTCGTCAGCAAGCAGCATTTTAGTCCCGGTAAAATCCAGTTCCCAGCGCTCATCGTACGGATATGTAACGGCGCCGGTCTCATAGGCGGCCTCTACGCCAGCGATAATTTGTTGTGGACCAATGACTGTGTCGGCATCGTGGATAACGGCAACTTCCCAGTCGCCAGCTTTCTGGGCGGCTAGGTTGCGGGCCAGACTGAGATTATAGGTGTCTGGTGTTCTGGGAAAATGCTCTCCGATAGTGAGCGGGTAATCCAGGGTTTGATCGAGCCACTTTTTGACATGTTGCCAGATCAAAATGCGTGATTGATCTTTCGAACTAAATGGCACAAGCAGAACAGTTTTTGGTGAGGCTGCAGTCATAGAGTGACTGTATCATAATCCAGGGCTGTCTTCATACCATATCCGCATATCGATTGAGGCATCTTGTTTATCTGCGAGGTGCAATCAGTAATATTGGCTAAACTGCTCTTTGCTCTCAGCAACCGTAACGAAAAATCGGGTATAATAAATGCTTATGAATGCAAGAAAACCTCAGCTTTTTTCGTTCGTTAAACGAAAGGGTGGTAAGCGACAAGAGTATCTCGGCGCGTCATTGCAGCAAAAACAAGTAGGTAGAGTAGCAAAGTTCAAGCATCGATTTCTGCTCGTGGCTTCTATCTGCTTGGTTGTTGTTGGTGTCTATCTTGCGTACTTATTACTTACTCCCAAGCTTCCGATCTTGGCTGGTCCATCTGAGATTGATCTCAATACTACAGATGATGCGACTGATAATCGTGATCGTATCCAGATTGAGAAAATTAATCTGGAAGTTCCGTTTTTTACAGGTAGTGCAGAGGAATTAGATAAAGGTGCATGGCACCGTTATCCGGACCGTGGTGACCCCAAAGATGGTGGTAACTTTATACTTTCGGCCCATCGATTTAGTATTGGTACCACTCCAGCTGAGACAAAGAAGCGTTCGCCATTTTACAATCTAGAAAAACTTGAAGTAGGTGATACAATGCGAATTTTTTATCAAGATAGGTGGTATACCTACACCGTGACGAAGAAATATAATGTTAAACCGAATGCTACAGAAATTGAAGCACCCAGCGAGACCTCAAAATTAACCTTATACAGCTGTTCTCTGGGTGGCTCCGCTGATGGTCGAATAGTTATAGAAGCAACAACACAGGACGGTCCCAGTATGTGGCAACACGGCAAAGTAGATGCTAAATCATCAAATACCGCACCGTCGTCAGCTAAGGCTAATACTTCATCTGCACCGCCGAATCATACTCAAGCAGACCAGTTAAAGAAACTGTTCTTTGGAATGACGCCATCGCCAAAACCTAAAAAACCAAGCCCATCTACAAGTACGACACCATCAAGCGACCCGCCTACATCCACATCGCCACCCATTACTCCTGAACCATCATCGCCAACCCCTTAGTCCTTCAGGATCGTTACTCAATGAACTAGAAATATCCAGGATTATTTCTGACTCTTATTTCGCCGGTCGCGTATTCGCGTACTCGATAGTTTTTCTTTGTAGCCGTCAGAGAATAATCGTTTTACGCAAAAAGTATTGACAAATATATATAAATAGTGTAACGTAGTACGGTTTACCCAAATCCAGAAACTATCCAAAAGGGAGGTGATCTGGGTGAGCTCTACCTTGAAAAGTATCCGACTGGCAGTCTTCTGCTGCTTGGCCGTAACTATCGTTCTGATGTTCGGCCAGACAGCACAGGCTGTCGAACCATCTGATACATCCTGCAATGTTGTTCCTGCCGGAGTGATCTCCGCAGAGATGGCCGAAGGTTTTCGTAACTTTTGGCCACTCTACGCCCAGATTGCTGCGCTTGAGGGTGTTAGCCCGCTCCTGATTGCTCCTGTTCACTACAGGGAGCATTTTGGGCGAGATAACCCAAAGAACGGTCAGGGCATCTTCCAGCTGTACTCGCTCGTAATGAACGGGGGAGCAAGTTTTCCTTTCACCAACGGCGCCGCCGTGAGTGATGAGGACTTCATCCATCAGGGTCGGTTGGCCGTGCAAGTGCTCAAGGGTAAGACTCGTGAGCAGCTCACCGTAAGTCCAGACCCAGTGTTGGTAAAGCAGGTGTATTACGGCTATAACGGTCGTAATTCGCTCTACGCCTCTCAGGCTCGTCCTGGCGAGGGTCCCTGGGACGGATCACCCTACGTCATGAATATTCCTGGTGTGCGCGAGCTTACCATGATGACGCAAGACGGTGGCGGGGGACCGCGCCGGCTCGATCCTCGTCCGGGCGCTTTCCCGATCTACGAGGAGCTGGTTCGTCAGTGTTCCTCTACTGCTCCGGTTGCGCCGCAGCCAGTTGCGGAACCACCTGCAGCTGCTCCGCAAACCGCGGGCTATAACTTTGCAAACTTCATCGATACAGCGCTCTCAAACGGAGGTAAAAACATGAAGGAATTCCAGTTCGACTACCAGCCCATGCATTTTGGCGGCGAAATCAGCCTGCTCATCGTAGCGCTGTTCGCAGCTGTCGGCGTTGCTTACCTCTTCCAGTATGGTAAGTGGCGACGTCCTGGTGGCATGTTGGTGCTTGCAACGCTGGGTGCCGCAAGCCTCTCGTCTGCTCTCTTGGCCGACAGGTTCGGTGCGGGCTGGCAGTTCGAGATGTTTGGCCACAACTTGGGCGCAGCAGTAGGCGCAGTGCTAGCTTGGGTTGCCTATCCAGATCGGGTTGCAACCATCAAGTTGGTGCTGAGCGGCATGCTCATTGCCTTTGCGCTGTGGTTCGGCATCAAGTGCTACAAGTCCGGCAAGGGTGCGCCCAGCGAGGTTGCTGCCGCGTTCAAGCCACTGATTGCTGGTAGCTGGAAGCTGGTGCGTCGTGCTGCCAAGATGCGTCACGCCTGGCTCATCGTGGCGGCCGTTCTCACGCTGATGGTGGCTGCCACACGTCTCAACACCGATGTGTGGGCCTACGGCTCAACAGCCGCTACCATTGGTGGCATCGGCCTCATCCTCTGGCTCAACAAGAAGTCGGTGCTTGAGGCGCAAGACGTGTCGGAGTGACACGCAAGCCTCGGAGTGAAATATCTCCGAGGCTTTTTCTATCTGTTGAGAAGGCAACAGATTTGTTGTACAATATATGTCGTTCTTGTAAGAAAATATTGGGACGTCGCCAAGTGGTAAGGCACCGGTTTTTGGTACCGGCATTCGGGGGTTCGAATCCCTCCGTCCCAGCCAGATGCGACAGCAGAATTTGAGACCTATGTCCCTATTCTGCTATCACATCGGCAATAACCACGCCAAGAGAAAAACTGAATCGAATTGTTAGGATACGTCCAAGAACATAAAAGAAATGACAATCAGAGTTGGTTCTTTTATTTATCGGCCATTTGTTATGTCATAATAACTTTGTGAACAACTATAGATTCGAGTACCTCATAAGAACACTGTCTCGTACCAAGCGTAAGGACTATGAAAATTATGTTATCAATGCAGTATGGAACAGGCTCAATGATCTCACGGTCAAGCCAGCTTCACAGTGGTATGTAAAAAACCAAAGTGGGTGGCATCTCATAGATCTTTATTTCCCCCAGATTAATCTTGGTGTTGAGTGTGATGAAGGCCACCATAAGAGCAATCAATCCAGTGATGAACACCGTGAGCTTACACTTATAGAAGTATTAAGTGCCACAAATAAGCATCCATATGTGGCATTACATATTGATGTTACGTTGCCGTTTGATGAAATAGAGCAGAAGATAAACGAGTGTGTCGATAAGATAAAGTCGCTTGTTAGAGATAGGCGCAAAGCTAATGATTTTATTGAATGGACGGATGTCGATGTATCTGAGCATTTCAAGCGCCAGCAAGTTATACGCTCTGAGGACGATATTCTATTCCCGACGATTGCGAACGTGGTCAACAGTCTTATGCAGTTAGACAAGAAGTCATATCAACAGGGTTACTTTACACCACAAGGACTTGATCCCCAGTATAAATTCTGGTTTCCTCAGCTAGAAATTAACGGTCAGGCACAGGCTTTTGGGTGGCATAACATTTTGTCGGATGATGGCACGACAATTGCCGAATATAATGACGATGTAAAGAAGAATCTGCCAACATGGGAGTATCGAGGCACTAAAGAATTTTTAGATTACACACGTGTAGTGTTCGCGAAGGTGCAAGACCCAATTACGAATAAGCGCTCATACAAATTCGTGGGAGTATTTCAGCTGAAAGATATTAGCGACAAAGACGTGAGAACGTATACTAAAGTGAGCGACATATTTGATGCCAATAAACACAAACAACCTACCAGTTAATTCATCAATCTGCGGTATATCTGCTTATTTTTTACGAAGAGCGGTAAGTTTAGACCTCGTATGAATCCATCTTGTTCATTTATATTTCCTTGTCTAAGAACATAGCTAGCATAATTTCTGAAGTGTGCTCTTTCTGAAGCTTCAATTCCATGATCCTTTATAAGCTGACTTGTAACGCGTTTGTATTGTTCGATCTTGTTGAATAATTGATCGCTTGGCTCAATATCATCAAATTCTCCCGCATCCGTCATTGCAAGTATTTGTTCTGTGATTATGGTTGCTGTTATTGAACGCTCTGCACAGTCAGGGTCTTTAGTAGATTTTGTGCATCGATAATATACGTGCCTGTTCCTGCCTCCGTCTGCTCTCTTTTTGAAATGCTCCTCAACGGTTAATCGTGAGCCACACGATCCACAGTAAAATAGATGTTTGAACGGAAACTTCTTTGTGCCCCACGGTGGTTTTTCCGGTACAAGCGAAACCATTCTTGCTCGAACAATATCAAATAGTTCCTTTGTAATTATTGGCGGATGCTTGCCTTCATAGAGCGGACCACCTGCAGGATATTCAAAATAGCCGTAATAGAAAGGATTGGTCAATGTTCGATAAATCTGACTTAGTGACAATAACGCGCCAGACTTAGTCCTAAAGTCGATACTGTCCAGCCAGTCCTTAATGGTACGTCCGCTCTGACTCATCAAACCTGAGCGTTCAAACATTTCTTTTATAATCGGTGCTCGATCGTTATCCAGCACTATGTCTCGGACACCCCCGAATGCTCTATTTATATAACCTATTGGCGCCGCCCCTGGTCGCCATCCCATTTCACATTTGGCTCTAATACCGCGTTTTACATTAATTCCTCTATTGTCGTTCTCAAGCTTAGCTTGTGAACATAGGATCATAAGAAGGAATTTTTCATTTGGAGTATTACTGAAGGACTGTCCGAATGTACGAATTCGTTGTAGTCGATTTAGATCCATTAAATCTACGAGCGAACCGAGGTCCCCCGCGTTTCTACTTAGTCGATCTGGCGCCCAAGTAAGTATTGCGTTGTATTTACCGTTTCGAAGGTCATGAAGCAACTCGTTGAATACTGGTCTATGCCCCGATTCCTTTGCTGAAAAACTTTCGTTTTTGACCTCAACAACATTCAAACTTTCTCTTTCGGCCATAGCTTGCATCTCTTTAATCTGAGAGTCTATCGACATTGCTTGACGCTCATCAGATTCGCTAGATTTTCGAGCATATAGGCAATATTTTAGGTCTGCGTATGTATCCATTCCAAGTTCAAAGGTACCGCAAAGAACTTTAAAGTCTAGGTTATTGTTTAATATTTTGGGTTTAAGCACGTACAGGGGTAATATAGTAACAGCAGCTACTGCTAAATTGAAAAAAATATGCGTGATTCGAATAACAACATAACATTACAAGAAATTGAACAATACCTTTCAAAAGCTGCATGGATTTTAAAAGGACCCGTTGATGCTGCTGACTTTAAAGCGTATATTTTTCCATTGTTATTTTTTAAACGTATTAGTGATGTTTATGACGAGGAGTATCTCCAGGCGCTACAAGAATCCGGTAACGATATTGAATATGCTTCTCTTCCTGAATTTCACCGTTTTATAATTCCTGAAGGGTGTCATTGGAACGAAGTACGTGAGTATACAGTTAATGTAGGCCAACGAATACAGTATGCATTTCGGGAAATAGAGAAAGCTAACCAAGACACTTTATATGGAATATTTGGTGATACTCAGTGGAGCAATAAAGAAAAGCTTTCGGATGAACTACTTATTGATCTTATCGAGCATTTTTCAACGCACAATCTATCTAACTCAAACGTAAATCCTGATATGCTCGGACAAGCGTATGAATATCTTATTAAGCAGTTTGCGGATATGACGAATAAGAAAGCCGGTGAGTTTTACACACCGCGTACAGTAGTTAGTTTAATGACTCAAATCCTTGATCCTGAGGAGAACGAAAGGATATACGACCCTGCTGCAGGCACGGGCGGAATGCTGCTTAACGCAGTTGAACACCTAAAGCAGCATGGCAAAGATCCTCGCACTGTTAAACTTTTCGGTCAAGAAAAAAATCTTACTACTGCATCTATTGCCAGGATGAATATGTTTTTGCACGGTATTGAAGATTTTGAAATAATTCGCGGTGATACATTGAGAAACCCAGCATTTTTTGACGGCGATTCTTTGGCTAAATTTGACTGCGTTATCGCCAATCCACCTTTTTCACTTCAAAACTGGGGACAAAAATCATGGGAAAGAGATCCTTTTGGACGCAATTTTTTTGGAACACCAAATGACTCAAATGGTGACTATGCCTGGGTGGAGCACATGCTTGCTTCATTAAATCCATTTGTAGGCAGAATGGCTGTAGTTCTGCCCCATGGCGCCCTCTTTAGGAAGGGAAAAGAAAGGGCTATTCGCAAAGAAATTATAAACAACGATTTACTCGAAGCTGTAATAGGCTTACCCCCTAATATCTTTTACGGCACTCCTTTAGCACCCGCAGTTCTGATATTTAAGTCCCAAAAGAAAAACAAAGGTGAAGTATTATTTATAGACGCAAGTGATCAAGTGAAAATCGGCCGCGCACAAAACTACCTACTTCAAGAACATGTTGATCAAATACATGAATGGTATAAGTCATTCGAGCCAGTTGAGAAGTACGTAAGAGCTGTAAAAATATCCGAGATTGAAGATAATTCTTTCGATCTGAATATACCTCTGTATATCGAAAAACCATCTGACAGTACTTTTCTTCCCGCGAAGGAGTCATTGTTACAAGTAAATTATGCCTATGAAAACTTGACCAATGTCGAAAAAATATTTGAGCACGAGTTGACTAGGATTGGACTGTAGATGTAATGCTAACGCAAAGTAAACTTGAAAACTACCTGTGGGGTGCTGCTAAATTATTGCGTGGTTACATTGACGCCGGTGACTACAAGCAATATATTTTTCCGCTGCTTTTTTTTAAGCGTATAAGTGATGTTTATGACGAAGAATATCAGATAGCTCTTAAAGCTACAGACGGGGATTTTGATTATGCAGAATTTGCCGAGAATCATAGGTTTCAGATACCGCAAGGAGCGCACTGGTCTGATCTCCGTGAAGTTAGCGTAAATGTTGGCGCAGCAATTTTAACCGCTATGCAGAGTATAGATAAGGAAAATAACGCTATTCTTAATGGTATTTTTGGAGATGCGTCTTGGACCAACAAAGATCGTTTGTCTGATGAAACGCTCATAAATTTAGTTGAACATTTCTCTACAATTACGCTATCTATCGCTAACGTACCTGACGATAAACTTGGCGATGGTTATGAATATCTTATTAAAAAATTTGCCGATGATAGTGGACACACTGCAGCAGAATTCTATACGAATCGTACTGTCGTCGAACTCATGACACTTATGATGGATCCCAAGCCTGGTGAAAGCGTTTATGACCCTACATGTGGCTCAGGCGGGCTACTCTTAAATTGTGCATTAAAACTAAAAGATCAAGGGAAAGAATATCGTTCACTCAAGCTATACGGGCAAGAAATAAACTTAATGACTTCATCGATAGCACGTATGAATATGTTTATGCACGGGATAGAAGACTTCGATATTAAAAGAGGCGACACTTTAGATAATCCGCTAATGATTGAGAATGATGAACTACGAACATTTAATGTCATACTTGCAAACCCACCCTATTCGATTAAAAGATGGGATCGAAAGAAATTTGAGAAGGATCCATACGGACGGAATATATTTGGTACACCTCCACAGGGTGTTGCAGATTATGCCTTTCAGCAACATATTCTAAAGAGTTTAAATATAGAGAATGGGCGTTCAGTAGTCCTTTGGCCGCATGGAGTATTATTCAGAGATTCAGAGAGTTTTATTCGTGAAAAACTGATTAAGTCCGACTTAATAGAGGCGGTTATTGGCCTCGGCCCTAACCTCTTTTATAACTCACCAATGGAAGCTTGTCTTCTAATCTGCCGAACAAATAAAAGACCACAACAAAAAGGTAAGATTCTGTTTATCAATGCTGTTGAAGAGGTACGAAAACAACCAACGGTGAATATACTCGAGAATAAACATATAGATAAAATTTATGACGCATACAGTAATCCTAGAAATATTAATCATTTTTCGGCTTTGGTTGAAAACAAAGAAGTGTTAGATAGATTTAAATCAAACTTAAACATTTCGCTGTATGTTCAACCTGCAAACCAAAGATCAAAAATACAAGATAAATCTGTACATATTCCATCACTTATTAAGATTTGGAGTGAAAGAAGGCGCATCTTCCATGAAAATATGGAACAACTACTCGCTTCTGCGGAGGATTATAAATCGTGATAGATAAAAGATCCTGGACAGTTTTTACTTTTGGCGAAATAGTAAAAAATGTATCACAATCTTCTAAAGACCCACTAGCCGAAGGTTTAAGTAGGTTCGTCGGTTTAGAGCATCTAAATTCTAAGAGTTTTACAATATCAAAATGGGGTAACGTTGCTGATGGTACGACTTTTACCAGAAAATTTGAGAAGCAGGATGTTTTGTTTGGTAAACGACGATCGTATCAAAAAAAAGCAGCGGCTGTAGACTTTGAAGGAATATGTTCAGGCGATATATTAGTATTTCGCGCTAATGAAAAAATATTATATCCTGCTCTTCTTCCATACATAGTCCAGAACGACAATTTCTTTGATTATGCTGTAACCACTTCAGCTGGATCTTTATCTCCTCGCACTAAGTTTGTTGATCTTGCCAAGCAAAACATATATTTACCTGATATGGCTGAACAGCAGAAGCTCGCTAAAGCACTAGATTCCTTACTAAACGTTTATCTAGCACGCAAAAAGTTATTGTCTAAAATACTGTTACTTAGACGATCTATAATGAATGAAATCTTTACTCAAAATCTTGGAAAGACAGCAAAACTTAACGAACTCCCTCTTTCATTCCAGAATGGATTATGGGAGGGTAAGAGTGAAGAACGCACAACAGCACAAGTTGTTAGAAACACTGAATTTGGGTTATATGGACAGGCCAACTTTAGTAATGCGAAAACCCTTGAAGTGGATATAAGACAACTTAAGTCGCGACTCCTTAAGCCTGGTGATATCGTTATTGAAATGTCAGGGGGTGGCCCTTCACAGCCTGTAGGTAGAGTAATCTATGTCAAAGAAAGCCATAATAACATGTCTTATAGTAATTTCACGAAACGCATTCGCCTAGAAAATAATAAAGTGCTGATGAGCGAGTATCTCTTTTACTGTTTATTGTATATTTATGAGAGCGGGCAAACTACTAGATTACAAAAACAAACTACTGGTATACGAAATCTTGATATGGATTTATATGGATTAACCAAGATTCCAATCTATCCGCTTGCAAAGCAAGAGCATATCGTAGAACGGATTAGAGAAGTTGAAAATAGTAGAGTATTGACTGAAAATTTAATGGATCAAGACCTAGATTTACTTAGAGAGTTGTCATCGTCAATGTTTGGGAGCGAATATGAATTTTAATGAACTAAATACGATTGAACCATACATAATTTATAAGCTTTCCGGGGCACGCGTTGATGAAAGCGGCAATATTTTGTCGCAAGATAAAACTAAAACATACAGCTGGACATATAAGTCACTATCAGAGATAGACCGAGACATCAACAATACTCTGTGGGAAAGAGAGGTTATCAATTCACTAATCCGCTTAAATCCTGAAATTGCAGTTGAACCTTCACGAGCCGAAGAGGTGCTTTATAAACTTCGTGCAATCCTCTTGTCGGTAGATAGTACTGGTCTTGTTCGTGCTAATGAAGAGTTTTCAAAGTGGCTAACCGGCGAAAAAACTATGCCGTTTGGTGAAAATTCGCAGCATGTTCCGGTTACGCTCATTGATTTTGATAACTTTTCGCGAAATACATACATAATCACTAACCAATACACACTAATTGGCCGTGCAGAAAAACGACCAGATATAGTAATGCTAGTAAATGGGTTTCCGTTAGTTGTGGGCGAATTAAAAACACCTGTTCGCCCATCAATATCTTGGTACGATGGTGCTGTCGATATTAATGATGATTATCAGAACACAATTCCCCAACTTTTTGTTCCTAACCTATTGTCTTTTGCTACAGAAGGTAAATTGTATCGATACGGTTCCGTGAGGATGCCGCTTGAGTTGTGGGGCCCGTGGAAGACCGAAGAAAGCAAAAAAGAACACTCACAGTTAAAGGAAATCGATGTAGCCATAGAGGATCAGTTTAGACCAGAAGTATTGTTGGATCTTCTGCAAAACTTTACATTATTTGCTACTGACACAAAGAATCGTCGCATTAAGATTCTAGCGCGATATCAACAGTACGAAGGTGCTAATAAAATTGTAGATCGAGTTAGAGACGGAAAAGTTAAACAAGGATTACTCTGGCATTTTCAGGGATCCGGAAAATCATATCTGATTGTATATGCAGCACAGAAGTTACGACGCAGCCAAGAATTAAAAAGCCCGACAGTATTAGTAATTATTGATCGCCAAGATCTAGATACTCAAATGTCAGGTACTTTTAGCGTGACAGATATACCCAACGTAGTCCAAGCAGACAGCGGAGAAAGTTTACGCAAACTACTAGAAAAAGATACGCGAAAAATAATAATAACGATGATGCATAAATTTCGCGAAGTCGAAGGTGTTTTGAACGAGCGAGAAAACATTATCGCCCTGGTAGACGAAGCGCACAGGACCCAAGAAGGTGATCTGGGTCGTAAGATGCGATCGTCAATTCCGAACGCATACTTATTTGGTTTGACCGGTACACCCATAAACAAGGATGAAAGAAATACATTCTATGCGTTTGGGTCTCCAGTTGATACAGAAGGTTATATGTCTCTCTACTCATTCACAGAGTCCATTGAAGACGGCGCAACCCTTGAACTACATTTTGACCCGCGTCTTTTGAATGTTCATATCGATAAGTCGTTAGTTGATGAGGGTTTCGCCGAGTTAACCCCGCATCTCAGCCTTGAGGATCGTCAAAAACTAGTTGATCAGGCGGCTAAAATGTCTGTTTTTTTGAAATCACCAGACAGGATACAGCATATTACTCGCGATATAGTTCGACACTTTAACGAGCATGCCCGTCCTCAGGGCTTCAAAGCTATGATTGTAGTGCCAGATAGAGACGCATGCGATCTTTACAAGAAAGCACTAGATGAAATAATTCCTACGGAAAACTCTGCCGTAGTTGTCTCCACTTCAGCAAAAGATAACTTAGAATTTAGGCAAAAGTATAACCTAACTAAAGACCAAGAAGAGAAATTAATCGAAGCCTATAAAGATCCATCAGACCCGCTACAATTTTTAATTGTTACCGCAAAGCTATTGACGGGTTTTGACGCACCTATTTTACAAACAATGTATCTGGATAAGTCTATAAAAGATCATACTTTACTCCAGGCTATATGCCGTACTAACCGCGTATATAAGAACAAAACCCATGGTCTAATCGTAGATTATTATGGAGTATTTGATGATGTTGCGACTGCACTAAAATTCGATAGTGATAAAGCAAAGAATATAGTTACCAATATTTCTCAGATTAAACAAAAACTTCCTGAAGCGGTTCGTAAATGTCTTGATCACTTCAAAGACATTGATAGACGAGTAGAAGGTTTCGAAGGATTAGAGCTTGCGCAAGGCTGTCTCAATTCCAACGATTTGAGAGACGGATTCGCCAAGGATTACAGTGAGCTAGCCAAACTTTGGGAGGCTATATCGCCAGATCAGATTCTAAATAAATTCGAACAAGACTATCGTTGGTTAACACAGGTTTACCAGTCTGTAAAACCTGACTCCGGGGACACAGGTCGACTTCTGTGGCATGCGTTGGGCGCACAAACAACAGAGCTAATCCATAAAAACATACATATAGACACCGTTGATAACGATATAGAAAATATAATTCTAGATGCCTCTTTAATCGAAACTCTTGTTGATGGAGTAGATAAAGAAAAAGCGAAGAAGGTCGAAGAAGAAATCGCCAAAAGATTAAAAAAGCATAAGGATATCCCTGAATTTATAGCACTTAGTAAACGTCTCGATGATCTACGTGCCCGCGCATTAAATGGTCTTATAACTAGCGTGGATTTCCTCAAAGAGTTAGCATCATTGGCTCGTGATGTTGTAGCTACTGAAAACGGAGTTGTAACTGATGAAGAAAAAGTAACAGCAAAGAGCGCCCTTACGGAACTGTTTTTAGAGTTGAAAACTGAAACTACGCCCGCAATTGTCGAAAAGATCGTTGCGGACATAGATGATATTGTTAACATAGTAAGATTCCCTGGGTGGCAAACTACTAACGCGGGAGAGCGCGAAGTTCAACAAGCGCTACGAAAAACACTGCTGCGATATAAACTCCATAAGGAATCGGAATTATTTAATAGATGTTACTCGTATATTCGCGAATACTATTAAACTTAACGCTTCTTTTGCTCATCTAGATATTTAATTGCCCAATACTCGAATGTACGCCCATCTCGTAGGTTGCCAATTGCAAATGATATTTCCCATCGAACGTTTACTTGAATATAGTTGAGTCCCATCGAAATCGCATCTGCTAAATCGTCATATTTTTCAACACCAAAGCCTACTAGCTGTTGCACTATAGGTGCAATTTTACGATCCTTTGGGAAATATACCTTACCCATTTGGAATAGTGCACTTGAAAGCTGCAGCCTAGCACGTTTATCGGTGTGCACACGAATACCCTTAGCATTTAAGTGACGATCTCTAAGCTGTTCAGTAACAGCCGCCTGATACTGCACTTGTTCCACAAGCACCATTGGTGTTTCACGACTACCTTCCGCTAGGCTCTGGTACATACTAGTTATGCGATCTAGTGTGTCAAGGTGTGTAAGCTTATCGTTTACATACCTAACATCAATGTAGTAACGCCTGTTCTCAGGCTTATAGCCGTACAGGTGAATAATCACAATTGCTGTTTTATCTGCTGTAGCTGATTGTGATATCGCAAGGTCAACCGATATAAACGAGTTGATGTATTCGTTAGTTTTGTCACGGGCTGGTAGCTCGTCGTAATACTGCACCCAGCGCGCATCAATAACTTGATCTTCGTCTGGTATGATCCTTAGCATATATTCACGTTCCCAAGATATATTATTAGCAATCGACCTACGAAGCTTTTCTAGTGCTGCTTTGTCATGGTATTTGCCCGGCCACATGCTACGGTTTTTACGCATGATTGGCCATTCATAAAACATGCCATCAATTTCCTTGGCATCAATACGATCCTTAAGACGCATCAGCAACGAATCTTCGTGCAATAAGTTACCAACTGCAATACGTTTAGTATTAGTGTCACCAGCAGGGATTATCTCGCTGGTGTACCAGTCAAAGGTCTTGTTACGGCCTTCACGGGTCTTCACGGATGCCATATCTTCTACGTCATCGGCTATTATCAGGTCGGGGCGGTATCGGCCATGACGGATGCCACGAACGCTTTGTTCTGTAGATATAGCAGTGATACGTGCGTTGTATTTAGGAATGTACAACGAGGTAGAACCCCACTCTTCACGCTGTTCAACAAACGGACCCATATCATTTTTTAATAGGTCATTACTTTCTAGCTCGCGTTTAATATTCATAAGGTGAACTCGTGCCTGGTACTGTGTTTGACTGGCAATTAGTACGAACTTCTTTTGCTGTTTGCCAAGAACTGCCCAAATTGGATATGACATGGTCATAATAGTGGACTTACCGGAGCCACGGAACGCTACAACTACTGATAGTGGGTTTTCTTCGTCTTCAGTTACTGCAAATAGTGATTTATGTATTTCAGCTGATTCGCTTGTTAAATAGTTGGCAAAATATGTCGAGAAGAACCATTCGTGGCTCTGCGAAGTAATTGCAGCACGCAACTCCCGATCTTTAAATAACTTCTCTTGTAATTCACTTGGTTTCATCTGTAGTATCTCCTTCATCTTTAATGAGCCCTGCAAGCTTAAGTGCTTGCGTGACTAGTTCCGATTGCTCGGTTGTTAATTCTTGTTGCACACCTTCTACCTTGGCGTCGATTTCTAATCGGTTACGGTACACGCGGTGGTGATGCTTGAGCCAAAACATAATTGCCGTCATGTTGCTGTCTTTAATGGCATTTATCAGCTGGCTTTCGGCCATATCATTAATTAGGCCTGCACTCTGATCGATTGCTTCATCGCATGCATCTGCAAACGCTTCGTCATCCTTGCACCAACGGTAGAAGGTGCTTCGTGGGACGCCTGCTTGTTTGCAGGCGACCTCCACAATTGGCGTTGCTCGAAGCTTTACAAGCAACGCCTTTTTGTCTTTCTCAATATTTCTACTCATGGCAGTAGCTCACGCTTTAAGCCCGTTAGCTTTTCCCACCGTTTTAGCGCAACTTCTGCGTATACAGGGGATTTCTCCATGATGTAACATCGGCGTTTTAGTTTGGTGGCTGCTATAAGCGTGGATCCTGACCCGCAAAACGGCTCAACTACTAGATCTCCGCGCTTGGTAAGCACCTTTATATAGGGCACCAGTATTTCAATTGGCTTAGTGCCAAAGATAACGCCTTGGCCAGAACTCTTTTCGTCACTGGCTTGGTATTCAATAAAGTCAGTAGGCTGATACTTCTTGCCGCCCTTGTAGCCCTCCCATTGGGGTTTGCCAGCAATAGCGTATAAGGCAGTTTCATACTCTTCTTGCAAACCTTCGGACTCTTCGTCGTGGTTATAGTGCACTGTGCCACTACCACCAACCATCGCAATATCGTGCTTACTGAAGAACTTATACTTTGCGCTAAAGCCTTGGTGTCTATTGGGTAAGTGCCAAACAATCATGTTTTTAACCTTCCAATATTTCTCCATCTCAGCCCATATAACGCGGAGGTTCTTCCAATTTTCATAAACTATGATGCTGTAATCGGGCTTGGCATAGCGCGCTACATTACCCATCCACAGCTCTGTAAAATTGTCTGGTAATTCATCTGTTTCTAGGTATCGACGGTTCTTTTTTGCCCCAAATCCAGTAGTAGGCTTACCACCGCGTTTGGCGTGTAGATAATCTAATATGTAGGGAGGATCCGTACAGGTCATGTCCGCGAGCTCGCCATTCATGAGCTTATCGAAATCTTCAGGCACAGTACTGTCACCAACCATCAGCCGAGATTCGCCCAATTTGTAAACGTCGCCCTTTTTAGCCTTTACTGACTTGATATCCAGTTTCTTTAGCTCTTTGTCTAGATCAAAATTCTCTGGCACCACATCATCTAGATCGAATATGATATCCATTTCTTCGCTACTAAAACCAATATCCGCTAAAAGTGTTTCGTCGAACTGCGACAGCAACTCCCAGTCCCATTCCCCTTGGTTACGGTTCAGCCGTAAACATAGCTCCTTTTCGCGCGATACATCTGGTATGTCTATATAGACAACTGGTACTTCGGTGAAGCCAAGGTCTTTAGCCACTTTTAGCCTGAAATGGCCACCGATTACCACGTTCCTGCGCTCTTTAGCACCGTTGGCTAATATCGGATCTACTAAGCCAAAACTTTTGATGCTGTCCTTCAGCTGTTCAATTGCCTCGTCGCTCCATTTGCGCGGATTATGCTCGGCTGGTTTTAGGTCGCCGATTTTCACCTGTTGTATTGATAGTTTACTTGTCATATTTGCTCCTTTTGTTAAGTTATGACAAGCCAATCGTAGGTATAAACAAAAAAATCCCCTAAGGGATTAACAGGGGAACTTTGGGGATTATTAGGGGAAACTACTGTTGTCGAATGACGCCGTGGTACATTAATCCATCACCACGAACACGTTCAAAATCGAGTTCAAAGCCATGACTTCTAAGCACTTTCTGTATGTCTTTTATAGCTTGGTCGGCACTTGATGCCTGATTCATTGCCTGCTTCATTTCTGCTTTAGTGACATATGTACCTTTTTTAGCTTCCAAATACTTGAATAAACGGCCATGTTGAGAGCCTCTCGCATTGGCCCTCACAATTTTTTCTCCGTTTACCCACACAAATCCAAGCTCATCGAACCGAACGCTAATCACTGATGAACCTAATGGTGCCACTACATACGTAGAAGGTACAGAAATTGTTCGCTGAATAGATTTAACTGGTGGTACATAAAATTCAATATTAATTCTGACGGCGGTTACGGATTTTAGTGCTTCAGCTACTTGGCTGTTCATTATATCGGCTAGCTGTTTGAGTGATTCTTGCATTTGAACGTAAGGAGTAAGCATAGCCTGGATTGATCTGTTTACTGCCATTATCTGACCACTGTTAATTAAGCTGAGGGAATCGATTATTGCTTTATTCCGTTGATTCAACAGATCTAAAGTAGGCATAAGTGCTTGCATCGGTGGTAAAACTACTAAATTAGTCTGTGTACTCATACGCTATATATAGTAGCACCGATTGTATTTACACTACAAGTGTAATATAATGGTAAGTATGAACCAGCAGCCACTTACTCCGAAGCAAAAGTCCGTATTTTCTGCATTTCAAGCCCTACAAACAGAGCTTGGTCACTCGCCTACACTCGAAGAGCTTCGTGAAGAACTAGGTTACTCGCATACCAGTGCCGTTCAGCGTCATATTATTGAGCTCAAGAAGAAGGGTTACCTCGTAGCCGAGAAGCACCAAAGCCGTTCACTAGAGCTTGTTAACCAACATTTTGCCAATATACCGCTTGTCGGCAATGTTGCCTGCGGTGTACCGCTCTTAGCTGAAGAAAATGTAGAAGCCTACGTACCGTATGAATCCTCTAAGTTAAAAGGCGGTGCTAATAATTATTTCTTTCTAAGAGCAATTGGCGACAGCATGAACAACGCCGGTATTAACGAAGGTGACCTTGTTTTAGTTAAAAAGCAGGATGTAGGCGAGGCTGGCCAGAAGGTTGTTGCGCTTGTTGGTGATAATGCGACTATCAAGAGACTTAATAAAGAATCCGGATACTGGGTATTGGAGCCAGTTTCAAAAAACCCAATACATAAAAAATTAATTATGGTTGAGGACTTCGCGATACAGGGTGTGGCTGTGGATGTTGTTGAAACTAGAGGGACGGTAAGTGATGGCACTAGAGGATACGCTTAGAGCTTGGGCGCAAAGGCCAAGTAGCTCGGAACAAGACAGAATAGACAGAACAGAGCGCATGATACGAGAGGCCATTAGTAAATCCGGCGATCCCCGCGTGAGTGGTGCTAAAGTATTTGCTAAGGGTAGCGTAAAAATGAACACTAATATTCGCGCTACAAGCGATATAGATATATGTGTCCAGGCTAATAATGTATTTTTCACCAACTACCCCGTAGGCACAGACAATTCAACCTTTGGCAATCATAGCGTCGACTACAGCTTCAAAGAATTTCGTCGCAACGTAGAACTTGCGCTAACAAGTCACTTTGGTATACCTGATGTTGATGTCACTGGCAATAAAGCAATCCGCATCCGAAATACAGTCTCTAGCTCACGCGTTGATGCTGATGTTATCCCTGCTTTTGAGCATCGACGGTATAGCCTTGATGGCAACCACTTGCCCGGCATTGAGATAATGCCGAAAAACGGCGGCAAGGTTATCAATTGGCCGCATCATAACTACAACAACAGTCTTACTAAACACGAGGATACTGCTCGTAGGTACCGAAAAATGGTGCGAATTCTAAAGCGTACTCGCGAAGCCATGAAAGATTCTGGTACGCAGTATGCCCACGATGCTCAGTCTTTTTTGATCGAATCACTGCTGTGGAACGTGCCGGATGATCATTTCGGTTTTGATAATTATTTAGATGACATTGTTAATGTGTTGACCTTTCTGAAAGCGCATCTAGCTTCGGCTGATTTAGTTGGCGAATGGGGCGAGGTAAACGAACTAAAATACCTATTCCGTGGAACACAGAAATGGACACGAGAAGGTGCACTCGCCTTTGTTAACGATACCGACCAGTACCTTGGGAGCATCCGGTAATGAACAGAGTTGATTACAAAAAACTGGTTTGGCTATCCGCGTTGGTGGCTATAGCTACGGTTTTGGTGTTCGTCAAAGTACAAAATCTTGTGATTGGACTTAATATCAATACCTTTGGCATGGTTGGCACGATAGCTGGTGTTAACTGGTTGCTGTGGGAGTTGTTTAAAAAATGGCTGTGGAAGTTACCACTTTTTAGACGCTGGCTAGTGATGATTCCGAATCTAAATGGTAACTGGGAAGGTACCCTGCAAAGTACTTGGGTTGATGAGAAGACAGGTAAGATTATTGCTCCTATAGATACAAAAGCTGTAATCAAACAAGACCTTACTACTATTACAATAGACTTTACGACTAACGAGATGGAGAGCCGTAGTATCATAGCCGAAATCAGCTGCGACCCGCACCGACGTGTTGCTGAAATTAACTACACCTACCAGTCAGACCCGGATGCAACGGTCAAGCACCGTAGCGCTATTCACTACGGCTCGGCAAAGCTAGTCTACGGAAAGACCGCGAAGTACGAAACGCTAAAGGGTGACTACTGGACTGACAGAAAAACAACCGGAACTATAGTTCTCAAACGTAGCAAGAAATAGTTGTCTGTTGGGGGTAAAATATAGGTGTGTATACACACCTTAAAGAGCGCAAATACTACGAAGACCTCTATGATAAATTAACCGTAGAATCTGCTCGCCGTGGCATCGGTTATTATTACGATTTTTACGAAGATTTTGAAAAGAAGCTCCCCAAAGACGAAAAGATCGACAGACCCGGCAATGTTTTTGTACTAAACGTCTTCTATATGCAGACTGTTGGCAATGAACTGATTGAACGTTACGAGAAACGCGATCAGCACATACGTGAATGGATGGAGCGAGACGAAGCTAAAGACGAGCAAATAACCACGGCTCGCCTGACAGAAGAGCCTTATTGCCATCACTGTGGCAAGCACGGCCTACGAATAACCGATAAATCCCTCATGCACAGGGGCGAAGACTACAAAATAGATGACCCTGAAGAGGTGCTTTTTATGCTGCATTGCCCGCACTGCGATAAAAATAGTGCTTTTTGGGAAGATGGTACTGCTTGGAAAATAAAACCTACCCTGTGCCCCAAATGTAAATCAGAAGTTACGCATAAAACCACTAAAACTAAGAACGCTATCACTATTACCTATACTTGCACATCATGTAAGCATAGCTTCAAAGACAAAATGGACTTATCAGTTAAGAAAGAAAAGCCCGATCCTGATTTTGCTACCGACCGCATACACTTCTTCCTAGAAGACAAAGAGTTCCGTGATCGACTCTTTAAAATGCGACATGACTTTATAGAAATGGCTAAGCTTGGCAAAGAGTTTAAGGAACGTGAAGACAACAAGCACGTTTATGATGCCGTAAAGGAAATGAATAAGCCAAAGATTGCTGAATTAGTGCCACTACTTGCACCTGTACTTGAAAAGGCTGGCTATGTTGAATTTCACCTAGATAAACCTGAAATGGGTCGTGATGTGTATGTTGGCTTCAGCTGT
This sequence comes from uncultured Candidatus Saccharibacteria bacterium, assembly GCA_964583675.1. Classification (GTDB taxonomy): domain Bacteria; phylum Patescibacteriota; class Saccharimonadia; order CAILAD01. Next base: position 52,826 of record CAZOVH010000005.1, read on the forward strand.
TTGGATAGTAAGCCCAATCGTAACGATAACGACAGCAGAAAGACATTGAAAAAGCTAGTTGATAGCGCTCTAAGCGACACTAACTGGCGACTTATGAGCGATGGCATATCATATCGGCTTGGGTACTTGAACGGGCGCGTGAAGGCCTACGAGGGCGAAGAAGCCATGAAAGAGTTAGTTATCAAGAGCGGAAAGTTGAAACCAAAGCACTATAGAACTAAATTCACCGATAATGCAAACACACTAACCACTCCCGATGGCAAAAAAATTATCTTATGATTTAATTTTGTTTTAATATCATTATTTAAACTATAATGCTATCTATGGATAATGACCAACATTCTTATAGGTTTGGTGACCGAGCAATGGCTGAATTCACGATGCCTAACCCAGTAATAAAAATAATCAATTCGCTTATAGATTATTTGGGACCAAATAAAATCAAGAATGTTGTAGTGACCTATCCAAAACTCGATGTTCAGAGGATCATAGAGAATAAGAAAATCCAACCTAATGCAAAGATTACGTTAGTCCCAAGCTTGGGTAGGCTAAATGAAAATAATCTAGCTGAACTCAAACTACCAAAGCAGACTAAACTTTATAGCTTCGAAACTGAACAGGAAATACAGAATGTTATTAATGATATAAATGATATTGATTTTTTAGTGTCAGTTCCTCCTTTCGGATACAACAAGAAGCTTCGTATTAAACTAGACGCTAAACAGCTTGGACTTGACGAAGACTATCTTTTATCGAGACTAAATATCACCGAGGGATTATTTGCCTTAATGCTACAAAAGCTTACAGATGATGGCATAGCAATACTTGTGGTACCGAATTACATATACCATTCGTCAGGGTTCATTGATGTGCTCAATATTTTCGGAGTAAGTATAAAAGCAAATATTGTATTACCTAAGATAGCTTTTCCTCAGACAGCGGCGCAGATAAATTTGCTGTTTATCACTAAAAAACCAAGCACTAAGAATATGTTGGTGCTTAAAATTGACACCCCATTCGAAATAGATGATATAGCTAGTCATATTGAGTATTTTTTGGAAACCGGGAAAACAAAAATAGGAGATATCGTAGAGTCGAATAATTTTAAAGGTTACCAGTCATTAAAAATAAACAAGGTTGTCGAAAAGCAAATTAAACAATCTGGATATGACCCGGTTAATATACTTTCAGATCAATTTGCCACAGAGATAGCGGCAATAAAAGATGATGAAAAGCCTGCCCTAAACTCAATATACATACCAAAGATTGGTAGAAGCCCAGTTCTCGTCAACCTAACTGATTCGAAACTAAAGAACCCTAAAAATTATTACAAAATCACGTTCAAAGAAGATGCACAGTTGAATATCGAATACATTGCAAATTACTTAAACAGTTATGTCGGTGTATTAATACGAGAATCTAAGTTTGTAGGAAGTGTTATACCTTCAATGAGCTTAAGCTCACTAAGGGAGGAGGGTTTATATATACCATTGCCCGAAATTAAGGAGCAGCTACAGATAATTGGCCTACATCGTGATCTAACGGCTGTCGCTGAACAAGCGACTGAGTTTCAGAGCAAATTATGGAATTATCCAGCTTCACATGCTGCTATTAGCCAAGACGCGAAAGAGCTCATTAAAAAGGCACCTGAAGATGCGTGGACTGAAGAATTACCATATCCGCTGGCCAGTATCCTAAAGCGATTCTATAACGAGAACGATTTAAACAAGAGGTACGATTTACTGCTTCACTTTTTCGAAGCAACTAGTGAATTGCTTACTGCCATACATCTTGGTGCGTATGTTTCTGATCAAGCGCTATATGAAAAGTTTAAATCCGATACTGAAGTTGGCAAAAAGCTACCAAGCGTCGTATCGAGTTCAAATTTTGGTGGCTGGATTTTGTTCCTTAACGACTCAAACAAGTTCATAAAAAGAGTCTTGAGCATCAAAGACTCTGACTATAAAGCAAATATATTAAGCGCATTCGGTACTGCGTCAGAAGATTTCCTTCAGAAGGTGGTAGATTCATCAATCACTAATACATTAGAGAAGGCGGTAAATCTCAGAAATGGCACCAAAGGCCACGGACCTTATGTTGATATACCCGAAAGTATCTATGAATCTTCACTCCAACTTCTGGCGGATATGAAAAAACCATTACTTGCAATTTTTAGTAACTTGTCCTTGATTGCCTATGATTCATCTACAAATATAAATGAAGCTGAAATTCGTTACGACGTCAAAGTTTTGAAAGGATCTAACCCAATACTTCCGAATAAGAGCATAGTTCTTGCTACGTCTAGAATTCTGACCAATGAATTTGTATATATTTATTCTGAAATTGAGGAGAGCGTTATTAAATTGTCTTCTCTTGTTAAGCTAGGCCCACTCCCCAAAGACAAAAAAGTTGGCTTTTACTTCTACAACGCAAAGAGTAAATGGAAGTCTTACGAATTTGAGTCTGAAATCAGCAGTGACGACAGTATAATCTATAAGGAATTGCAAATATAAACATCATTAATGAGACATTCCCAGATTAACTGTTTCGTGTCTCATTTGTCCCATTTTAACCTGTTAAACTGTACCAGACCTGTCTGCTCAGCCATCACGGACACCAAAGGTGACCGTAGTCCCTAGCGATATGGTCCCGCAAT
>CAZOVH010000006.1:0-52705 GCA_964583675.1 uncultured Candidatus Saccharibacteria bacterium
GACTTAAAATCCGTTGCCGCAAGGCTTGAGGGTTCGAGTCCCTCCTCGCCCACCAATTAGTAAAAGATTAGCCCCCAGATTACTCTGGGGGCTTTTTGTTGACCAGCGGTCAGGAGACGTGTCGGGCGACGCCGGAAACCTCGAGGGGTGGACGGCGCAAGACAATAGCCTCATCAGTGAGGCGGGTCACTTCAGCCTCGAGATCCGAAACCTGCCGTCGTAGCTCATCACGTTCTTCGGCAACGTGGTCGTAACGATCTCGGTAATGATCAGCAATGAGCGTGGCTCGACGACATCTCTCGAGCAGATTCGCTTCACGCGGTGCTGGAGCGAGACGAAGATGCTGAATGGCTCGACGGCAATTACGGACAGCCTTGTTCACACTGGTTCTTGTGGCCTGCATATCGCGAAGAAACTCCTTTTTGAGGGGTCTTGGTGAAGGTACTAGGACTGAATAGCATAACAGAAAAACAACCACAGTTCAAGACCCCCAATCTGGCCAGATTGCCTTTTTATGCACATTGTTCTAGACTAAGCATAAGTTTTTTAGGACACACCATGCCCCGTAAGCAGATACATCTCTCAATTACTGATGCCCTAAGCTACGGCTGGAAAGCCACTAGCAAGTATGTAGGCTTTTACTTAACCTTGGCTTTACTCATCCTGCTTTTTAATCTTATCCCATCAGTTTTTGCGGCTTTTTTTGACAACAGTGTGTACACACCCGTTATTCGCGGTATTTTTATCACACTAATCGCACTTGTCACCCTTGGAATGGTCCGCACCACCCTGCAACACATCGATAAAAAAGACACTAGTCTAGCCGACCTGTTCCGCTTGAACTTATTTGGTCGTTACCTAGCTGCCGCCCTCATTTACCTCTTCCTCGTAATTGGCGGCCTCATTTTATTTATTGTTCCTGGTGTGTATTGGGGGCTAAAATACCAATTCGCCACCTATCTTTTGGTAGATAAAAAGCTCAGCATCGGTAAATCATTCGAAGAATCGGCTAAGCTAGTAGAGGGATATGAATGGGATCTTTTGAGCTACTGGCTCGTGATGATTCTGCTCAATATTGCAGGCATACTCTTTTTTGTGGTTGGCGTAGTTATCACGCTCCCGGTAACCGTAGCTGGCTACACCTACCTCTACAGACAACTTCGTAAGTAACAAATTATTCCAAAATAAAAAACGCCCGATGGGCGTTCTTTATTTGGTGCGGACGAGAAGACTACTTTATATTCTTTCCTCAAGTGCTCGGAGCAAGCTCCTGCGCGTTTTCGTCAGTATCGCCCTTACGGCTACGCCGACCGAAGTTCGAGTACCACACATCACATACCAAAACAAAAACCCCTTACCGGGGTTCTTGTTTTGGTGCGGACGAGAAGACTCGAACTTCCACGCCTGAAAAATAGGCACTAGCCCCTCAAGCTAGCGTGTCTACCAATTCCACCACGTCCGCAAAGTGTGCATCTTTTTAAAACAGCAGAGATTATTCTACCAGATTATTACTAGCTTGTCAGCCCCTAAATAATTGCCGTGTAAGAAAGGATTATGAGGGCTAAGCCCAGAGCAATTGAGAGCGGAATAAGCACTAGCATATTAATATAGTAATAGAGTTCTTTTGGTTCGTTCCACTGGGTTTTCTGCGACTTTGGCAGCTTCTTCCAGTCTGCTCGATATGTCTCCCATACATCCTTGCTGCGCGCTAATGTCCATATGCCTCCTACAAACAAGAGCAGCCCCAAGCCTAACTGACCAAAAAGATTACCTAGATAGGTTAAAATGAGAAACCATAAGAAAATAACCAGACCAACAAGTCGTCCCCAGTCGTCTTTACGCTTAATAGTACGTGCCATATACTCTCCTAGTTATCGTAATTATTTGGTAAATGATCAGCCAGGTGCTTCATAGAATATTCTTTGCGCAACTGCTTTGGCAAATCCTTCAGACTAACACCAATCTTAACTCCGGGGTTGAAGATACCGAGCGGATCAAACACTTTTTTAACATCCTCAAACACACCATATAGATGCTCGCCATAGAGGCGCTTGAGGTATGGTGCGCGCAAACGACCATCATTGTGCTCACCGCAAGTAGAGCCACCCATTTCAATCACCATACGATAGAATTCATTCATCAGCTCGAACATCTTCTTGCGATCAACCTGGGAACTAAGATTCATAAACGGCTGCATATGGAAGTTTGCATTACCAGCATGTCCCCAAACAGCGATATCGAGCTTATATTTTTCAAACATCTTATACACTTGCTCAATAAACTTTGGCATTTGCTCCAAAGGCACTACACCATCCTCGATAATTGGCAAAGCTTTCTTGGCACCTCTAAATTTCCAAATAATCGCTGCAGCGCCACGGCGAATCTTCCACAGCTTAATCTGCTCATTTGGATCAGTGGCAACACGAGAATCGAAGGCAAGCTCCTTAAAGACTTTTTCAACTTTCTTGGTTTTTGAGGCCTGCAGGCGAGTTTTTGGATCGTCAAACTGCACCAACAGCACAATGCCAGGCATTTTGTCCGGAAGAATGCCACGAATCTGCTGCGGATCATGCTCATGCAAGAATTCGAGTAGATGCTTATCGACAACTTCTAGCGCCGACGGCTTGAGCGGCATAATCAGCTCAACCGCACGAGCCGCATGCTCCATATCCTCAAAGTACCCAACAATCAGATGTGTCTGCGGATTATATGGTACATGTCGCAATGTGATCTCGGTAACTACACCAAGCGTACCCTGGCTGCCTATTATAAGTTGACCCAAATCAAAACTGCCATCCGGCCCCTTCACATGCCACAAATCATAGCCAGCTGAATTTTTACTCACCCGAGGGTACGCCTCGGCAAGCTGATCCCAATTTTCTTCAATTAAATAATCAATATTACGATATATATGACCCTCAAAATCAGTCTGTCGCTGTTTCTGGCGCAATTCCTTAGCACTTAAACGGCGCGTCTCGATAACGAGCCCATTCGCCAGTACTACGCGCAAACTTTCCACATAATCGCGGGTGGAACCATATTTAACCGTCTTCTCACCAGCCGAGTTGTTCGCAACGGCTCCGCCAATCGTGGCAAAATCGATGCTCGCTGGATACGGCGGCATAAAACGACCGTGGCTATGCAATAGATGCTGTAAATCCTTATAGATCATGCCCGGCTGGATAGTAATAGTTTCTTTTGTCATGCCAATAAAATGATTCATATGCGCCGGCATTACCATCATAAGGCCATCACCAAGTGCGGCTCCGCCCTGATCGGTTCCCTTTCCTCGAGTTGTGATTGGGATCACATTGCCCTTCGCAGCTTCTTGAGCCACAAGCACAACTGTTTCGCAAACATCGGCTTCATTTTGCGGATATGTAACAATCTGCGGCATTACACGAAAGACACTGCCGTCGGTTGAGAAGAAATCTCGAGTAGTTTTGTTTACGCTGACTTCGCCAGTGGTAGAGCTGCGAAGTCTTTCATAGAAATTGGTCATATCACTATGTAGCATAACAATTTTCGTTGTGACGTGCAAAATAGCACAAGCATTTTTGACAGATAGCGATATCTTAAGCTAAGCTAAAGCATATAAACGTAAGTAATATGGCGAAGACAAATACTAGCAAGGCGACTCGTAATAAGCACTCTCTCGGTCAAGTGCAGCGCTTCAAGCAGCCAATTTTATTTATGGTGCTGGGCCTGTTTGCTACTGCGGGGAGCATTCTTATTTACGCCTCCCTCGCCAGCTCAACTCCAGTCGTAAACACTAACGCCGAGTTCTGGCGCGCCCGCATTGCTGGCTGCGAATCCGGCTCTGGACCAAACAGCCAGGGCCGCTATACAGCCTCCAATGGCTCTGGAAACTTTGGCGCCTACCAATTCGACGTTCGCACCTGGAAGGGTGCTGTAGGTCCCGAACTTGCCGCCCAATATCCAAATCCAACCCAAGCACCACCAGAAGTTCAGGATCAAGCTTTTTATAATACTTTTGCCCGCCGAGGTAGTCAGCCCTGGAATGCTAGTTACAAATGTTGGCGCACCGATGAACTTGCTGCCCGTCCGCTTGGCGTAGTACCACTCAAGCTGCCAAAGCTCGGTCAATCTAGCTCAAAGCCAGCCGAAGATCCAATTGTTGGCCCGCCAAAAGCTGCCTACAACGTTAAAGTGCAGGGTCGGGTCTATGTAGACGGCAAACTTGTGCCAAATGTTAAGCTGATTACCTGTGTTGACGGCGTTACTACTGCAACTGGCTCGGGAGGCGTATATAGCTTTGAGCTACCTGCCGGCAACAGCTACTGCGTGCGCGTCATAGAAGGCCTACCCGCCAATGCTCGCCTTGATAAGACTAACAACAATCCTGAGCGTGCCGCCGAAAGCAGCTATGAACACCAACTTGCTGCCAAGAATTACTACAAAAACCTCTGGCAATTCTTCACACCTTACTACACCTGGGATCGTAGTAGCGACGAAAACGCAGATTTCTGGTTCGTTACCCAATAGCACTGTTGTAAATTATTGACATCAGATAGCTGTTGTTGTATTATCTGTACACCCGAAATTCGGGCGTTTTTGCACCCTTGAGTAGGAGGCGGTATGACCGCAACGCTACAGCCAACGCAAGCCCCGTCGACCGAAACCAAGTTCGACATCGCAACACTCTGCCTCGGCCAAGTTCTCACCCTGGAATGCGGGGGAGGCAACAAGTGGTTCATCAGCCTCACCGATGAGAGCCGCCAACACAGCCTCGATATCTCGGGCGTGATGGTGATGACCAGCTCCACCAATCGCGGATATCGCACGGCGCGACCGCCTGGCGAAATCTCAGTCGGCCGCTTCGTCATAGTTGGCCAGAAACTGCGCATCAACTTCAACTACACCGAGAAAGTCCTGCGCTTCTTGGTGAGCAAGAGCGACAGCCGGCCGTGACAAGAACCCACCGCAGCAATTATGTGGTGGGATTTTTTTTACAAAAAACCCAGGAAATAACATCCTGGGATAGTGTGCTCACCTCGAGAAGCCTGGCGGCCATGTACGCTCTTCATGTGCCCAGTCATACTCCTGCATGAAGCGCTCTGTAAGCTCCGAGAGCAACTGCTGTGAAATAGCATTGTGTTCGAGCACTCGCCGCAACTGAGCCTCATTAAGACGACATTCAAAGATACCATAGCCTGGAGCCCAGGTGCGAAAAGCATAGCCTAGCTGCATCTGCACGGCACCATGCACAACCGGACTATCTCCATAGATCTCATGCGGGCGAACCCTGAAGATAATTTCATCACTCCGGCCCGTTTTGTCATACTCGTATTCCAGCCACTCATAAGCTTGCCACATTGAAAGATCAAATGATGGGCTTGAATCTCGAGTTCTATCACGAGACGGAGCGAAATAGCGTTGCCTAAGTGCGGCCATACACATAATCCCCTCCACGAGATCATGCACTGTAACAGTCAGTCGAATTCGTGAACGAGCCATGTTTGGACTCCTTCAAAAGGTTGAGGTGCGAGATAGTACTAGTATATGTTGGCTATCGTGTTAAGTAAAAGGCTTGGTGCGGATGAAAGGACTACTTTGTATAATTTCGTCACATACTCGAAGCAAGCTTCTGCGTGTGTTCCTTATTAGCGAACCTCGGCTTCGCCGTACGGTTCTCGTTCTCACCAGTCAAAACTTAAGACACCCCTTTCGGGGTGCCCTAAGTTTGGTGCGGATGAAAGGACTCGAACCTTCACGAGATTGCTCTCACTGGCACCTGAAGCCAGCGTGTCTACCAATTCCACCACATCCGCAGATTATTTTTGCTTAATCGGAGCAAGATCTGATTTAACTGCCCAGTTTTCTACTGCTCGAAAACGATCACTTGGTGTCACCAATTTTTCCTGAGTTACTCCTGTTAACGCAGCAGTATGAGCATACAGGTAAGTAGGCGAATAAAGCAAGAGCGCGGGAGCGTCCTCGGCCCAAATACGTACAAACTCTCGATATTTTGCATCGCGAAAAGCTGGGTCCTTACCGAACCGCGCTTGCTCCAGAGCTGCATCTGCATCCCTATTAGCATACTGAGAAACATTCAAGCCAGGATCAGCAGCTTGTGAGGAGTGCCAAAAACTGAAGACATCGCTATCGGCGCCAATATCCTGACCGTAAAGCAAAATATCATATTGTCGTGGACGAATATAGCTCTGCTGCAAAGTAAATGTATCGACAGAAATAACTTCTACTGGAACACCAGCAGTTTTCCAAGCCTCGGCAAGCTTCTGAGCAAGCTCAGGATATGTACCCGAATTTGCGGTAACTAAGCGCAATGGAGCCGTAATCTTGCCAGACAACACAGCCTTAGCGGCATCCGGGTCATAACCAATACGCCGAGCAGCCTGATTAAATCCTGGATATCCAGCCGGAATTGGATAGTGCGTCACATTCCCCTCATTATGAATTACGTCGTTAAGAGCTTGACCTCGGTTGATAACCTGATTCAAAGCAATACGTACATCTTTTGCAGCCAACGCTGGTTGCTTAACATTATAAAAGGCTCCGACATAGCTTGGCATGCGATACCGCTGCACCTCTAAATCGCCAAACTCCTCCACGCTCGCTAGCTGTGCCGGATCCACCTGGCTCATACCGTCAATACGCCTCTTAGCGTAGGCATCCACCAAGGCCTCTGTGTCATCCACCTGCAAAAACTCAATTTCATCAAGCTTTGGTACCCCCTTAAAATATTCCTCATAGCGGCGCAGTGTTATGGTCTCGCTGGCTATATCCAGATCGTCTAGGATAAACGGACCACTCCCTATTGGCTGCTGGTTAAAGCTCGTGAGTCGCAACTGACTTGCGGGGATTTGATCGAGTGCATGCTTTGGCAAAATTCCAACCTGTGCCAAAGCCGCCCAAAATCCGCTATAGCTTGCTGGTAGCTTAAACTGCACTGTCTGTGGGTCGACGGCTGAAACTTGGATCTTTTCCCAGTTGGCCGCCAGAGTTGAGCGCGTATCGGGATTTTGAACTGCCTGAATGGTGAAGACCACGTCGTCAGCGGTAACCGGAACACCATCATGCCAACGGGCATCATCACGTAATTTCAAAGTGTATGTTCGCTTGTCGGGGGCTACTTCCCAGCTGCTCGCCAAATCACCTTCAACAAAAACCCCATCTCGGGTACGAATGAGCTTCGAGAACACAAGTTCTGCAACATCGGAAGTTGCTGAGTTCTCGATATACAGCGGATTCACAAGTCGAACACGCCCCACCAAACCTTCGCGGTAGACACCCCCAGCCACAGCCTGCTCTACCAACCACTGCTTTTGAAGGCTAGCGAATCCGCGATACATGCCAAAAAAACTAATCACAATAATGAGCACCCAAGCAGCAAACTGCCAGCGCATCAGTCCTAACTTTCGCCAAGCCCCATATACGTGACGATCGACATAATTGCCAAACCACGTACTTAGTATCTTGCTTTGTCGAGTCATCTTGCGTCTAGCGCGATGCATCCTAAATGACAAATATGAACTCATAGCTCCTTCCAGTCCAACCTGAAAATAATCACAAAATTTTGTTTAAGCAACCAAGAATCGGGCTAAAATACTACCAACGAATATGATGCCAAGAATGATGGTAAAAACGAACAGACCTTTTTCGAAGCCGCGCTTAGAACGATAAACATTACCACTCCCACCAAAGGCATCACCCAAGCCACTTCCTTGATTCTGAACTAATACCACTATAGTAATAAGGATTGCTGAGATGACGGTAAGAACATTAAGAAACGCTAGCATTAGTTTGCCTCCTTTGAGCGTGAAAATAGCACAGTAAACAAGTAGTTGGTCAGCCAAACAATAATTGTCGCACCAATGGCTGAGGTGAATTTATTAACCTGGAACGATGGGTAGAGGAAGCTTGTAATGTACAGCATGGCAGCATTCACAAACAGCATAAATACCCCAAGTGTTAACATGATAGCCGGCAAGCTCAGCAGCACAACCAGCGGACGAATCAGTGCATTAACAATACCGAAAATCAGGGCTGCAACCAACAAAACTCCGATCCGTTCATCATACGTAATGTTCCCAACAAAGATCTGTGCCGATACCCATAAGCCAACAATATTGACGAGCCAAGAAAATAGAATTCGTTTCAACATAACGGCGGTTATTATAGCAGTTTATCGAGTTTTTTTCGAGTCACCAGAAGAGCCCTGTAGTCTTGCGAGTGTAAATACTCCCTTCCCAGTTACTCGCATTTTTTTCTCAGCCGTCCGCTTACGGTCGCGCGCCATAGCCTTAGTAATCTCTTTTTCAAACCGTGATTTTTTTGATCGCGCCATATTACACCCTCTCTTTAATAACACGTGCCAGCTTCGGCCCAACTACTTCGCTGAGCTCTTGCAATGAAGCTTCCTTAATTCCCATCACACTCCCAAAACGACGGACGAGCTTCTTGCGGGTAATCGGACCAATGCCCGGTATTGTATCCAGCACACTTTGCTTGGTGCGCGTATCGCGAACAGATGTATGGTATGTTACGGCAAAGCGATGCGCCTCGTCACGCACTCGCTGTAAGAGCTGCAGCGTCTTACTTCTGTGATCAAGCGCAATAATCCTAAATTCACCATCCTCACGCACTTCGGTTGCGCTAATCTGAGCTGAACTTTTTATATCGCTCGCTCGCTGCACAATCTCTTCGTGTCGTTTTGCCAGGCCAACGGTGGGAATATGAATTTTTAACTCATCAAGCACTGCCGTAGCCGCTGCTAGCTGCCCCTTACCACCATCAATGATTATCAGGTTTGGATTTGGCCAATCGGTGTGCCGCCCAGAAAATCGACGCTGCATAGTTTCTGCCATCATGGCAAAATCATTCGGCCCCTTACTGCGCATTTTAAACTTACGGTACTCACGCTGCGCCGGTGCCCCATTCACAAACACCACCATACTAGAAACCGCATCACCGCCCTGAAAGTTAGATATGTCATAACATTCAATCCGTCGCGGTACAGTCGGCAAACCTAGACGCTCGGCGAGCCCCGTAAGCGCTTGGTCAGTCGTAATATCAAATTCTTCTTGGGCACCAAAAATACTCTTGCGCGCAAGGCCTTTGAGAGCCATATACTGGTCCCGTAAGCTTGCAGCCTCTTCATACTTTTGGTTTTTTGCAGCTACACTCATAGCCTTCTCCAGCTCATGCACTAATTTTGTACTTTTCCCCTCCAAAACTAAGCTGAGGCGACGAATGTTGGTGCGATACTCCTCGCGCGAGACATCTGGTTTGGGCGCCACACCAATTTGATGCTCAAGAGCCGATGACTGCACCATACGTGAGTCGGAAAAATACGGGAAAATCCTGCGCAAATATCTCAACGCCTCACGCACCATACTCGAAGATACAAACGGGCCGTAGTATTTCGACTTATCATCAGCAGGTCGGCGGACCACTGTAATTTTTGGGAAGTCCTCCTGAACTGTCACTTTTACATAAATGAAATTTTTATCATCTTTGTCTCGCACATTATAGAGCGGCTTGTAGCGCTTAATAAGTTCAGCTTCTAAGAACAGAGCCTCTACTTCGCTTTCGGTCACAATCCAATCAACACTGGCTATATTCTTCACTAGAATTGGCGTTTTTATATCAGCATGCTTCTTCGTGAAATATGACCGCACTCGTCGCTTGAGGATCGAGGCCTTACCAACATAGATGATGTGCCCAGCTGTGTCCTTGTACAAATAAACACCCGGGTTATCGGGCAATTCTTTTAAACGATCCTGTAAATGCTTTGGGGCTGGCATAATAACTTTCTTGTGCGATAATTTCGCTTGCTATTTCTGTACTTTTATTGTACCATTGCGCGCAAGCTGTACCTACCATGCCTTCGAAGGGAGGTGAATCATGCGAACGATGTACGATGTTTCAGCTTTTCTGGATCGCTTCGACCGTAAGTCCGAGCTCACCGCGACACTCACTCAGCTTCTTGGGGTTTGGCAACGGATGGACTCCCGCGGCTTTCCGGATCAGGCGCTCCAGACTGAAGCCAACCAGCTCGAGCATACACTCAGATCTGAGTTCAGCTTGAGCGCTGAAGACATCCAGGCCATCAGCGACAACGAAGAGGCCTTCAGGTCGCACCTTCGTCATCCATCACGACCCCGCACCAGCAAGGAAGCCCAGCCATGACATCATTCAGCCCAAAGCGGGGCACCTCCCCCTAGTCAACATTGGCTAGGGGGAGTCGTCATTTATTTAACAATTGCCGTAGCCTGACACCACACAACATAGCAACGCACACGGGTCTTGATAGCAGTCGGCGCACCTAGCTTGCCGTCAGACTGCTCAGGAACGACAGCTAGCGTGTATTCAGCATCATGTAGTGCCGGTAGCGCAATTCGATTAAATCCACCAAATTTTACCGAACGCTGCAAGCCGCTTACTGAAGCCAGTTGCCGCTCAAACTTATGACTTCCTTCGTCACGGCCATAAATATGAAATTTTTGTGCGCCTCCCGGAGCCTGCCAGCGCAGATTCACCAGCCAACCACCATTGAACAAATCGAGCCTTGTCTGCGCCGTCACTTGGGTTACCGTACCATTCGCTGCTGCTGCTTGATCAGAGCCTTGATTTACTACAAATGCGTCTTGCGTGTACGTATTTGCGCATGGGTCACCACCACCTTGCTTTAAGGCCTCAGCATTTTGCTTGTATTGTGCAACCAGCATACGTACTTCCGGCGGATCATAGCCAAAGGTTCGAATCTGGTCATCGGTCACTTGGTCAAAATCAAACTGCAATAGCGAAACACCGAGCACGCTTTCGATTGCAGCAATCTGATCGGCACCAGCCGTTGAACCCAGTCGACAAGTAATCGTTTCACTATCGCCAATAGTGGCCGAGCTGCCAGCCTGTAGCCTTAGCTGAGCCACATAGCGACGCACTTCCGCCGGATCATAGCCAAAAGCCCGAATTTGCTCATCGGTAACTTTACTCCAATCAATTTCCCAAATAGACATCCCCAACAATCGTTCAATTTCATCCAGCGGGACAGGCGCAGATCCAATGCCCCCAGATCCAATACCACCGCCTTTTGGAACATCGGCCGGAACATCTACCGCCGGAGTCTGTGAGCCAAGATTAATGCTTCCTGGGTCTACTCCTACAGGCAACCAAGATGAAGACGGAATCGCAACCCGGGCCGACAATAGCTGCGTACTATTCAGCTCCAATGAGAAGACAAACCGCTGACCTACACCACTAGAACCCGTCACAACACCATCAAAATATATTTTTTCACCAACCGAATCGAACCGTACGCGAGCAGGCGATGTCTGCAGGGGAAGATATTCGAACTGCGCAGTTTTTTGAAACTGCTTAGTAGCAACCTGAAAGGCATAGAGACGATTGGGGTTATCTCCACAGTTCGTGCCAGTTGGACAACCAGTTGCAACCATAATTGCTTCTCCACTGGCATTTACATCCAGGCTTGTCGCCGTGCTGCCCATACTATAGCTCTGTACCTGTCCCTGATTATTCATTGCCACCAAATTTGACTGGCCATTCGCCTGACTTAATGTGTATACAGAATCCCCAACCTGCAGTACGCGCAAACCGTCTATTCCAGCCTGACGCGGCAATGCTAATCCTGCGCTGCCAAGTCTTTCACGCGCGCCCGAATCACCATTAATTCTGTCGATTGTGCCATCTGAATACGCCACAACTATATTCCCAAACGCAACTCCAAATCGCGTTGCCGTACCAGCTAAACCAACCTTATGACGCACGCCACCCTCTGCTGAATACAGCCATACTTCAGCACCACTTGTATTAAGGGCGGCAAAACCACCAGTGTCCAGACTGCGAATCGCCACCACTCCTTCAGAGGGTCCATCTAGATAACGATCAAAACGCATTGTGGCCACATTAAAGCGAGCAATTGCCTGTCCGGCGTTGAGCCGCCCACCCTGACATGGCTTCAGACCAGCAAGCGCCACTCCGCGATTAGTATCGACTGCCACATCGTATAGATAGGGTTTTGGCTGCGTTGGAGAGCAACCACTCAGATTTGGTAAACTGGGCGCGGTTAGAGCACCGACCTTGGCACCATTGTCGGGATTTATTGCCACTAGCGCGTTATGAAAACCGCCAGCCTCATCACCAATCGTCACCAAAGTATCAACCCTACCGGCACTGGCAAAAGTCACGAGAGTGGCAATGGTTCCTACGAGCACCAAGCCAATTCCAAGAACGAGAGCTAAGCGCCCTTTTGGCAAACTGCCAGCGTGGAGCTTACTGCGGCCAATATGCCTATGTGGCTTGCGCGCTAACCGAACCACCGACTCAACAAAGCTCCGAGCCCGGCTATACATTGCCAAAGCATAAATATCAGGACACCGGCAGAGACCGAGAGCACTAAGAGCTTCTTGTATGGCACCAATGCACCTGCATACATAACAATCTGCTTAAATTGCATGAAGGCAAAAGGTAAGAAAATAAGTGGCAAGAGAGCACCAAGCATAAGCCCTTCGGTTGTAGGGTATGGGGTGCAAGGTTTGTCTGCAAACGGACCGCAGGGTACGGCCGGAAAAACCTTACCCGCAACCCATATGGCTATAAGCTGTGCCGCTAGGAGCACCAACAGGTAGCCTAATGCCACAACGAGTGGAGAAATCTTACGCGTCTGTTTTTCAGGCTTTTCCATTAAGCTTATGATAGCCTGCGCAGACCTTATCTGGCAAATGTAAGACTACAAGAGCCGCTTCAGATAGCGCCCCGTATGACTCTTAGCTACTTTAGTGATAGCTTCTGGTGTGCCCTCTGCAACTATCGTGCCTCCACCAGAACCACCTTCGGGACCAAGATCGATCACCCAGTCAGCTGACTTAATCACATCTAAATTGTGTTCGATAATTAGCACACTGTTACCTTTTTCTACCAGCTGGTGCAAGACTTCGAGCAAGCGATTCACATCCTCAAAATGCAATCCGGTAGTTGGCTCGTCTAGGATATAGAGTGTTTTGCCGGTTGCGCGACGCGATAATTCTGAAGCCAACTTAATGCGCTGAGCTTCACCGCCAGAAAGTGTCGTGGCTGGCTGTCCAAGATGGATATATCCCAGCCCAACATCATTGAGCGTACCTAGTTTACGCGAGATGGTTGGAATATTTGCAAAAAACTCAGTTGCCTCTTCCACTGTCATCTCCAAAACATCAGCAATCGTCTTGTCTTTGTACGTTATCTCCAAAGCTTCACGATTGTAGCGCTTACCATGACAAGTCTCGCAGGTTACATACACATCTGGCAAAAAGTGCATCTCAATTTTAATAATACCGTCGCCCTTACACGTTTCGCAGCGGCCACCTTTTACGTTAAAACTAAAACGTCCGGCAGCATAGCCGCGTATCTTAGCCTCTGGCACCTGAGCAAACAAATCGCGAATGTCGGTAAACGCACCCGTGTAAGTAGCGGGGTTAGAGCGTGGAGTGCGACCAATCGGGCTTTGATCAATATCAATCACCTTGTCTAAATTGTCAGTGCCCTCAATGCGTGAATGCTTACCGGCGGGCTCCTGAGAACGGTGATATTCCTGGCTCAGTTTGCGTGCCAAAATATCATTCACCAAACTAGACTTCCCCGACCCAGAAACACCTGAGACAACCGTCATATTACCTAACGGAATCTCAACATCTACATTCTTCAAGTTGTTTTCGGTGGCGCCGATAATCTTGAGCGACTTGCCGTTACCTTGGCGACGCTTAGTTGGTACGGCAATTTTTTTTGTACCCGAAAGATATTGCCCGGTGATCGATTCCTTCACTTTAGCAACTTCATCGGGTGTTCCAGCTGCTACCACTTCGCCGCCATGCACGCCGGCGGCCGGGCCAATATCTACTACGTAATCAGACGCGCGTATCGTATCTTCATCATGTTCAACCACAATTACGGTATTTCCCAAACTCTTCAGTCTTTGAAGAGTATCTATAAGGCGATCATTGTCGCGCTGATGCAAGCCAATCGAAGGTTCGTCCAAAATATAGAGTACCCCCATAAGCGAGCTGCCAATTTGTGTTGCCAGCCTAATTCGCTGAGCCTCACCACCAGCCAGCGTGTTTGCTGAACGATCGAGAGTGAGATAACTCAAGCCAACGTCATTTAAGAACGTTAAGCGCTCACAAATTTCTTTGAGTATTTGCTTAGCAATCTTAGAATCCGTGGCATTGAGCGTGAGCCCAGTGAAATATTCGAGGGCTTTTTCTACCGACATTTCTGTCACATCGGCAATCGAGCGATCATTGACTGTGATAGCCAGCACTTCCGGCTTCAGGCGCTTGCCGCGACAGACAGGGCAGGTCATGTGCGTCATGTATTTTTCGATTTCGCCCTTCACAAAATCACTCTCGCTTTCACGATAACGGCGCTCGAGGTTAGGGATCACCCCTTCGAAAGTTGTGGAGTACGAACGCCCGCCCGGACCAGGCACCTGTATAATTTCATCGCCGGTTCCATAGAGTACATTCATCAGCTGCTCGTGGGTGAGGTTCATAATTGGCTCGTCGAGCGAGAAGCCATGAACAGCCGCCACTGCCTCCATCAGTTTGGTATACCAGGTCATTCGGCTGGTCGTGCGGCTCCATGGGCGAATCGCACCTTCGTTAAGGCTCAGGCGTTGATTCGGAATTACAAGCTCTGAGTCCACTACACGCAAAGACCCCAGCCCAGTACAGTTCGAGCAAGCACCATGAGGAGCATTGAACGAGAACAGTCGTGGCTCGATCTCTGAGAGCGAAAAACCAGAATCGGTAGTGGTGTAGTGCTCGGAATACACTTGCTCATTTTCAGTCTCATGCTCCTGCACGATCAGCACACCCTCGCCAAGCTTGAGAGCTTGCTCAACCGCTTCGGCAAGACGCTGATGACTTTCCGGCTCAACCACTAAGCGATCTACAACCACGTCGACCGTGTGCTTTTTCTGTTTCTCGAGCTCAGTAATTTCATCTAGATCAACTAAATCTCCATCGATGCGCGCGCGCAAATATCCAGCCCGCTGCAACTCAGCCAATACATGACGATGCTCGCCTTTCTTGCCCTTTACGACTGGTGCCATAATCACAATGCGCGTTCCTTGTGGATGCGCTTCTATCGCTTCAATAATTTGCGCAGGTGTTTGGCGGGTCAATACTTCGCCAGTTTTTGGATCGTGCGGAATACCAATGCGCGCAAAAAGTAGACGTAAGTAATCATAAATTTCAGTCACTGTAGCCACTGTCGATCGAGGGTTGCGACTGGTAGATTTTTGATCAATCGAGATTGCCGGTGAAAGGCCTTCAATCTGATCTACATCCGGCTTTTCCATAAGCCCCAAAAACTGTCGGGCGTAAGCTGAAAGTGACTCCACATACCGACGCTGCCCTTCGGCATATATCGTATCGAATGCCAGAGAAGATTTTCCGGAACCTGAGAGCCCCGTGATGGTGACGAGTTTATCCCTCGGAATCTCGAGGTTAATATTCTTTAAATTATGCTCGCGAGCGCCGCGAATAATCAGTTTATCGTGCATTCTCGTCCCCTATCTCTTGATTAAATCGGCTTCTTCAAAATGTATCAAACTAGGCGCAGATTATACGCAGGTTTGTAGGTTTTTTCAAGTCTCGCTTGAAGATACGATTTTGCACTTCATAACCATTTTCAGCTATACTAATACATAACTAATTTGGAGAAATTATTAGATGCCCCCAGTTGGAGCCCCAGATACACAAGCACCCCAAGGTCCGCCGCCGCCAATTTCTGTTGGGAGCGAAGCGTCTCAGCATGCCGCCCAACTTTTTGACGCTGCCAATCAAAGACCACTCGATCAAAACGTGCCGGCAGCCGGCGATCAGCTTGCACCACCCGAAGAAGCACTACCAACTGATGTGATGCCCGGAGCAGTTAGTGTGCCTGTGGTTCCTGCAACTCCGCACACAGGAGACATGCCCTTTGCGCCAAAACCGATCGAAACACCAGACTCACCAGTAGCACCAGCTGTTGCTACTGGATCAGCCCAAACTACATCAACCCCACCGACACCCAACTGGGAGGCAATGGCAAATTCTAGCAAGGCTGGCGTAGAGCCCACAACACCAGGTGCTGAATCGCCAACAACAACTGCCTATGAACAACTATCCCCTAGTAAATTAGACACTGAAGCCGCAACTGGCACCGAAGCACAGGCATTCTACGAATACATGTCAAACGACCCAGAAGCTATGTTAGCGGTCTTACAAGGGGCACTTAGAGAAGATGATGCTGAAAAGCGTAGCGACAAGCTACGAGCCATCGGTCCAATGATAAAGAACTGGATAGACCGGAACGTCACTCCTCGATAAGCAACACAGCTATCCACCACATTAAAAACCGCCTCAATCTGGGCGGTTTTTACTACTATTGCCTATATGGAATGACTAAGCTGCTTTACCTAGAGATTCATCAAGTTCATCGAGTGCTTTGCGGGTTTTTGCAATATTCTCTCTCACGGCCGCAATATCAACTACTTCGGCTTTTTCAGAGCCATCTCCTGGAGCTTCAGTTTTTTCTGTATCAGACTCCGGCACAACGTACTCGGCCCTATCCAGATGCACGTCGCCACCACCAACTATTTCCGAAGGATCAGTATCTGCCTGCTCTTGGCTAGGTTCTACATCTTCAACTGATGCACTTGTTTCGGTTGACTCTAGCTCAACCGGTGGTGCCGGAAACGGCGCATCTTCGACTACGGCTGCAGGCTCTTTCTCTGTCTTCTCAGTATTAGCGGGCAATTCAGGCTCTTCTGTAGCGATTTCACCGCCCATAGCATGAATTTCCGGCTGCGCTTTTGCAACCTCGGCATCAATCGCTGCTACTTCATCGGCAGCATCAGCTTCCAGTTTTGCCGCAAAATCATCTGCCTTCTCTTCTACCTCGACTGCTTCTGGCTGTGTCGCCGAGTCGTCTTCTGTTTGCGTAACCTCAGGAGCCACAACGACTTCCGCATCATCTGCTTTAGGAGTATCTTCAGGCCCAGCATCAACCCCGCCAACAGCATCACTCTTCTGCCAAGCTGCAAGTTGATCTAGAGCAGAATCACTGGCATCCTGACCTGTATCTGTAGATTTAACCATCTCACCTTCTGTTTGAGTTGAAGTGTCTACACCTGCATCTTTACCGCTGGATATATCAACCGTAGGTGAATCATTCTCTACACTTGCTGGTGGCACAGCTGTAGTAAATTCTCCCGCATTTACCGACACAGCAGTTTCGGCTGTATTGGGCGCTGATTCAGCTTCAGAACTCTCGCCACCCTCAACGGTTACGCTAACTGCTTCAGTTTGTGGCACCTCACCCTCATTAACATCTGACCCATCCGTAGCTTCGCCACTAGTTTCAGCTGGATGCACTGGCATATTAGACAAATCAACTGTAGCTGGGCCCGCACCAGCCATATCCATATGTGCTGGCTCCACACTTTCGGTTGTCTCCCCAGTTGTAGCTGCAGTTGCGACCGCCTCACCGCTTTCCATTGGAGGAGTTGGCACTGGCGCCTCAACTACAGGCGCTGAATGATCTTCCTCATGCGGGTGGCCAAACCCTAGGCTCTCCATAATTCCCATAAACTCAACCCTCTTTTGCTTACTTTGAAGCTAGTATATCATGCTGCTTTTGGGTTTGTCATTGTCCACGAGCTTGTACGATTTGCGACACGACCTGTCCCTCTAATTCCCCGGCTGTTCTTCCATATTGTGGCGATTGTGTAAGTGCATCAAGACTTACCTGCAATGCCGTTAAAGCAGCCTGAATCGACTCATGTATGCGACTCGCCATCTGCTCATAACTCTCGGCACTACCGTCCGGAAGCGTGCCTGCCAATACGTGCCCCTCGAGCGATTTTTTATCTACCGCTCCCTGATGTAAGCGTGCCAGTGCCTCGTTAATAGTCTGAGCCTCAGCTGGCGCATTCGGAGAGTTCATGAGCATACCTAAAAAATTACGCATAACTCGACTTTGTGAGAGCGTATCTGCAGCGTCCACCCAAGGATCCAGCTCTGAAAGACGTCGACTTATTTCTGCAGTAGGTGGCGATGCCTCACTGGTGACTTCTGCTTGATTTTCCTGCAGCATCCGCTTCAACTCTTCTGCTAGCCTAGGATTTTCGCGTGTCGGCTCTTCTTCGACGGGCGGATAACTTTCTGGATTATATTGGTTCATTTTTTGCGTATCTCCTTACCCGCTTGATAATCTCGAATTTCAGCAATCTGATCACGTAATTCGGCCGCTTTTTCAAACTGCAAATTGGCTGCCGCCAAATCCATCTGCTCATTGAGCTGTTTCAATAAATGCTTCAACTCGTCCTTCGGAATCTTCGCCAAATCCAAGGCCTGTACGTCTGCTAGCTCAGCCTCCCGCTCCTCGGCCATACGCTCCGCAATCGCTTTTTGAATGCCCTGCGGCGTAATGCCGTGCGCCTCGTTGTAGGCCGTCTGCCTTTCGCGCCGTCGATTAGTTTCCTCAATGGCTACCTTCATTGAGCCGGTAATGCGATCGGCATACATAATCACTTTACCTTCAATATGACGAGCGGCACGACCAATTGTCTGAATCAGGCTCGATTCACTGCGGAGAAAGCCCTCTTTATCGGCATCAATTATCGCCACCAGCGAAACTTCGGGAAGGTCCAAGCCCTCGCGCAAAAGATTAATGCCCACCAACACGTCATACACGCCTAAGCGCAGATCACGCAGAATATCTGTGCGCTCCAAAGTATGCACTTCGCTATGCAAATACTGCACCTTAATTCCAATGTCCGCGAGGTATTCAGTAAGGTCCTCTGCCATACGCTTAGTGAGCGTCGTAACCAGAGTACGTTGACCCTTTTTAATACGCGTGCGGATTTCAGCAATCAGATCATCCACCTGGTGCTCAACCGGACGCACTTCAATCTCTGGATCCAAGAGCCCCGTCGGTCGAATAATTTGCTCGGCAACTTGCGAGGAGCGAGACAGCTCGTAGTCCGATGGCGTGGCTGAAACATACACTACCTGATTTATATGTCGATCAAATTCGGTAAACGTTAGTGGTCGGTTATCCAATGCGCTCGGCAAACGAAAACCATGCTCAACAAGCACTTCTTTGCGGGCTCTATCGCCATTAAACATACCACGCACTTGTGGCACGGTGATGTGACTCTCGTCAATCATCATTAAGAAATCGTCAGGAAAGTAGTCCAGGAGCGTTGCAGGCTGCTCACCCGGTTCACGATTCGTGAGATAACGCGAATAGTTTTCGATACCTTTCACATACCCTGTTTGCTCTAAGATCTCTAAATCATACTTCACGCGCTGCTCAATGCGTTGTGCCTCTAAATGTAATTCTTGTGACTTAAACCACGCCACTCGCTCGGCTGCCTCAACACGAATATGCTCCATCGCCCTCTGGATTTGCTCTTTTGGCGCCACATAGTGCTTCGCCGGAAAAATCGTCACTTCATTTGGACGATCTAAGACTTCACCCGTTAGGGGCGTGAGCTTGGTGATTGATTCAACTTCATCCCCAAAAAACTGGATGCGATAAGCCTCCTCGCCATCGGCCGGGATAACATCTATGTTCTCCCCGCGCACCCGGAAGGTACCGCGCTGAAAGTTTTGATCATTACGAGCATACTGAATATCGGTAAGGAGTCGTAAAAACTTATCGCGTTTTTTAATCTCGCCAACTTTTACTGAAATCGACATATTTGCAAAATCTTCCACCGAGCCGATGCCATAAATACAACTCACTGACGCAACAATCAGGACATCTTTACGTGACAGTAATGCCGAGGTTGCCGCCAAGCGCAGGCGATCAATTTCTTCGTTAATTGCCGAGTCTTTTTCAATGTAGGTATCCGAACGCGCAATGTAGGCCTCCGGCTGATAATAGTCGAAGTAGCTCACAAAGTAATGCACAGCGTTATCTGGAAAAAACTCTTTAAATTCCGAATACAGCTGGGCCGCGAGGGTTTTGTTGTGAGAGAGCACCAGCGTTGGTCGATTAATTTTTGCCGCCAAATTCGCCATGGTAAAGGTTTTACCAGAGCCCGTTACGCCCAAAAGCGTTTGCTCGCGCTGACCGTCACGCAACCCTGCGTACAGCCTCTCGATCGCATCAGGCTGATCACCTGACGGCTCGTATTTTGCTCGTAAATTAAATGCCATAATCTACATTATACGTGATAACTAAAAACCACCTCAGTGCGAAGTGGTTTTTAGTTATATTTAGCTACTGCTTACGTGCGGCATTCGAACTTGTTAGAGCGTTCCATGTCTGGACGCCAACCACGCCATCTTGAGTGAGGCCACTGCGTTGTTGGAAGACTTTTACCGCGTTTGCAGTGTTTTGACCGTAGATTCCGTCTATTGTTCCTGGCTGGTAGCCAAGGTCTGTTAAGCGCTGCTGAATGATGCGCACACACCCACCCTGGCTGCCTGGGCCGAACACATTCTGACCTTCACATACTCCTGCCTGTGGAGTTGGAGCTGTGTTTTTAGCCCCAGGAGCTGGAGAAGGAGTAGTTGGATTTGTTGCTTGTGCTGACATTGAGTATACAAAGCTGGTTACTGACGGGTCAGCTTCTATCGTTACATAGACCCAATACCAATCACGATTTGTGGTACCCTGCACATCCATACAGCGTGTTTTTTTCCCATTACTCGCATCTACAGGAAAGGCCGTTTCTCCAACCCGATTGATAGATTTGGTGGTCGTATGCGTAAACTTAATAGTTGCCGATCCAGAAGTTGCATATTCTACGCAGTACTTTGTATCCAAGCCAATGCGAGATGCAGGTATCTGAGTTGTAACTCGACTTCTTACCGGCAGGGGGTCATAGGATTGCACGCTCTGCACAGCCGAAGATCCATCTTGCTTAGTAACTCGCGTTCCCCCAATAACCACCAACTTACTCGCAGGATAAGTACCACTTCCCGCCTCGCTAAGCCGCACAAACAGGTACCCTAGTGCTGCCACTAAGATAACACCAACTACCGCAGCAATCTTCCAGTTAAATTTGATTTTTTTACTGAGCAAGCCTGTCTTGCTGGATGACTTTGCAACATTTGATCGCGCTACTTTAGGCTTGGTGGTTTTTGTAGATTTTGTGCCTTTTGCGGGCATATAATTATTCCTTTTATTTTATTGATACTACTTATGCTTAAATATAGCTGAGGCTGCCTATAATGTCAAACTTTTTTTGACTTTTTCTTTAAATACACAAAATAACCAGCCAGACCGACTAAGGATATATACACAATCCATTCGCCAAAGTATGTGTATAAAGTTTTTGTAGTATTCGTTTGCACACTTGCCACAACAACACCACCAGACTCAGCATCATTCTTAGCGATCACGCGACCATCTTTATCAATAATATACGTCGGACCACCCTTGGCGCCCTGCACAAACGGCCTAGCGTGCGCAATGGAGGAAAGCTTGTTCATGTTCTGACTTTCTAGATGAAAAAGCGGCGAGATCCCCATTGTGTCGAGTGCGGCAGAGTTGGTGAAAATGTTTGCATCTGCTTGCGCTAGCTGATTATAAAAATCCGGCGCAATCACACCCGAACAAGCGTGCGCACCATAGCTCACTCCATCAAAAACGTAGGGCTTTTCAATCGATTCACCTCGGTTAATACTTTTTTGATTATTAAAGTCTAAGAGCAAACGCTCCTGTCCGGCGTAGGCCAAAATAACCTGATAAATATACGGCACAAACTCACCGGCAGGCACCACAAACCACTTTTGCTGCTGGTTTAACATAGCCCCTTCCGAAGACTGGAATGTGAGCATATTGTGGCCAAGTCCTGCGTTATTCTCGCGTGCACTGTGGATAATGAGCCCCTCTGGCTTTTTCATTACTCGACCAATTACCGCCTTATCGGCGTCTATATCTTCTTCAAAATAATGCGAGTACTCGGGTAGAACTAAGACATCTAATGACTTATCCGAAAAGCCCTTGAGTAAATCATGAGACTCCTTGGCATACATAGTAGGCTGATCTTTCTGTGCATACCGCACGGCACCCACCACACGTTGTGGTCCGGTTGCTTGCGCGTAACTAACATAGCCAAGCCAAGAAAGCGCAGCCATCACTGCAACAACTGGCAAAATAGGTAAAACGGAGCGCTTTTTATACGACTGATAGCCAGCCACCACTAGCAATGCTACTGCGCCACTAAGTAAATACAGTCCGCCAAACCGTGCCATAAATGCCAGCGGTGTCTCAGCGAGGTAGTACCCAAAGTTACCAAACGTCCAATACGGACCTAAGCGGCCACCTGGGCCCATGCTAGAAATCGAAAAAATAATCGCTCGCACGTATTCACTCACGAGCCAAATTGCTGGCACTAAAATGAGCGCTCTATCTTGAGTGAGCTTCAGTTTAAATGCACGATACAGCCACAAAAACACCACAAACCCAAGCGCAAAGCTGGTGGTCATAATAAGTCCGGCAGAGAAAGCCACTAGCTTTACGGCAAAGCCTTGGGCAATTTCAGCAGTTTTTATGGTGAACATCCACGAAATTGCTAGCCCAAAGTAGAGACAGCCTATGGCAAAAGCCGTCCAAAATGGGTGGCGACGAAAGAACTCTCGCCAACGCTGTTGCTGTTTTTTATTTTGCTTATGTTTATTCATCTACAGCGATTATGCTATCAGAATACAAAAAAATAAAGCCCGGCAAATTTGCGGGCTTTATTTTTTTGCTGGCAATTTACAGTGCAGCTACAGCCGCGTCGAGCTTGGGTTTATCAAAGCCAACAATAATCTGGCCGTGGATATCTGTAACCGGCACGCCCATTTGCTGAGACTTATCAATCATCTCCTGAGCTTTTGCTGGATCAGCCAGAACATTTACCTCTTCAAAGGCAATGTCTTTTTCATCAAGATATGCCTTTACATGCTTACAGAATACGCAGGTTGGCGTACTGTATACAATTACCTTATCGTTTTTCTTATCATCTGCCATATAGAGTTCTCCCTAAATACTTAACAAGTATACTATATTTATCGCTCATTATACATCCTCCGGCAATGCTAAGTATGCTCTGAGTAGCATGGGCTGGGGAGCAACTAGATTAGAGCACATTTCCGAACACAGGTTAGCCCCCCTATCAAACCCATTTTCTACCACAGAAACATCTAAGTGCAAATGCGGTGCTGCCCCTTGTGCATCTCGCGATGAACCCATTACGCCCAGCGGATCTCCGGCCCGCACAATCTGCCCCGGCTGCACGACAGCGCTATTGACAGCTAGATGCGCATAGTAATACCAGAGACCGTCAGATCCACGTATCCTAATGCTGGCTCCGGATTTCTTGGATTGAGCTACCCCATCTTGATTAACGCCTATAACTCGTCCAGATACAGCTGCCACAATCTGAGTGCCTTCTGGCGCACCAATATCAGCCGCCTCATAAGTTGCATGACATTTTTTTCTACAATGATAATTGTATCCGACTTGGGATAACTGAATCGCCTTCTTCGTTGCTCGGACAGGAAAAATTTCTAATCTCTTGTAACTCGCTAAGCTAAGGGCTGTATCTGATGATTTTTGAAAACCCACATTATCCGATATCTGTGATCTTGCATTAAAGAGCCATAGTATAATACCTACAATACTTATGACTAAACAAACAAGTATTGGCGAAACGTACGATTTTTTTACCAACATAACTATTACCAGTATAAAGCATGATAAATAGTCAAAACATAACCACCCATAACCGTCGTCTGGCCCAATGGCTGGCCACCGGTATAGTTGTATTACTCCCAAACATTTGGCTATTTACCAGCCAGAATACCGCGATACTAAGAGGGGTCTGTGTGATGACACTTGGAGTATTCATACCTCTATTTCTTGTGCAGACGAGGCAACTCCCCAAAACCAAAGTATTTACATCCCTCTTGCTGATCTTTATTCTGGGCGGACTACTCGCCGCACTGACGAGCAACTCATTTGGAATGGCACTGTTCGGATTTCCAACCCTGCCAATAGGCAGTATTACTTTCATAGCGGCACTATGGGTGGGATGGTCGGTAACTAAGCTTATCCCTCGGCAAGAAATTGTCACATTACTAATCATAAGTGGCATACTGAGTCTTTTGTTGGCCGTCATTATAAACTTAATACCTCAGCAAATCGCGCCTAGCTTCCGGCTCATCGGTTTTCATGAACACAGTCTTGCATGGGCTATGCAGCTGAGTGTCGCTTGCCTGTTCGCATTCTGGAGATTTGTAACTCTACAGAAGCCATCAGGCACGTATGGCGCTGCTACTTTTTTCCTCTTATTAGGGATTGGATTATCTGGAAGCCGTATGGCACTCATGGCCTGCTTGCTGGGAGTTGCTTCTATCTTCTACCTCTGTAGATCCATTCGATGGCCTATATCGAAGTTTATAACTTCATTAATCATCTTGCTTGCGATATGCGTACCAACGCTAATTATGCCGCGGCTCAATAATGCAAACTATGCCGTAGAAAGTACCCAATATCGGATTGACCTTTTTACTGCTGGCGCAAAAATTTTACAAGATCATCCACTAGGAATTGGCTATGGCAATATTGGAAGATATACGTTCTCCACAGATCTTCCTTCTCAACTCATTGAGCCATACCATCGGCAGATACTTATTGAAAGTTCGCATAACCTTTGGATCGATGTTGCAATTGGCTTTGGCATCATTCCAGGAATCATCTTCTTAGCTATATGTATGTATATTCTCTACATAGGCTGGCATCATCATGCGCCAGATAAAAAGATCTACGCAATTTGTTTAGCTATGCTCTATATAAATTTCACTACAACACCAGCCAGCATCACAAACCTAGTGCTGCTTGGACTACTGGCAGGGTTCAATTTGGTGCGACAAAAATCTAACGCTTAGATCCAGCTTTTGGATACACAGTCGATCCACCCATGCATTCTGTTTGTCCGCCGGGATCAGATGTCAGGCCAATCCATACGTGCCCGGTAGTCTGACCACAAGACTGTGGAGCATTTTTGGCGGCACGGTTGTAGGTCGTACCCGATCCGGATGCGAAGGACATACTGACTAACAAGTACCCAACCGCAATCATCACTACAACAATTATGATTGCCAAAACTGGACTAATCTCTACTTTGCTGCCTAGTTTTATTGGGCTTAAGCGTGCCTTAGAGCTCTTACTTTTTTTCTTAGTCGATGCCATTTTTGTGCCTTTCTTATTCTGCTTATGCTTCATTATTCACGACATACCGAGATACGTCAATCTTAAACTAGGCCTGCGGCTGAGTAGCAAGCCACTGCGCGCAACCAATCGCCGCTTTTGCCCCCTCGCCAGCCGCAATAATTATCTGCTTTTCATACACATCCGTAGCATCACCAGCCGCAAACACACCAGACTGCGAAGTCATATTTTTACGGTCAATCACAATTTCTCCCTCTTTATTCAGCTCCACAAAACCCTTCACCGCTTCTGTCGCGGGCAGAGAACCGATTTCGATAAACACACCATCAACTGCTAGCTCTTTATCTAAGCCAGAAGCCGAATCTCGCAAACTTAGCTGACGCACCACCTTATCGCCAGCAATCGCCAAGGCCTGTGTATTATTGAGCACCCGAATGTTTGGTGCGGCAACAGCTTTCTCTATCATCACTTCGTCACCCGTAAGCTCACCTGTAATATTTACGATGGTTATTTCTTTGGCGAGCTTTTGAACTGAGAGCGCGGCATCTAAAGCGGAGTTTCCTCCGCCAATAATCGCAACTGATTTACCTTTAAAAAGTGGGCCATCGCACCATGCACAATAGGTTACGCCCTTATTTAAGAATTCATCTTCGCCATCAATGCCAAGTTTGCGTGGTTGTTTACCAGAAGCAAGAATCACCGCTCGGGCAGTTTCTTCACCTCCATCACCGGTTTTAATAGAGAATCCACCGGTAACTTTTTCAATTCCTGTCACACCCTGGGTAATAAACTTCAACGTAATCTCATCGGAAAATTCCTGTACATGATCCTGAAAATGCTTGGTTAAATCAGCGCCGGTAATCATTGAAAAACCAAGGTAGTTTTCCACATCAGAGCTCCAGGCAGCCTGACCTCCAAGGTCTTTTGTAAGCATGATGACTTTGAGTTTTTTACGCGCACAGTAAATAGCTGCCGTCATGCCAGCCGGCCCACCACCAACAATCGCGACATCGTACAAACTACCACTAGCTACCCCACCAGCTGTTGCTTGTGTTTGTGGAAAGCCAGTTGTTGCCACTGCCGAACCTAAAGAAGTTGCCACTTCACTCATATCATAAGCATTATAGCACTACTGTTTACGAAAGATGAGCCAGCCAACTACGATAATTTCGCTGATAGCAAAAGCCGCCAAGCCAGCATAGAGCACATCAAAACCAGGATCGTTTCCAAACACACCAATAAGCGCCCCGAACATAAATATTAAGATGACTTGCAGAAGTATAATCCCCAGGACATATAATGGATATTTCCAAAACATTCCAGATTGCCAAAACTGCTTGCCTCTTCGCCTAGCAATAAACGGTACCGACCAAAGCAATACTGTGGCCAGCCATGTCAGAATTGTTCTCAAGATATCCATATCTATTTATATTCTTTTGGCTCGTAATCCTTTGGCGCATCTTTTAAGAAAGCTTCAAGTTTAGATTTAGAAAGTAGTCCAGCTTGAGCGCCAACCTCTTGCACAACGCTCATCGAGTTAATCGGCCCCCACTGCATAGCGGTTTTTATGTCGCCACCGCTGTAAATGAGGCCAGCCACAAATGTGCTTGTATATGCATCTCCCGCTCCAGTGCGTTCGAATGGTGGCTTTGGATCTGGGTAATTACGCATCTGCCACACCACACTCCCATCAGAAGCATAGCTACCATTTGGCCCATCGGTTATCGCCACAATGCGCGCACCCTCGGCATGAATGTCTCGAGCTAATTCCGCAATATTATCAGTTTTTTTGCCAGTCATCATCTGTGCTTCTTCTTTATTAACCACAAACAATTCGGTGTGGCGCATCAGTCCTTTAAGCTCGCCAAAGCCTTTGCGCATTTGAAAAGTACCTGGCTGGAAAGCAAGCTTTACGTCTGGGTGCTGCTCTAAATATTCGGCAATTTTGGCGTGCATTCCCCAGCCAGCCTCACCAAGCGAGCTAAGATAGATCCACTTCGGTGTGTCTTCTTCTGGAATGTGTGGCCACGAGTAGTCATAGGTTTCGTGTTTAATGAGAATCGTGCGGTCCGAGTCATACCACAAGACATAATGAAAATTACTGACCTTATTTTTATGGACATCGATGTATTGCGTCTGAACTTTATTTTGCTTTAAGGCTTCCAACATTTTTTGGCCAATTTCGTCATGCCCCATATTGCTATAGAGGCTCGACTTAAGCCCAAGGCGCGCAAAACTCACCGCAGCATTCGGGCTATTCCCAACCCCATGCACGGTAACGGCATATTCAAAAGGTACCTTTGAGCCATACGTCATACACAAAAGCGGATGGCGATCTTTAGGGTCTTTATCAATTTCGGCTTCTGCAGGCAACAAACGGATAAACGCGTCTGAAACAATGTCGCCTACCGATAACACATCTATTCTATGGGTCATATTCAAAACTCCTCTTTAGTGAAAAACGCTTATGTCTACTTTCATTATATCTACATCGGTACTAGATAAGATACCCACCCGAGAACCTAAGTACGAAATTACCGAGGTAGCATTGGCAGCTGCAAAGCTCATGGCTTGCTGCATAGTTTTTCCTTGCATGATTGCGGCGATGAGTCCCGATGCATACGCGTAACCAGCACCACTTCGATCAACGACGGCTACTTTCTTATAAATCCCAGCGGTATACACATAGCTGCCATCAAGCACAGTTGCGCCGTTTTGTGAATCGGTCACTACAATCGTATGCAGCCCAGCGCCGCGCCCCACCGCCAGCATGTCATCAACTTTCTCAGCATCAAACAATAACTCAGCTTCGCGTCTGTTTACTATAACTACATCCGCACGCTTTAAAATCGTCAGAAGTCGCTTCGGTTTGGAGAGCTCCAAGGGTCCGGGGTTTACGGCTACGCGAACGTCCTGAGATTCAGCCCATTTCACCAATCGACTAAGCACCGACAGATCTCCGCCGAGTGAGGTAATATAAAGCCACTTAGCTTTAATTTTCGACATATCAAAGTCTTTAGCCCGATACTCATAACCAGCCCCGCGATGCACAAACATCGTATCTTCACCATTTGGCCCCTTTAAAACTAGCGACAAGCCTGTTTGATGACTCTTCTCTTTAATGAGTAGTGGCGTAATGCGTTCTTTTTCGAGCACAGCTTCGGTTTCCTTACCCGAGCCATCAAGACCAACCTTAGCCATGCAGGCAGTCTTCAAACCGGTACGCGCAAATGTCACGGCTGCATTTGGTGCGCCGCCACCTATATCGGAAGCTATATCAGGCATATCAATCTTTGTGTTCGCGGGTATTACAATTACAGGCTCTCCGTTCGAGTCGAAGGCTGCAAAATCTTTAGAAATTAAATACACATCGCGTGTGGCGGTACCCACCACAACTACGTCAAATTTTTTCATTTTTGACTCTTTCGCTTGAGCACTCGCTGAGCTACACGCACAATGTGCTTAGCGGTTAGTCCATAATGCTCCCAAAGTTCTATTACTGTGCCCGACTGCCCAAACGTATCTTGCACGCCCACTCGCTCGAGTGGCAATGGGTTTTCTTGACCGAGTAATTCGGCGACAGCTCCACCTAAACCACCAGCCACCTGTGCCTCTTCAATCGTAACAACCGCACCGGTTTTCTTGGCAGCCTGCAAGATTGTTTCGCTATCCAGGGGCTTGATAGTCGGGCAATTAATAACCGTAGACTGTATGCCTTCCTTGGCGAGCAATTCTGCAGTCTTAAGCACCTCATAGGCTAGCGGCCCAGCTACAATCAACGTCAAATCTTCTCCTTCGCGCCAAACTTGTGCCTTACCGAGCTGGAATGGTGAATCTGGCGTAGTGATAATCGGAGATTTTTCACGGGCAAGCCTAAGATAGGCTGGCTTCCTTAACTGTGCCAATGCCAGGGTGGCCTTACGAGCCTCGTGAACATCTACCGGCACAACGACCATCATATTTGGCAATGCTCGCATCATAGCAATATCTTCAAGCATTTGATGAGTTCCACCATCCGGTCCAACCGAAAGGCCAGCATGCGAGCCAACTACAATCACCGGCTGCTCATTCATACATATCGCGACACGAATCTGATCAAAGTTTCGGCCCGGCGAGAAGGCGGCATAAGAACTTACGAAGGGAGTTTTTCCGACAGCTGCTAAGCCCGCTCCAACGGCTGCCATATTCTGCTCGGTAATCCCCACCTCTACAAAGCGCTGTGGATATTTCTTCATGAATGGCTCCATTTGAGTCGACTCAGTGAGGTCCGCGCAGAGCGCAACTACGCGCTCATCTTGATCGGCGGCAAAAACAAGACCTTCCCCAAAACCCTTACGATTTGGTGCGTGCTCAATGGTATCAGTAAACAGCTGACGAGATAGATGTGCGGAATATTTACTCATGTTCGCTCCGAATCTTACCCCGTAACGTTCGCAGCTCCTTCAAGGCAACTTTCGCCTGCTCATCTTTGGGCGGATCGCCCGCTACATCTTTTAGGCCCGGTGGCATACCGTGCCAAACTGGTTCATTCTCCATATAGTCAACGCCTTTACCCGGAATGGTGTGCGCGATGATTACGGTTGGGCGCTCAAATATTGCCTGCGCGTGCTCACATGCGCCGACAACCTGCTCGATATTATGTCCATCAACCTCAATCACATGCCACCCAAAAGCTTGCCACTTCATTGCCAGCGGCTCGAGCGGCATAACCTGCTCAGTAAATCCATCAATCTGAATGTTATTGCGATCAACAATCACTGTGAGATTGTTCAACTTTTTCGCCGAGGCAAAAAGAATAGCCTCCCAAATAATTCCCTCGTTCAGCTCGCCGTCACCCGTCAAGCAATACACCCGCTGCTTCGTGCCATCAATTTTAAACCCAAGTGCCATACCGGCAGCTTGGGGCAGGCCAATTCCAAGTGGACCCGACGTGTTCTCTATGCCGGGTAATCGCGTTCGCTCAGGATGACCTTGTAGGCGGGTACCGAATTTTCGCAGTGTCTTTAATTCGGACTTTGGGAAATAGCCCACTTCTGCCATTGTGGCGTAGAGTACTGGTGCGATGTGACCGTTAGAAAGCACTACGCGATCACGCTCTGGCAAATCCGGATTTTTTGGATCATACTTTACGACCTCATAAAATAAAGCCGTAAAAACGTCTGCCATCCCTAATGGCCCAGCCGAATGCCCCGATCCGGCTTCAACCAGCATCTCAATAATTTCTTGACGGATAGAGTTTGCCTTCAGCTCTAAAGATTTTACTGAATTGCGCATTAGCTTAAGGCCTCAATTATTTCATGATAGCGAGTAAGAATACTTTCCGCACCAAATAGATAGCTATTGGTGTTCACTACATCAAACTTGGCCGCAGATATTTTTTTGAGTGTATCCGCCGCCACACCACCATCCAGACCAATTTCCCCACCAAAACCTAATTCTCGAAGCTCGGCAACCCTAGCGAGAACACTGGCCTGTAATTTTTGCCCGGCAAACCCGGCCGGATACGCCATAATGAGTACGTGCTTTACACTCGCCAATAACTCACCCAAATCCCCCAATTCTGTCTCGGGATTAATTGCTATACCCGAACGAATCCCGTTAGCATTAATCTTTTCAATGGCTTCAGCAACGTGCTCCGCACCTTCGTACTGCACGATTACCGTATATGGGCGCAGCCTCACGCTGGGCATAACATACTCTTTTGGTCTTTTCACCATGAGGTGAATATCAACTTTTAGGCCAGCTGGTGGTTCGAGTTCTTGTGGCTGGACAGTTTTGTTTTCAATCAGCTCTCCATCTATAATGTCCAGTTGCACGCGGTCAGTCAGCTGACGGACAGTTTGCAACTTACGTCTGCACTCGGCAACACTCGATTCTAATATAGCCGGCACTACTTTTGTCATGCAGCACTATCTTCTAGATTACTAATCTGTTCAATGCGCCGGGCGTGTCGCTCTTCTCCAGAAAATGGCGTGGTTAGCCAAGTGCGCGTAATCGCCAACATCTCATCGGCGACGATATGATCTGCCGGCAACGAGAGTACGTTCGAGTCGTTATCTTCGCGGGTCTCACGAGCAACCGACTGATTCCAAACTAATGCTGCTCGCACGCCATCAATTTTATTAGCGGCAATTGCCATACCCTCACCGGATCGACAAACCAAAACACCCATAGCATTTTTCTCCGCCACCACCGCCCGCGCGACATCTTCAGCGTAGGGCGTAAAATCATCATCTGGATTCATGTTTTCGGGGCCCATATCTACTACATCAAACTCTGCCTGGAGCTGTGCTTTGAGCTGCTCTTTAGCATCATAGCCGCCATGATCGGCTGCGAGAAAAACTTTACCTGGACGAAATCCCCCCTCCATAATGTTGGCCTCCTACTTTAGCTTCTTTCCAACTAGCGCGACCAGCTCAACCAAGCGGTTTGAGTAACCCCACTCGTTGTCATACCAAGCTACTACCTTAAGCATATTCCCACCGACCACATTAGTAAGCTTACTATCGACAATCGAGCTATGTGGGTTACCAATAAAGTCCGACGAAACCAGCTCTTCCTCGGTGTAAGCGAGCACGTGTCTAAAACGTGGGCTGGCGGCAGCTTTCTTGAGTACAGCATTCACTTCCTCAACCGTAACGTCACGCTTTACTAGGAAGGTAAAGTCTGCGAGCGATACAACGGGGGTTGGAACGCGCACAGAAAGCCCCTGGAAGACCCCTTCGAGAGCCGGGAGTGCCTTAGCTGCAGCAATGGTAGCGCCAGTGCTGGTAGGCACAATGTTTTCGGCGGCATTGCGGCCTTCGCGTAGATCTTTTGCCGGTGCATCTTGCAAGGCCTGGCTAGCGGTATAGCTATGAGTTGTAGTCATCATGGCTTTTTCTATACCGAAAGCTTCTTCAATAACGGCTGCAACCGGCGTGATACAGTTTGTCGTACAACTTGCGTTTGAGTATACGTTTACTTTACTGGTATCAAGCGTATCTTCATTTACGCCAATTACATGGGTAGCAACCTGACTGTCATCGCCTTTAGCTGGCGCAGAGATTACCACTTTGCGTGCCCCCGCCTTTACGTGTAAACCAGCATCTTCACCCTTAACAAACCGACCGGTAGATTCGATAACGACATCAATCTTCAGCTTCTTCCAGGGGAGTTTTTGCGGCTCTTTTTCGGCAGTGACGATAATCTTTTTTCCATCCACAATAATATGGGTGTCATCGTAGCTCACCTCGTGCTTGTATGCACCGTAGTTTGAGTCATGCTTGAGTAAGTGCGCAAGCGTACGGGTGTCTGTTAAATCGTTAATTGCAACAATTCGGAGATCGGGACGCGCAAATGCAATTTTAAATGCATTGCGGCCGATGCGGCCAAAGCCGTTAATGGCGACTCGTGTCATAGAAGAAGAATCCTTTGTTTATTAAAGCGCTAATGCTTCTATTGTACGGCTTGCCAAGGATCAGGACAAGTAATTACTCGGTTGTGCTTGTTGGCTTATCATCGTGCTTTGTGTGCGGCATACACACGCCATCTTTGCATTCACCACCTTCGATCAGGATTTTCAGCTCTTCTGGGTTGTGTGCCCCACAGAGTGCCTGGCCAGTTTGCGTATTTACAAAGCTTGGAACTGCCGCAAAACCGCCACAAGCAGCCTCAATCGCTTCAGCATATTCCTGCATCTTTTTTTCATTTTCTGGATGGCTCCACACTTCCAACTTTGTAATTTCACCGCCAAGCTCTTTTTCGAGCTGAGCAATCACTGGCCGCATCGAAATACAGTGCGGGCACGTCTCTCCATAGAATTCAATAACATGATCAAGCTTCATCTTCTACCTCTTTCTTATTGTCACGTGTTCTCAACCAATAAACTATTGCCGTAATAAATATCAATGTTGATGTAAGTGCCGAAAGCAGACAGTACTGGCACCAGGCCCGAATCACAAATGCCTGCAGAAAGGTTAGTCCCAAGGAACTCACAAACCCAATTGTCGACCAAGCAAGAATTGGCAGCCGGCGGATTGGCTCTCGGTTAATTACACTGAACATTACCAGAAACAGGACTACACCATAAAAGACGACACCGAGCATCGCGACCGGAATACCTACAATTGGAAGTTCCGAATACTGACTTGTAAGCACTCTCTCACACCCACCCGTAATACTGCACGACAATCCATCGCGGGTATAATGCTCGATGGTCAAAATTGTGGCGTCAATCAATCCAGCTATCGACAGCGCACCAAAAACTAACTGCGGCCAACCAACTCGCTTACTGGCCTGTGCCATACGCCTCTTCTACAGACTGCTTAACCTTAGCCTTCAAACCAGCTGCTCCGCCACCGCTTTGCAAATCAAACGCTTCACCATTTACAAAAATTGATGGCGTACCGCGCAAGCCAAGCTCGGTACCAAACGCCTTATCGCGATCGATGACATCCTTACCCGCTTCATCATTAAGGGCTCGGGAGAAATCATCAGTATTCAATCCGAGTTCTCGAGCATACTCAACAAACTTGTCTTTAGGGTCACTTAAGTCTGCCCAATCATCCTGAGTTTGATAGAGCTTATCATGCATCTCCCAGAACTTACCCTGTCGGGCAGCAGCCTCAGACGCATAGGCTGAAACCATAGCGTTTTTGTGTGGAGATGGATAGAGCGGAAAATGCTTAAAGACTAGGCGCACTTTGCCTTCATTTTCTGCAAGAATTTCACCCAAGGTTGGCTCAAAAGCCTTACATGCCGGACACTGAAAATCAGCAAACTCGGTGATGACCACTTTAGCGTCGCCAGCACCTTTACTTTGCCCCTGTTTGAGTTCTTCTTTTTGTTTATCATTCAGCTGCGCGGCCTGTGAGCTTTCGGCTGGCTTCGCATTGTTGTCTTCAGACATCGACGCACGAACAGCAAAAACCAATAGAGCGATAATGGCAGCGGTAAAAAGTATGGGAATCAAGTATTTCTTCATGTACTTGATTGTACCAGATTATAAGTACGAGCGACTATAAATTCTCAAGATCTGAGGTAAGCGAATCAAGCTCCTGGTCAACATCACTGCCGTCTTCAGCCTCGACAGCTTTTTGATCTTGCTTCACTTCTTCAATCGAAGACGGAGTGGCTGTATTACTCACTTCAACTTTTTCGGTAGTCTTACTAGACTTTGGTGCCACCGCAACATACACCAGCGCGCCAATCACTACTAAAATTCCACCAATAATTAACCATTCAATAAGCCCAAAGCCCTTTCGCTGTATCATTATGAGTTTTCTCCCTGATTAGGCGTTACGGTTGTAGTGGCAGATGTGCTTGGCGATTCAGTTGAGCTCGGAAGCGTTGCTGTATAGGCCTGTATTACGGCTGAGAAGTAAGCTTTAACTGCAGTTCGATATTCCTTTACCGCAGCTTTAAAAACCTGAACTTCTGTACGGATTAGGGCTGCCTGCGCTTTTGCATCATCGTTTGCACAATCAAACCCTCCAGCTGCAGCTTTAATATTCTCAGTACCCACAACAACAGCTAATCGCTTGGCTTCAATGTTGGCAAGCAAGGCTTCGTCATTTGGGACGGTGAGGTTTTTATTTGCCGCAAATGCCTGAGCGCGAGCCAGACGAGCCTGGATGCGCTCTTCAATTTTTTGAGCTCGATCTTGCAAGGCATCATATTTTTCCTGCAGCTTAGCTTGCTTCGTCACGCAGCGATCGATGCGTGACGAGTCTTTTGCTTCAGCTTTCTTCTCCTGCGCCTCAGCTTTAAGCTCCTCGCGACGCTGGCGAGACTTTTCGCGAGCTTCTCTCGCGATGCTTTGATCTTCTGACTCTACCTCGGTGGGACTGGCTGTAGCCTCCTGCCGGGCTTTAGAATGCTCGGCTGAATGATCATGCCCTTCGTGTGCACGCGCTATCTGTGGCGCCACACTAGTAACTGCAAATAGTATGAGCACCAGTAGGCTATACATGATTTCTTTTTGTATTTTCATTGCTCGTCTCGCTTATGCTTAGCATCCTACACTTCACGGATTAAATTGGTCAAGTAATAAAAAAGACCCCGAAGGGTCCATGGTAAGTGCGCGACAGTATTACCCGCCGAGCTTTACTTTGCTTTCTACGAACGTAGCGACCTTACGAGTTTTTGGGTCGTACTTTTTCATCTCTAGCTTATCTGGAGTATTGTGCGCACTTTTACGTGTGTAGTACAAAGAGCCCGTTTCCGGGTTCTTGAGGACAACAATTTGTCGTGCGTTCTTTTTTGCCATAACGAGTACAAATTGTATCAGATAAGCAGGACTTTGTCTAGACGCTATACCGACGATGATATAGATACATGCCAATAGCACCCGTAAACAACAGGCCCAGTGCGGTCGCACCATATGCCCACACAGGCGCGCCGGTAGTAGCTAGCGATTCATCAAGTGTCGTTGCAATACTCACACTCCTGGCTAGACTAAATTCACTTGTCGAACCGAAGCCGTAAGTCGCCGTGTTATCTATGGCGGTAGTCGTAGCTGAGATAACCTTTCCAGTTAAATCAGTGCCGCCTGCAAGATTAAGCTGGATATCTTGGCCATCGCCAGGCGACAAGTTTGCATAGCCCAAATATGTTTGCCCCTCACCGTAGCCAGAAGGATCAGCTGCATCGTTTGCGAAAATCTCTACTCGATATTGATCTACTGGACTGTCGGCCACATCAAGGTCTAGATCTATATTAAGCTGTTGAGCATTTTGAATGGCACTATTTAAAACAGGGTAATTCATTAAATGATTCGCGCCAGTGTCAGCATCAGAAACATCGTTTGGAGTTGGTCCGAGAGTATCAGAAGACATATTGCTAAACTCTGCATTCAACAAATCAATCCCTAAGCCAGATTCACTAATTACAAATGTATTATTAGAGGCATTACTGTAGATACTATTTCCTATAATAGAAATATTAATAGAATCAAAATTAGACACACCGCCAATGTACACCTTTATTACTGCAATCCCTGTGCCGTTATTATGAGCAATAATATTCCCCTCGCCAGGGTTTGTACCACCAATTAGCGTGTCAACAAAAGGTCCATTTAAAGCCGGAAACCCGATGCCGCCAAGCTGCACATTGCCAGGTATAGGATCTCCCTTCCAGTCTGGCCCAATAATATTACCCTGGATTTTCAGATTGGTTGTGTTATCTGGAAATATTCCAAAGTTTTTATTCCCGGATATCACATTTATCGCGCCAACTTCCGTCCCTCCAACTACAGTGTCGCTGCAGTTATCTATAGACATACCACCAGGACCGTTTATTGGCGCACTATTCCCAACTTGCGTCACTCCATCAGCACCCATGCCGATATAATTACCTTTTACTATCCATCCATCTTCCCCTGTATTTGGAGTAATACCGGCACCCGCATTTCCGGATATAACGTTTCTATCTGCCGGATTGGTGGAGCCGATTATGGCTCGGTCGGAAGTGCCGGAATTATGCCCATTGATACCGTTGAGCGCATTTGATTGCGCCACTAAACCTGTTGGATCAGTCCCAATATAATTGCCCAACACTTGTATATCATCGCCCCAAATAATTATGCCCGTGCTATCAAAACTATTAATTACGAGTCCGCGTATGACGCTCGAATTTGCTTGTATATTCGGCATGCCAAGACTTGGCGACCCTGTAAGTTCAATTAGCAGTCGTCCGTTTAGGGGTTGTGGCGCAACAGCAGTATTTACCGCAGACCCTGGCTGGGAGTAGCCGTTAATAGTTACTGTTTCGGTGATATTCGGTAGGCCAGTGCTGGGCTGAATAGTATACCCATTTTGGCCAGCAATCGTAAAATCTGCGGTGCCAGTTATATTAAAGTTAATAACATCCGCACCAGAATCTCCTGATATGCATTCTCCTGGCGTTGCGCCGGAAGCAGCGTTTGAATTCGAGGATTCAATAGCTTCCCGCAAGGTACATACCCCATCATCGGCCGCAGTATCAGCATTGGAATTCACGACAATGGTCGCCGCTGCTCGTCCAGGACTTGCAAACAAAAAGGCTGACAGCGTTATCGCCACTATACTCACAGCAATAACACCGCCCGTTCGATACAGACCTCTACTCATACTAGTCATGCTTAACAGTATAGCGAATCTAGAAAGATAGTGTAAGACTAACTGGACAGTGATCCGAGCCCATAATATCTGGATGAATTTCGGCAGCTTTAACGTTATCTTTAAGCGAGGCAGACACTAAAAAGTAATCTATGCGCCACCCAACGTTGCGGGAACGGGCGCCACCAAAGTTACTCCACCAGGTATAGTAACCGTTTCCTTCGTGGAACATACG
This sequence comes from uncultured Candidatus Saccharibacteria bacterium, assembly GCA_964583675.1. Classification (GTDB taxonomy): domain Bacteria; phylum Patescibacteriota; class Saccharimonadia; order CAILAD01. The sequence goes on from CAZOVH010000006.1 coordinate 37,513, forward strand.
GAAAGTATCAACAAAACCGGCATCAATCAAATTTTGAAAGCCTTCGCGCTCTTCGGCAGTGAACCCAGCATTGCGCACATTGTCTTTTGGCCTAGCCAAATCTTCTTCGGTATGAGCAGCATTAAAATCACCACAAAACACAACTGGCTTCGTTTTTTCGAGCTCCTTACAATACTCCAAAAATGCCTTATCCCAATGCTGATGGCGAAAATCCAGGCGCGACAAGTCACGCTTAGAGTTTGGTGTATATACCGTCATTAAGTAAAACTTTTCATATTCAGCGAGAGTAATTCGACCTTCACTCTCGGCATTGCCATATCCATCTGTCAGCTCATATTTTTTGGCAATATCCAAAGGTAAGCCTTTTACAACATTCAGCGCTGGCTGCTTTGAAAAAATTGCCGTTCCTGAGTAACCTGGTCGTTCGGCCGAGTTCCAATATTCCGTATAGGCGGGCAAATCAATCTCAGCCTGCCCTTCTTTAGCCTTTGTCTCCTGCAGGCACAAAATATCCGGTTGATGTTTTTCTACAAACGGGACAAATTCATCTTTGCGGAGAACCGCACGAATACCATTCACATTCCAAGAATAAAGTTTTACTTCTGACATATCTGACTCATTATAACTAAAAAAATCCCCCAGGTCTCCCTGGGGGCTCTGAAGAGTCGCATCTTATGCTCGCAAACAGTGCGTCACACTCGACGGTCTCTACAGATCTTAGCCGGCCTTATGCCAGCGCTCGCCGCCGCCGCGGCAAAAAGTCGGTGTCGACAATCTGACCGATGATGAAGTCACGCCGCTGCAACGCCTTCTCGAGCGTCTCGGCGAGCGGGCGATGGTTGGTCTTCAGAATGAACGTATCATTCGAAACAACTTCCACTGTGAAGCGCATGTCCTTCACGCGTCGGAGGCACAAATAGTCGCGCACAGCCGATTCGCGAACCGGCGTACTGACCACCCGACTTCCTGGTCGCACTGTTACTTCCAGTTGATACATGGTTCCTCCTGGTTGGGTATGTAAAAGGTACTATCGAAAACAAAAACCGCCTCTTTGGCGTGAGGCGGTTTGGAGTTTCTCGACTAAAGCTTTTATGAAACGTAGCGAGCACACAAATCCGCCTGCGCAGTGCGAAGGACGAAAATTGTGTGGAGCTTCATGCTTTGTCGTTCCATACTGCAAATACTACCAGAATCTACATCTGGAGTAAACCACAAAACCGCTCCCGGCTGCGAAATTTCACAGATAGGAGCGGTTTTTTCGTTTTTCAAATAAATGGTGGATTATTCCCGCACCGACTTATATCAACCAAGCTGCGTGCCGATACTAAGTCGAGTGCTGAGTCGGGCTCCCCCGTTTTGCTCTTTAACGGACAGTTTGTCTGCGTTTGAGCTGTAAGCTATTGAGCCGTTCGGCCTTCATAGCCCATTTTGTCGCCATCTCGTCCAACAGCTCATCAATAGTGCGCATGTCGCGTACGAGATTTTTTGGTGCTTTACGGAAACGACGTATTGGTTGTTTCATAGTTGAACCTCCTTGTGTCTTACCGTGGTTTCAGTATGCCACTAGACGCTGAGAGGAAGCAGTGAAAAATCTCACAAGTGAGGCTAAAAAGCTTATGTTTTTGGTAGTGTTTTGAGTAGTGCCAGATAGGTAAAGCTCATAAAAAAACAGACTACAAAGGCGATTTCGAGCCTTCCAAAAGCCAAAAGCACCAAAAGCAAGCCGACCCTGCCAACCGTTACGTAAAGCTCACGGAACAAGAAGTAGTTTGACCAATCTGAAGAGTTGCCTGCATCGCTATAGATAATCTTCTCATAAGCCACATCCAGTAAGTGATAGGTAAAATTTGAATAAAAGTTAGCCAACGTAACACCAATTGGCGTCGTCACAAATAGCCGAACCAACCAACTCGGTGCTTGAGCCCAAACTCCAGCAACTAGACCCTGTCGAACACCGCCATCTACCCTGCGACCATACCAAAGCACGCCAAAAATAGTAAAAGCCGTAGATAGCGACACCAACGCCCCCACCTCCAGTACATTTTGCAGAACCAAGTAAATAAAAAGCGGCCAAAATATATCATTGCCCAGCTGTAATACTCCAAACCCACTATACGACAACGCTTTGCGCTTGCTGTCGGCCGTCCGGAGACTTTTAAGGTTAAATTTATATGGTTTGGTGCGGAAATCTGGCGACATAAACAGAGGTACCAGAGACAGTAAAATAGTCGCTGCGGCAACAATAAAATTGAGGCGATACGAACCTAGCGTAATCAGGATAGCCCCCAGCAGTGGTGCCATTGCCTGAGAGATAATGATCAGCACCTTACCAATCGAAATTTCTTCACCCTCATGCTTACGGTCTTTGGCATGCGTAAACTCTATGTGATAGGCAGATAGGTACAGTCCGGATGCAAGGCCATACAAAATTGCCAGCAAGAAATACAACTCCGGCTGCTGAGCCAGTAAGACCACGGCCGCCAGATAACCTATAAGAAACAGGTCGCCGACTACCATAGTTCTCTTAATACCAAAGCGCGAATTACTCCACATGCCAATCGGACTCGCAACCATAAACAAGACAAATTTTGCAATATAGAGGATTGCCACCTGCCTTAAAGAAAAACCAAGCTGAAGTAAATAGATCGGTACAAAAATCAGGATACTACCACGAGCTAAGCCCTTAGCAAATACTGACATATAAAACTCAGAAAGCTCACGGTTCTTTAAGAACCGCACAAATTCTGCCGTTGGTAGTCCGTGCTGTGAAGCCATCGCGTGCGAGCTAGTTTGGTAGTACTACCAGAATTATCCCCATCCCCAGGAGAGCTACTAACGTATAGCCGGCGTTAATAGCAAGAAGCTTTTTAGAGCTACCATCAAACAGTGCATGAATGAGCTGTGGCGCGAAGACAAAGCCTGTCCACAGCCAAAATGCCGTGATGGCGCCTTCCAGCCAGGTATCGGCAAACGTATATTGCACAAAGTGCGCTAAAGCGTAACTTATAAGTAGCCACAAAAGCCCAGTGAGCAAATAAGAAGACCCTGCATTATTTTGTAAGTCCGAGACTTTCTTGCTAGCCAACTTCATCCATTGCTTGCCAAAGAGCAACTCCGAATACCAAATTGCACCCACAACCATGCCAAATGCCGTAGCTGCAATTACTCCCCAAAGATTAATTTGTACTGTTGGCATGAACCCTCCTCAAATGAGTTTATATTTCGTAAGCTTGAGCGCTATTATGCGCCTCTTGGACTACACCGTGCAAGATTAGCTGGCTTTCACCAAGCGAAACCTCGGCCGAATAACACCATGCACCTCAACCGAGGCAGTAAAATCGTCAAGCGGTCTGAGCCAAGTCGTTGCCATATCTCCCGCCTCATACAGGGGTACATACACAACATGGGGCTCTAAAGTTGATTCTAGCGTGGCAATCATCAGCACAAGATACTGTTTACCCTTATAATGCTCGTAAACACCTGGCTTGAGTTTTGGGCTAGGCATCGAGTTCGGCGAGCTGACCATAATCTTCAAGCTTGATACGTTGCTCGGCAAATGTGTCACGACGACTGCGCACTTCAAGTTCACCGCTCTGGATGGTTTTGTCCGAAACAACCAACCTAATCGGACAACCTATGAGCTCAGCATCGGCAAACTTCGCCCCAGCAGAAGTATCAACACGATCGTCAAGCAAAACTGCATCTTCGCCCAAATCTGCATAGAGTTTCTCGGCAGCTGCCTTTGCCTCGTCCCCGCCGAGCACTACAAGATGATAACGAAACGGCGCAACTTCTTCTGACCACACTAAGCCTTTGTCGTCGGAAAATTTTTCTACAATCACTCCCATCACACGAGTTACCCCAATGCCGTATGAAGCAAGATATATTGGCTGCCGATTTCCGTCCTGATCGGTATAAAAAATCTCCATTTGTTCAGATTTTTCAGTACCAAAGTTAAAGATATTGCCTACTTCAGCACTTTTTACTTTTTCGAGTTCGTCCTTCTGAATACCCAGCTCTTGGACTGCGTCATCTAACACTTCTTCATTTACGGCAATTTTCTTCTCTCGATGTAGATATAGTGTATCTTCGCCAGCATCACACAGAGTCTGAAATTCGTGACTAAACTTAGTAAAAGCTCCACCGCTGGCGAAAGTCACAAATGTATCTTCGCCAAGCCCAAGTCGATCATAAATACGCAAATAGGCCTGTTTAACTTTTTCATAATATTCATCCAAATCTTCAGGACTTGTATGCAACGAATACATATCCTTCATAAGAAATTCACGACCACGCATAATGCCACTTTTTGCACGCAGCTCATTACGCAACTTCGTCTGGAACTGATACATGCTTACTGGCAAATCTCGATAGCTTGTGATGTGCTGCGCAATCATCTGCATAATTGGCTCTTCGTGTGACCACGCCAGACCAATTTCTGTATCATCTTGCAGCTTCGTCTTAAACCAGATATCAACCACATCGTCACTCCATCGTGTAGTCTTCTCCCACACTGCCTTGGGCTGCAAGTTGGTCATAATGAGCTCTTGGCCACCAATAGCATTCATTTCTTCACGAATTACCCGCTTAATATTTTCCAAAACCCGCAAACCTAACGGCAAATAAGCATAGACTCCAGCCATTTCTTTATATACATACCCCGCACGGATCAAAAGCTGGGCATTCTTTGCAGTTTCATCGGCCGGTACGTTCTTACTGGTTTTTGTAAATAATTGTGATACTCGCATAGTTTCCTCGTCTAGTTGCATTGTACCAGATAGCGAAACCGAGTATGAAGTTTTACTGATGCTTATGCCTTGAGTAGTGAACGCACTTCAGTAATTGTTTTGCAATCCATCAGCTTGGCGCGCAACTGAGCTGCTCCATCAAAGCCTTGCACATAAATCTTAAAAAAGCGCTTTAAAGGATCAAATCGCTTCTCACCGTCCTGCCAGGTCGTCTCAAAAATATCGAGGTGTCGAGTGAGCGCGGCCAGACGTTCCTCAACTGTATGCTCTGCCACTTCGCGCTCAAATGCCCACGGATTATGAAAAATACCGCGGCCAATCATTACTCCATCCAGACCGCTTTCGGCAATACGTTGCTCAGCCTCCTTGCGATTCGCAACATCTCCATTTCCCATCAATAATAACCCTGGAGTGAGTTCGTCGCGCAAAGCTACAATCTCTGTCGCCAGCTCCCAGTGCGCGTCTACCTTGCTCATCTCCTTTACTGTACGCAAATGCACAGTCAGCGCGGCAATATCCTGCTGCATCAAAAAACCCAACCATTCGCGAATCTCCGGCTTTGACCAACCGAGACGAGTCTTTACGCTCACCGGCAAATCACCCGCGCCTTCCTTAGTGGCCGCAATAATTTCTGCAGCTAACTCTGGTGTATTAATAAGGGCTGAGCAACCTCCGTTTTTAATGATGTCGCGTACTGGGCAGCCCATATTAATATCAATGCCCGCAAATCCACGCTGCGCCAGCTCTGCAGCCATTTCGCGAAAATACTCTGGTGTTGTCCCCCAGATTTGCGCAATAACCGGTCCTTCATCAGGATGCAAGCGCAAACGACGCTCGATCGCTTGGCGACCAGGCGAGCAAAAGCCTTCTACACTCGCAAATTCAGTAAAATACACATCGGCCGGCGCCAACTCATGCACCAGCCTACGAAACACAACATCCGTCACATCATCCATGGGCGCTAAAACAACAAACAGACTGCCGTGGAGTTTTTTCCAAATATTTTCTTGCGTATTCATAACCAAAATATAACCGTACGAGTCTACCAAAATTCAGGCTTTATATCAAGAAAGTATCTCTTGTTATGCTTGACCAAACATGTAAATGAGGTTACTTTTGCTTGTAGGACTATTAAATATAAAGTAAGGAGTTCATTATGGACACAACCGTAATGGAAATGGAGTCAGTAAAGGATACCCAGTGGTGGATTCTTGTACTCCGAGGTATTTTTGCCATCCTGTTTGGAGTAGCAATGCTACTTTGGCCAGGTATCACATTAGTAACTGCTGCAGTAATTTTTGCGCTTTTCATCTTGATTTCTGGTGTCGTCGACATCATTTCTTCAATCATGCAAATTCGCAAGAATAGCACCTGGTGGCTCACCATGCTCTTGGGTATCGTGCAGGTTGCGGCAGGTGCTTACATTGCCCAGCGACCAGGCATTACGCTGGCCGTTTTGGTGCTCGTAATCGGATTCGTATTGGTTGTTCGTGGTCTCTTCGAGTTCATCGTAGCCTTCGACTTCCACGGCTCAATGCGCGCACTACTTATTCTGGTTGGAGTTGTTACTGCTCTTGCTGGTGTATTCGTACTGCGTCACCCACAAACCGGCGGTATCGCTTTCGCGTGGGTTCTTGGAATTTACGGCTTAATTGCTGGACCAGTTGCAATTGCACTTGGTATTCAGGCCAAGCACTACCAAGATCAACTTAAAACTGCTAAGAAAAAATAATTCTTGCAAGTTAGCTAAATTGGCTAACACAAAAAAGGCTCGGCTAGCGTCGAGTCTTTTTTTGATAAAAAATACCCACAGCCTAAGCTGTGGGTTACGGTCAAGACCGATGATGACGACGCGTATACGCTGCCAAAGCCATTTCGTACAGGTTTGGCTTGCGATGATACACATGCTCCACCAACGACTGACGATAACACTGACGTGCGATCGCCTCCATCATGTCATGACAGGCTCTGTATGAATCGAGCCAACACGGCTCGAGAATCGTACAAGCCGGTGGCTCATCACCATCAAGAGTAATTGCCACCGGGAGCGCCCAGGTGCCAAGCATCAGATCCATGGTGCCATTTTTAAGCGGCTGCATGTGTTTACTATCTGAAAGCAAACGATCTTCAGAGGCGCTCGGAGCCATAGCCATGAGCTGGCCTCCACCCTGCAACAGTTCAGCATGTGACAAGCGTACGAGCTCGTTTGCTGCTGACACTAGCTGAGAGTCGAAGTTGACGCTCTTAACACTGAGAGTCGTAGGGTAACTCGTCAAGACGCGAGTAAAATACTGCAGCACTTCAATTGCCGGCAGCACAACTTCCAGACCATCCAAATCGAGCACCACTTCCAGAGGTCGCACACCAGCACTCACAATGACGGCGCTCTGCTCAGTGAAGAGCTCCGGCTCAAGCCACTTCTCAATGGCAATGCGTAGCGCCCCTAAAACCAGCGCGATATCAAAGAGCGCACCATGATTGGTCACCAACGTATAATTGCGACCATGCATGCGCATCTCACCGGCCACAATAGCGAGGAGATCCGAAGCCTTCTGCCAGGCTTCAAGTATCACCCCAAAGCCGGGATGTACAGCGGGGCCAAATGGCAGAATTGCTGAATTCGACCAAGTTTGGCTAACCGGCGCGAAAACTACATTTTCCGGGCGATGGAAAGGCTGACGCGGATTGAAGGTCATGGTTCGAAACAGACTCTTTTTGGCGTGCCTTCCAGAGAGGCTCGCTTGCAGTCGATAGACTTCTTCGGGCTCATAGTTGCGAAGTATGGCTTCTAGCTCAAGCCGCCTAGCTGTTGCAGTCATGCTACGCATGTCCTTTCACGAGCAAGTAGAAGGTACAAAACTTACATATTATGCCAGAATATCTAAGTTTTGTCCAATTTCAGGACAGCTCGAGAGCCGACACCTACTCTAGTAGCCGCGTAATGGTACCGGGTAACGCCCATCCCCTATCTGATAGCCACAGTCCTGCTGAGCAACATAGCATCGGTTCACAATAGTTGGAAACGCTGTGGCATCCCAAGCAAAAATGTAATCTGCATGACCAGAATAACCTCCGGGTCCGGTTGTATAGTTATCGCTTGAGAGACGCCAGTTCCTCGTATCGGCCCCACTTGGAACACGCCATCGCACAAACATTTCAATGTGAGGCATCGGAACTGGGTGCGATGGAGGGCAGCCGGCAGACTCACTAATCGGAGTTATGCCTGGAGGTACAGTACTCCCATTGTGCCATCTTCCGTACTCGATATGAGATCGACCATTTGCGGCGCGGAGGTTCACGCCGTCCCAACATTGCGGGAAGTCTACATCCATCACCAGAACCTGACCAGCGGCACAAACCGGTATTCCAAGCCCTTCATTATTTCGAGTTCGGTCGGCTGTAGCTGCACCTTCACAATAATAGGCCACTGGGTATTTACCATTTCGGGCTCGCTGTGGTTCACTTGTAGCGCTTGCCTGGTTACCGGCAATCATCTGGAGACCGTTCGGGAACGGCTTAACATCGTTGTAGCCTACGCCCTGATATCCAACTTTGTAGTAGATTTCAAGATCACTGTTATACACACCACGGTCATCATTCGGCGCAATCGGTCGTCCAGTGGCGGTATCAATCATAGTTGGAATCCAGTAAGCAGAACGATTAAAGGTACCGCCAGCGCAAGTAGAACTACCACTATTCAGGAGACTGGCCGAGGTTGAACTTGCATTCGTACCGGTATTTCCAAAGTAGGTGTGCAGATGAGCTTTACCCGGCTGCCCATAGTAGAGCACAGCATCATCATAATTCATGTGAGAAAAGTCACAGCGAGAACGGAACGCACCCGGTTCACCCTGGCCAGAGTTCCAGGTAGTTGGCGGCGAAAGGCGGATTGGTGTAACCGACTGAATGTTCGCACGAGCCAAACCAGCCTTAGCCGCGGGTATTAGGGTGTTATTAATGCACGGACCCATTGCCGACATCACACCAATGCCAGGCGTACAATTCATTGTAGTATGGTCCATATCTGTCGGCATGGTCGTACAGCCAAACTGGATGTACTTACCGTCGGAGGCTGTCGCACTATCAAGCGTCTCAACACAACCGTTCATATTTCCAGCAACACGGTTCTCTGTCTTACTCCAGGCCTCCGGCTCGGTCTGAGGCGCACTAGAGGCAACGGCAAACCACACCACAAGAGTACCAACTACTACTACCAAAGCAGCGGCAATGAGCAAGCTCTTGCCCGATAATCTACTACTGAGAAGCGATGACTTTCCCACGCGAGATCTTGGCGTTTTCTTTTTTGCTGTCACTCGACTTTTCTTTGCGGCTACCATGATTTTCCTTCCAAATAGTTACTGTTAAGCGGATCTTTCATCTGATCACCTATTCTAACCAACACCATATGAGAAAACATCTGCCTGTCAGAGTAGTCTGACTAACTTGAGAGGGGTTGCCTGCCTTGTCGTAAGCCTGCAGATCATAGGTATATTTTGTGTCCGGAACCAATGTAGTATCAACAAACTTGGCGGTAGTTACGGGTGTCATGGCTTGACCGTTACGTTTAACCGAGTAGTAAGCCACCGCGCCTTCGGCATCGGCACTTGGAGTCCACTTAAGTTCTAAGTTATATCGCCCGCGGATCAGATCAGCAACGAGCGCACGAGATATTTTAGTCGGTGCTGTCGGCGGGTTCTTATCGGCTGTTGGGTTCGGCGGTGTGGGTGTGGGTGTAGGCGAAACTGTTGTTGTCGGTGTCGTGGTAGGGCTCGGACTCACCGTTACGGAAGTAGACTGAACTGGAGTGGACGCAGCAGCCAAACAGTTGTCACCCGGCTCTTCAATTGGGTTCTTTGAAGTATTGCGGGTATTGCTTGGACTACACGTAATATTAGCTGGCACCAGAATTACTCTATCGACTTTTACCTTCGCCGCAAGACCAACTATACGAAGTGTATTGCCAGACTGAGTGACACCCACCTGACCGGCATTACGCCATTCCCAGCCAGTAAAATTTGCACTGCTAGCAATCAGGCAGGTTGGCGAACCGCCCGATGGCGTCACCTCAACGCCAACACTATTCTGCATTGGGTCAGCCCCCTGCATGCGCACCCAAACATTATACTGACCACTACTAGCCGCAGTAACACCAGATTGAGTTACACTCCCGAAACCAGCAGCCGGTTGGCAAGCGGCTGCATGGCCCGTATTCGCAAATATAAAGAACAAGACGACAGAAGTTATAGCGGCTGTAATCAGGCCAAATACCGAGCTTTGTATATTTTTTGTTCTCACTTTTATCGTCCTATTAAATGCTTATGCTATACACGTAGTAACTGCCTATTCCAATAGCTTCAATATCAAAAGCGAATATTTAATAAAGTTCGAAACAAAAATATCACTAAAAAACAGCTACCTATACTACCTTAGTCTGTGCATTGACCAGAAGAAACCGCACCCTGTCTCGACTCAGCCATATCTACACCCGGCAAAACCGATGTGGAAGTGAGCGCATAGCCAATTGCTCTTTGCGTCTGCGAGCGAGCAAACACAACCCCCAATACTCGCCCCTCCGGCGTTACAACTGGGCCTCCAGAATTTCCTGAAACAATGCGCGTCTGCAATTCGTAAATCTGACGATTAGCCGCCCGCGTACCATAAATATTCAAGCCGCGCGCATTCATGGTTCGTAAGATTGCCGCACCTGTCGCCTCAAAATCACCGCCACCCGGATAACCCAAGACTGCACCTGTCGTTCCACGGACGAAAACAGAATCAGCAACAAGAAGTGGAGCCCCAGACAAGCTCGCTACCCGCAAAACTGCAAGGTCTAAATCAGGGTCATAATACACAAGTCGAGCACGCTTCTTGCCACCGACATCGGTAATAGAAATACTCTCTGAACCCGCTACTACGTGTGCATTTGTAACTACTAAATTTTCCCGGGCTACAAACCCCGAACCTCGCGACACAGCCCCACAACCCAAAGCCTCTACTCGCACGGTAGATTTTCCCGCAGCTGCCACCGCTTGCTGTAATAAAGCTGAATCTGGTGGCGCCACTGGCGTAACTGTTTCTGGCTCTGGCCCAATAAACACTTGAGGAAATTGAAATACGCCGAGGGTACTGCCAATGCGAGCCAAACTTGCCGGTGGCTTTGGATAGGTTCTGTTTACCGCCTGAACAATATGTGACTCCTGAAAAGCCTGATTTAACATCGTGAATGGACTGCCACTCAATACCGCAGCAGCAATCCATACGTAGAGTGTAGCTAAGACAACACTAAACATCCCTCCTAGAACAGCATCTACCTTTCGCAATTTTCCACGCTCAAGACGGCTCGACAACTTGCTGCCAACATTTTCGCCCAACATACCGACTACGAGGCCACACACCGACATTGCGCCAATCAGAATGAATAGCCGTATACTCTCACCATCAACAAGCCGTACGATATAGGGACTCAACAAAGCCCCCAAAATTAGCCCCACAAAAAATCCGCCCAAGGAGAAAAAACCCTGCACCAAGCCAATATTCGACCAGCGCAGCACCATCCACACAATTACTAAAAGAATAGCGATGTCTAGTACGCCCATACTAGAATTATACGCTTATGTACCCTGAAGATTAGCTGTGAAAAGTATGACGCACAGAAATCTACTAGCCATAGTTCTTACTTCCAACACTATTTCTATATACTAATTTGTATGGGTCCGATCGAATTATTTATTTTTGCAGTCATCAGCTTATTACTGTACGGCATCATAGTGTCGTTTAGCCCAACGCTTTTCCTCACCGAAGTGGCCATACTCACCCGCTCCAAACGACCACTCATTCACACTGTAGCATTCATGGCCGGCATTAGTATTCCACTGGTACTCTATATTGGACTAGCCATAGTTCTTACTGAAGCTGGTCAGCATCTTCAAATCCCCACCGCACGACAAGTCATTGGTAATATCCCAATAGTATCCATTTTGGCGGGGCTGCTCTTGTTTGGTGCTGGCCTCAGGCTCAAAACTGGTAAGCAAACTGCGAAGATTTCGCAAGACACGCACAAAGATACCTCCGATAAACTTTTTGATACAAAAACCTTGTTTTGGTTTGGTCTTATAAAAATGGGTACGAGCCTCAGTAGCATCGCCGCGATTCTATTGGGTGTTGGCTTTATTAAATCTTTCGTCACCCGCGGCGCCTTTCAGGCTGTAGCGCTCGTCTGGTTTTTAGCAATCTCGCTACTTCCCTTTATCGGCATCGCCGGCATCAAGCGCTACGCACCCACAACTTTCGCTCGCCTACAAAAATCATCCGATAAAGTGGCGAGTTATGATTGGCTCAAAGTTTTGCGCTGGGTATTTTTAGTGAGTGGAGCATATTTGGCACTATCTGGCCTAGTGAATATATACTAAGCCAATGTATGGTTCTTCTTATTAGCTGCTAGCGCCCCAACTATAACTGCGATCATGCCGTAGATGAGGTTATAGTCTTTTACAAATACCTGAGTAATTGCCACCACCACCGCTGCCAAGAAGATAGTTGGGAAAATCATACCGCCACGATATCCAATGGCTTTCGACCAACCAATCGCGGCGATTTTTGCCGCTAAAATAAGTAGCAACCCACCCAAACCAATTGAAGCCGCGTCGGCAAAAAGTGGCTGAATCGATAGATTTCCAGTAAATTCTACGAGTGGTCCGCCCATCAAATATATGGCACCCAAGACTCCTCCAGCGAGTAAACCTCGCACCCACCAGACCGAAAACGCACTATATTCGCGGACACTCTGAAATAGGCGCACAACTTTGTCCATGGCCACCACCAGCACATAGCCAATCCCTAGTAGCAGTATAGAAATTAAGACCGTATTGAGCGTGAGTGACCAATTGTATTCCGGTAATGGCGCGTAGGCCTCTGCCTCGATTAGTTGCAGCGTGAAATATGACGCCACAGAAGAAATTATTGCCACAATCAGTAGAATAGGCTGAAATTTTACCTTTGCCTGGCGCACTACCAAAAGAAGCGATAACACGCCCACAAGCGCCGAATTAAAAAATGCCGTAAACAACGCCATAATGCCTGCTGCAGAGAATAATTTGACGAGTGGTTCGCTTTTTTCTCCACCGCCCACTAATCGCCGGCCAATCATACCACCCACAATCATGCAGGCCGGCACTAGAATCGCTTCCGGACCTAAGCTTGCTCCAGCTAAGAGCGAGAAAAATCCAATCAGCAACACTTTTGCGAAGTTCACCAAATTTGGCGCTGGCATTTCTCCCAAGCCATGTTCTTGGTGGCTCTCAGACTTTGCATCCAAATAGTGCTGAAGCCCAAAGAACATTACTGAAATTCCAATAGCGAGTGGCAGGATAAATATCCTATTTTCCGAAGTATTAAACCAGTCATACCAAACCAAACTTATCGCGCCATGTACCGCATTTTCAAACAGATGGTAGGTTATTGCAACCAAGATACCAACAATCGCAACGCCCAACAATAATCCAATTTTCTTCATAAGTATTTCCTTGAAATTACTAGCAGTATACCACCTCAAAAGCGCATTTTTGTGATCCGATGTATACGCTACAACATTATTGCTTTTCGATATAGCATGTCCTAAGATAAAGCATAAGTGTAATAGTGAGGCCAACTACTTGGCGTTTGGTGTAAAACACACATCTATTGTAAAAATTATCGCCACAAGCGCGATTCTTTTTGGTGCATCTATTGCCTTTTCTCCTAGCGCGCATGCCTTTTCTGGCTCTGGGGCAGGCACCCCTTCCGATCCATACGAAATTTATACCTGTACACAACTCCAAGAAATAGCCAACGATCTTTCGGCCAACTACGAGCTCCTCGACGACATTGACTGTACTGGTGTGAGCTACACGGCTATCGGTGACGCCATCACACCATTCACCGGAACACTTAACGGCAACCTACAAACAATTTCAAACATCACTCTATCTGGCGGTGATCGATTAGGTGTTTTTGGTGAGACAAATGGTGCAACGGTAGAGAATATTAAACTCGAGAATAACTCAATTAGCGGTAGCACTATACTAGGCACACTTGTTGGTCAAGCTACCGATGGGACTATTCGAAATATTCGCGCCGAATCCACCAACACCGTATCTGGAACGGGCAATATTGGCGGAATTATCGGTAGTGCAAATAGCAGTACGGTAGCAATTTCACGCACATTCTTTAAAGGGACCGTAACCCTTACAGGTGCATATGGTGGCGGTATTTTGGGTTATGCGGCGGGCAGTATTACCATCGCAGATAGCTACAGTTCAGGAACGCTTAACGCCGGCGTTTCATACGCTGGAGGTATTGTCGGCTCAGTAAATAGTGGCAGCCCGGTTATTTCTCGCGTCTACAGTAGTATGGATATAAACGGCTCCGGAGTATTATATGGAGGAATCTGGGGAGGATTTTTTGGCGGGACGTTGCAAAACTCATTTTCTGCAGCAGACCTAACGAGCAACATTCCAGATTCTGGTGGCTTATTCGGCCTAGGTAATGGGACCAGCACAAACAACTATTTCGACGAATTCGCAGCGGGACTCTCAAATTGCTCTAGCTCTGGTGCTGCTTCGTGTACTCCAGTAAATGCCGGTAACGCCACACCCAACTATTTCGTTAATAATTCTACAAACGATCCACTCGATACCTGGAACTTTGACTACCTCTGGGACAACTCCACCGGGTTACCAAGCTTCCCAATATTTGGTGCAGCGCAAGCCAACACTCCCACTGCTACAGCAACATCTCTCAATTATGGTTATCAGTTTGTAGCACTTATAAATGCCGGCAATGTTTCAAACATTCAATTACGCTACCGCCCGACAAATACTGGCGGCGCCTGGATTTATGTTTCCGGACTCACGAGTAATAATATGGATTACACGCTCTCAGGTCTTAATCCAAACACTGCATATACGATAGAGATGCGCGCGTACTACGATGGTGTTGATGAGTTTTCCGATTGGGATGATGGCCGACTTACTGGCACCACACTGGCTGCCGCAGCAGTTGCGAGTTCCGACGCTACACTTGCGGAAACTGGTGATAATTATGAGCTAGTTGCAACACTCGCGTTACTACTCATCACACTGCCATCACTACTCTTAATAACAACTAGAGCTATAAAAATACGTAACTAAAAAGAGTGGCGCTTAACCACTCTTTTTAAGCTGATTTAGATCTGCGACAGAATCCAGATCGCGCCAGCAATGGCAAGCAGGAATAGCCCAAGCCCAACTGGTGAACCCCAGCTAAACCAGGAGCCCCATGAACGCCAATGTTTATGCGTTCGCTCATACCAATCTTGCTGCTCATCTTTTGGCATTTTCGACATAGTAATGACCCTTGTTTAGGTTAATTCTGAGTCGCTATGTTTATGTAAGCCAGTAAATAATTATCCCTAGGACAAAGGGTTATTC
>CAZOVH010000007.1:0-52384 GCA_964583675.1 uncultured Candidatus Saccharibacteria bacterium
GTATTAGCTACCCTTTCGGGCAGTTATTCCCCACTTTGGGGTAGGTACCAACGTGTTACTCACCCGTCCGCCACTCAATCACTCATATATTCCGCTCGCAATTGTGGAAATTCCACGGCTGCGAGCGAATAAAGTGATTGCGTACGACTTGCATGTATTAGGCATGCCGCCAGCGTTCATCCTGAGCCAGGATCAAACTCTCATACACAACATACAAAAGTATGCTATATCGTTAAATTTTAACTACACACCGGAACGATACAACCGAATGTGCAGATTTGGATCCTGTCATACGAACATAAAGAAGTTTAAATACTCTTTGTTAAACTGACACAAGTAACTTGTCAAAGTTCAGTAGTTGCCAACGCCAGAAAAAAACAACGGCTCTTTTTTCTTCGAAGAAGAACCATGTTTTGCTTTTTGAAAAGTCGCTACAAACGAACTACCTCCAAACAGTTTACGGCATAAAGGCCCGCGCTGTCAAGAGAGAATGAGGAGGTTTTTATCTGAAAATGCGACTTACTTGCGCTTTGCAGCCCGGCGAGCAGCACGCGCCTTTTTGCGTTTTGGCTTCATCCACTTTTGTTTACGCGCCTGCACCGAAACATCGGCGATGCTAGATCGTAATTTTCCATCCACTAAAAGCATATACCAGAGGGCGGCATGCCAGAAGAAAAACACCAATAACCCCAGGGCTACAAACAACCACGCATTATATGTGCGCACGCCTTGAGTTTGCAAAAACACTAACCCGAAGAATAGTGCAGCAACCACCAGATTGGAAATGAGAATCTGCTTTAGAAAAGGACGATAGCGAGCCAACTTACGCGAAGATCGTGCGCGAGCCCACAGGTAAACGATAACTCCAGAAAGAATAAGAAAAACAGCCAGACCCAATTGAATCCAACGGGCCAAAGCTGAAGGCGTGGTCATGAGCCAGCTTGCACGCACCAACAATGTATTACCAAGCAGCAGTGCAGATACCGCAACACCGAGCATCAAACCAATAGCCACTTCAAGTGGGCGATGACCGAGGATCTCCTTTAAATGCCCGTATTTTTTCGGAGTTTTTACGGCTCCGTTTGTAGAAAGGTCTTCAATCAACAGATTGAGCACCTTGGCCTGCTCACCAGCAGCTCGACGTACACCCAAACTGTCGTACATTACGATGGCGGCAAACACACCGGTAATGCCAAAGAGTGGACTCGTTGGCCCGCCTTCGATCAACGCCACCGTTGCAAGTGAAGCCACTGTGGCTGAGTGCACACTTGGCATACCTCCAGATGAGAACAGTAAACTTGGGCGATACTTTCCCTGCAAAACTGCGATACCGAACTTAATCATTTGTGCAATTAGCCACGTAATAAGTGGTATATAAAGATATTCCGAAACCATTCCTGTGCAACTCCTTTACACTCTATTGTACCTCAAGCCGAATAGGCTTGTCGCATGTTCGCGGCAAAACTAACGCTTAATTCGAAAGACCAGGGCATATTGATAGCCTGGTGTTGCTAGTGTGCGCTCAAACACCATGCCGCAAGACTGCATGAGATGAATCGCTTTTTCCTGGCTCACGCGACGATCTGCTAAAGGCCCAGCACCAGTTCCGCCACGAGATTGCCAATCTAGCAAAACAACGCGCGCGCCCGGCTTAGCGTATTGCGTAACCGATAAGCAAAAATGATCTGGATTGAGCGATGACGACAAAACGTTTGTCAGCAAAATCCAGTCCACGCTTTGATGGGAAAGCGCCCGTCCCAGCAAAACATCGGCTAAAAGCGTGGTTTCAAACTGGCCATAACGCTTTAGATAATCTACGCGCTCCAACGAATCTTCATTGGCGCCGGCAATAATTACTTTTCCGGGCTTCCCAACGGCCTTCAATGCAGCAGCGCCAAAAAAACCAACCGGACTTCCCAGCTCCAAGACCACATCACCCTCATCGATACCCAAATCGTTGACGAGTACCGCCGGCGAAACCAAGTGATGACTAAGGCGCGTACGCACTCGCCTAGGCAGCTTCTTTAAACTATGGACTGTTTTGTGAATCACCGCAGAAACCTTTTATGTTTCCATCTTACGCTAAAGCCATGCAGGCGAACAGCCTGGCTATTCTGTGAGCTCTGGTTCGCCGGTGGCATCCATGAGTGCAAGAGAGGCTACCATATCACCTTCTTTCATCTTCATGATACGCACACCCTGAGTAGCCCGACCAATTACCGAGATATCCTTAAGGCGCAACCGAATCACCTGGCCTTGCTTAGAAATAATCAGCAAATCATCATCACGCGAGCGAATAATTCGAGAATCAATCACTTCGCCTGTCTTAGCCGTGACAACCCCAGCCTTAATACCCACACCGCCGCGTGCGTGCTTAGTAAACTGATTAGTTTTGGTGAGCTTTCCGTAGCCGTTTGCACATGTCACAAGCATCAAGCCTTCTTCTTTGCCGACTACATCTACACCTACCACACGATCATCAGCCCGCAACCGCATTCCTCGAACACCACGAGTTGCACGACCCATTGGGCGAGCGGCTTCCTGACCAAACCGAAGTGCCTGCGCCTTTGAGGTTGAGAGGATAATGTCATCGCCGTCAGAGCATTTCTTCACCCAAGCAAGCTCGTCGCCTTTATCTAACTTAATAGCGATGATTCCAGTGGAACGAATGTTGGCAAAATCAACAATCTTCGTTTTTTTAATCGTACCCTGCCTAGTGGCCATAAAGAGATACTGGGCGGTTTCTTCCTTGGTAAGAGAAATTGCACTGGTCACCTTTTCTTCCGGTGCTAGATTGAGGATATTCACAATTGAAACACCCTTGGCGATGCGGCTGGCTGCAGGGACTTCATACACCTTTACGCGGAAAGCACGACCCTGCGAGGTAAAGAAGAGAAGCCAGTCATGATTTTTTGTCTTAATGACATGCTCCACCACGTCCTCTTCTTTGGTAGCCATCCCCATAATGCCTTTGCCTCCGCGGCCCTGACTCTTGTAGGTATCAGATGGCATGCGCTTAATGTAGCCACCATGGGTGATGGTAATAATCACATCCTCATTTGGCACCAAGTCCTCTTCGGAGAAATTGCCTACAGCTTTGCGTTCAATTTGGGTGCGGCGATCATCACCGTACTTTTCACGCACTTCAACGAGTTCTTCGCGGATAACTTTAAGAATATTAGCTTCGCTGGAGAGTATTTCCTTGAGGGCGGCAATAGTTTTTTGCAGTTCATCATATTCGTCTTGAATCTTTTTGCGCTCGAGACCAGCCAAGGTACGTAGCTGCATAGCCAGAATCGCGTTGGCCTGAATCTCTGAGAGCTCAAAGCGTTGCACGAGATTCGTACGCGCTTCGTCTTGAGTCTCACTCTCACGAATTGTCGTAATCACTGCATCAATCTCGTCGAGAGCGCGCAGCAGACCCTCTAAGATATGTGCACGAGCTTCGGCCTTCTTCAATTCAAATTCAGTGCGACGACGCACCACAATCTTGCGGTGATCAAGGAAATACCGCAACACCATTTCTAAGTTCAATACGCGTGGCTGAATCCCATCAACCAGCGCCAGCATATTCACATGGAAAGCTGTCTGCATAGGTGTGTATTTATACAGCTGATTCAAGATTTTCTGTGGATAGGCATCCTTCTTAAGCTCTACTACAATACGGTTGCCCTCACGCTCGGAGCTTTCGTCGCGGATATCGGCAATGCCAACTATCTTCTTATCGCGTACCAGCTCAGCCATCTTTGAGACTAGATTAGAACGCACAACTTGGTACGGGATTTCGGTAATCAGAATAGACTGACGACCCTTTTTTGACTCAATAATTTCAGCAACCGCTCGCATCGTAATACTACCGCGACCAGTGCCATAGGCAGAAGCGATGCCACCATCGTCGTAAATGGTTGCACCAGTAGGGAAGTCTGGTCCCTTCACAATCTTAGTAAGATCATCGATTGTGACTTCCGGATTATCGATAATTGCCACAATCGCATCAACCACTTCGCGCAAGTTATGGGTTGGAATATTAGTAGCCATACCCACCGCAATACCCTGCACACCATTAAGCAGAAGATTTGGCAGTTTAGCGGGCAATACGCGCGGTTCGCGCTGTGAGCCATCGTAGTTGGGGATAAAATCAACGGTATCCTTATCAATATCAGTGAGCATCTCTTCCGCAATTTTTGTCATGCGTGCTTCGGTGTAACGCATGGCAGCTGCCGAGTCGCCATCAACCGAGCCGAAGTTACCCTGACCATCAACCATTGGATAGCGCAGACTGAAGTCTTGAGCCATACGGACCATTGATTCGTAAATTGCTGAGTCGCCGTGTGGATGGTACTTTCCGATTACTTCACCAACAACCGTTGCCGACTTACGATACTTAACTGTTGATCGCAAACCAATGGTATGCATGGCATACAGAATACGTCTGTGTACTGGCTTTAAGCCATCACGCACATCTGGTAAAGCCCGCGAAACAATGACCGACATAGCGTATTCAAGATAGCTCTTCTCCATCTCAACTTCGATTGACTGCGGGCGGATTGCGCCTAAGTCCCCTTGCTGGATGGCATTATTCATATTTTCTGCTGGTGTAGTATTGTCGTCCATAATAATCCTAGAAATCGATATTCGTTACTGACTTAGCATGGGTTTGAATGAAATTCTTGCGCAAGCTCACTTCATCACCCATTAATTTGGTAAAAATGGTATCTGCTTTTTCAGCATCCTCAACGGTAACCTGCAACATCACGCGATGCTCAGGGTCCATAGTGGTATCACGCAACTGATCAGCATTCATTTCTCCAAGACCCTTATAGCGCTGGATTGTGAGGCCTGGAATTTTTACACCCGTAGCCTCTACAACCTCCTGGGTTGATACCTCTCCAACTTCAGCCGTAGAATTTTGAGAACTTGCAAGTTCGGCCAAATCAGCAGCCGTTTCGACATCAGCCTGTTCTTCTGCAGTTTCTGATCCTTCAACCGCCGCTGCTTTCGTCTTACCCTTTGCGCCCGCCTTAGCCTTATGCTTCTCTTCAAGCTCCGCTAAAATCGAGTCGCGTTCAGCATCATTATAGGCATAGTGTTTCTCGCGCCCAACAGAGATTTTATAGAGTGGAGGCTGTGCAATATAAATATGTCCGCCCTCAACAACCTGAGACATATGTCGGAAGAAAAATGTTAAGAGTAATGTGCGAATGTGTGCACCGTCAACATCAGCGTCGGTTGCGATGATAATGCGGTTATAACGCAATTTTTCTATTTCAAAGTTATCAGCAATTCCTGTACCGAGCGCTATGATGAGGTTCTTCACTTCATTACTAGAAAGCATCTTATCAAGACGAGCACGCTCTACATTTAAAATCTTACCGCGGAGTGGCAGAATCGCCTGAAATTCGCGATTACGCCCCTGCTTGGCAGTTCCACCGGCCGAGTCACCCTCTACAATGAAGAGCTCGGACTTAGTCATGTCTTTAGAGCTACAGTCGGCTAACTTTCCTGGAAGCGTCATGCCTTCTAGGGCGCCCTTACGGATAACCGTATCGCGAGCTGCTCGAGCAGCTAAGCGAGCCCGAGCGGAAAGCGAAGCTTTGCCGATAATTTTCTTGGCCTCGGTTGGATTTTCTTCTAAATAATATGCGAGATATTCTGAGGTAACCTGGTCAACAATACCGCGAATTTCTGGGTTACCCAGTTTCCCTTTTGTCTGACCCTCAAACTGCGGCTCGGGAAGTTTTACCGAAACAATCGCCGTGAGACCTTCACGCACATCTTCGCCTGTGAGCGACTCATCTTTTTCTTTAATGAGGCTGTTCTTGCGCGCATAATCGTTAATTACACGGGTAAGGGCCGTGCGGAAACCGGTAAGGTGCGTTCCACCTTCTGGATTATGGATATTGTTAGCAAAACTTTTTACTTGTTCGTTGTAGCTATCACAGTACTGGATAGCAACCTCGACGGTAACATCACCATTCTCACGCTCAACATAAAAGGTAGGCTCATTAATCGCATCCTTACCTTTATTAAGATGTTCAACATAACTACGAATTCCACCCTCAAAATAGAAGCCAAACTGACGCTCATTAGCCTCATCTATGAGCTGCACCTGCACACCTTTAGTAAGGTAGGCTTGGTGGCGCAAGTAGTCGAGAATAGTTTCGTACTTAAAATTCACCGTCTCAAAAATAGTTGCGTCTGGTTTAAACCGAATCGTTGTACCGGTATCTTTAGTTTGCCCAACTACCTTAATGTCAGCTGTTGGCACACCGTTTTTATACGTTTGCTCGTGAATTTTGCCATCTTTTTTAACAGTCGCAACTAGATCGGTAGCCAGTGCATTAACCACCGAAACACCCACACCGTGTAAACCACCAGAAACCTTATAGCCACCACCGCCGAACTTACCGCCAGCATGGAGAACCGTGAGGACGGTCTCAAGCGCCGACTTACCGGTTGCAGCCACTTTGTCTACCGGAATACCACGGCCATTATCGGTAACTCGTACCCAGCCATCATTCTCCAGCACTACCTCAACACGATCAGCAGCACCAGCCAAAGCTTCATCAATACAGTTATTTACAAGTTCCCAAATGAGGTGATGAAGCCCTTCCGAGCCGGTTCCCCCAATATACATACCCGGACGCTTACGAACCGGTTCGAGGCCTTCAAGAACCTGAATTTGTGACGCAGTATATTCCTGGGACTGTGGTTTTGCAGGCATACGCTAGCTAGCCCCTCCTGTAGTTCGTTTCTTCATTGCTTCTAGTATATCTGAATATCAGGTGTGGAGGCAAGCATCCTAATCACGCCGAAGCCGAATCCAAGTCCTATTTGATACATCTTTCAATGAAACCGCATTACCCACAACGGCGCCGGCAGTTGGAGTGGTAGTAGCCCTTGCAGCGCCAGCAATAATCGAAGTTTCAATCGGGTCACCAATATTTGTAGGCTGTCCATTAATGCTAAAGTTTACTTGGACCACACCGGCAATTGCCGTGGTGCAGGTGGTCGTTGTTGGCTTTGTAACCACCACTCCTGCTACGCGATTTGATGCCGCAGTAGCAGTCCGAGCGACCGTATCTGTGCCGTTAAATTCCACCACATCATAAACCGACTCAGTAGCCGTACACACAAAATCACGTACAATTGCGCTGCGGTTGGCGGAATTCTGCTCAAAATCTATATCAAAACCAGCCGATGTCGCACCTAATGTGAGGTTTGCATTTAAAGTGTCTACCGTAAACAGGGGAGTGCCCGAAGCATTCTGAATCTGGAAAGCAGTCGTTTCATCGCACTGGGCCGCTGTAGAACAGTCATTTGTAAAAGTGGTCGCCCCATCATCGGCAATCGTCATGGCCTGAAGCGTGCCGTTACTTGTATCGGTAAACTGCATGAGATTCTGCCCAATCGTCACTCCTTTCACTGCCATTTTTGCATCTATGCCACCCCAAGCCTCACCTACATTCACACCTAGTGTTTCTCCGCCCGTATAGGGATCTACGGTTAGTACGCGCGACCCATTACTCGTATCAACCACTACTGATTTTTCAGCATAGTTAGCATTTACACGTATACGCGTGTCTCCATCGACAGAAAGACGATCTAAAATGGCCACTCCACCAGCCAATTGTGCCGAACCAGCCGCCTGTAAGGACCCACTTGCTGATATTGTACCCGCAAATAGTGAGCCGCCGCGAGCAGAGCCATTTATCAGGCTCGAACCCGTATCTTCGCCGGTACCTGCAAATTGAGCGTTATCAAGCCCAATTAAATCTAAGTCCGCGTACATTCTTACCTTACTTGTTTCGGCATAATATACTGCGCTTGTAGTGGCTCCTGCTGAATTAATCCCTCCAAACGAATACAAGCGACCATTCACTATCGCACAGCCACCGCTCGCCACACCAGTCGGCATAGTTTGCGCTGAAGTCTGCCAAGTACCCAACGAACCATTATTATTGAGCTTTGCAAAATATATTGCGCTACTTCTAGAAGCACCTGTATCACCACCCCAGACGTACATATAGCCATTAGCCACACCACTACAATGATATTTTAGCCCCACGGGTAAAGAATTCGCCGTACTCCAAGCGCCAGCACCACCAGATCCGTTGAGTTTGGCGTAATAGACTGATGATTGAACCGTCGCTCCGCCTGCACCCGAATATCCACCAATTGCATACAGGTACCCATTCGCGATTTCTGCACTATGCCCAGCTCGCGCACCGGGTAGTGCGGAAATATTAGTATTATGATTCCAGGACCCAAAACTTGGCCAGAGATTTCCTCTGACTGTTTCTGTATAAATACCAGACTGTGGTATGCCTGCATAGTTCGTGGTGCCTCCTAAGTAATACATGTTGCCATAGCCATCATTCACTAGTGGCGCTTCCGCACGCTGACACGTAAAAGTACAATTCATTGAGTTCGCTATAGTCCAACTGCTTAGAGAGGCGTCACTTTTTACTGTCGTAAAACTACTTCCGTTAGCATTATTGTTAGTTGTGTTGTTTAGCCTATACCCACCCAACGTATATATCCCACCATTAATAAGAGTCACCCCTAAGTTGCTGCGCGCAGGAAAAGCAGCACCATCATTATAAGTGCCAATTACTGTCCAGGCACCCACAGAGCCATCAGTCAGTACCTGAGCTCGCGCCACCTCAGTCTCAAGTGTAAACGTCGATCGACTGGCCTGTTGCGTACCGCCGATTCTGTACATATACCCATTCAGGTATGCATAGCCTGCGTCGCGCAATGGCTTATTCATATTGGTACTGTTGGTAGACCAGCTACTCACCTCGCCATTCGCACCTCCGTTAAATGTAAAAGAAGGCGTTTGATTAAAAAGGTTATTGCCGGTAGAGACCTGCAGCACATCGGCTCCAGCCGAACTCTTAACCCTAACGGCGTTCGACGTATCTAGAGAAGGCTGCACTGCAAATTCGCCCGAGGAACTAATACCTACAACATCATAAATACCATATTGCTGAACCTTGAGAGAATCACCGGTTCCGGAGTTATCGATTATCTGTCCAGGCTTTGTGCCGCTGGTGGCAACCCCCAGCGCCGATGCGTAAGCCGAACTGCCCACATTAATCGAACTTTGCGTCGTATCTGCATTAAGTACTGCTGTGGCCGAACTCGTCATCACCGAAAAAGCGTTAGAAGCATTTGTGGTCGTCTTAAAGAGCGTGTCGCCAGTTGCGCTTACTTGCATCACGTTTCCTGAGGCATTGCCAATTTGCACCAAATCGCCGCTACCTGCTTGATTAACCACCAATGCATCATCATTCCCAAACACATTCACAGATAAAGCGCCCCCAATCGCGTAAGCATTACTGTCCGATACGGAGACCTCACGATTGACAGTATCAACGACAAATCTGGCATTACCAATCGCGTCATATGCGGCTAGAGTTTCGCCCGTATTTGTAATTGGTGAGAGCTCAACAGCGCCTATGTTTGAAACCGAGAGCACGCGGTCCCCCGAACTGTCTTCTACTGACAAAATATCGGCTGACTGGCTTGCTGCCCCTGCAAAACGAACAGCGGCAATCCCGCCTGCATTCGCAGATTGCACATAAAAGTTCGCGCCCGTCTGTAGGCTAGTTGAGTTTCGGATGTAATCAATACTGGAACCATCCTCAGAACATCCAAGAATTGAGCACACTGCCACACCATTTATTCGCATAACCGACCCGCTTGCCAAATTCACATCTCCCGAAAAAGTGGCGCCGAGATCTAACGTATACTGAGGTGTATTTGCGTCAAGTATATTTAAACCCACACGACCGGTGTCGGTATCAACCCGCAGAATTCCTAGCGTAGGTAATGGATGATACACCACCGAAAAACTCTTAGTCGTATCTGTCGAACGAGCCAAATATTCTCCCTGAAGCAAGAGCGAGCCATTGGTTGAAACCTCAAATACGCTTGTACCAGCTTCGCTTTCAAGCTGGAGTAGGTTCGCGGTTTGACCGGCTAATGAGCGAATTCTGCCTGCAATTGAGGTAAAGCCAGCCGACTGAATTGCAATATTGGCACTCGACTGCATGACCGGCCCATTTTGTACATAACTCGCACTTCCATCCTGAATTGCACACGTAAGGGTACCACAGATTTGCACTCCACCGACCAACAATGTAGAAGAAGGTGGCTCGACATTAATATCACCATTGATGTCGAGTGCATATGAGGGTGCGGCGGCGGTTGAGTAGCCAACACCCACTCGCTGATTAGAGGTATCGGCACGCACGACATCCTGCGAGCCTGAAGAGTTTCGGACCGCGAATGTCGAAGTGGAGTCTGTGAGTGGCACCAAAACCGTACTGGCCGCATCTTTTAATACGACGTTGGTCGATAATCGTGCATCGTCAACGGTGCCAGAGCTTAAAGCCGACGCACTCAAGTTTGTGAGCAAGCCTCCATCAAGGCTCGTCAGCGCTCCGCTCCCGTTGAGCTGCAACAACTGGCTAGCCGTATTAAATGAATTACCCTGTAAAGTAGTGACACTATCAAGATCTACCGCCACGCTCGCGGCACTACCGCCACCAACTAATCCAACGCCAAGATTAAGTTGGGTAATCCCCGAGCTACCACCTATTTGGTCCAGCTCTATACTCGTTCCAGTTGAGTCCACCGTCACACCGCCAGCTCCAGCCAACTCGATCGCTCCACTTAAACCCGTCAGACCATTAATCGAAGCAACGATGTTCGGCTGAATCTGCGTAACACTCAGCGACTGCCCGAGCAAACTCACCTCGGGGTTAAGTCGTGCTGTACCTATTGTGCCGCTGCTGATATTAGTAGCACTTATTGCACTTAAGCCCCCACCCCCACCAACAAACGCAGCTGCGCCAACCGTACCCGTTATCGAAGCATTACCCCCTTGTGCAAGTGCAGGAAAATTTGACTGTAAATCAAGTTTATTTACGAGAATCTCTCCCAAATTGGCAATTCCTTGCTGCGACAAACTTAAGTTGCCGCCAACACGCAAATCTCCATTCAAGCCGAGTTGTGAAGGTTGATCTTGTGACTGTAATGGAATAGCAGCGAGCGAGCTAGACAAATCTCCGGTGGTAAACTCTAATGATTGCGTAGCGAATAGATCAGCTGGCTGGCGAAACCACCTGCTCTTAAAAAACTTGTATGTCGAGAAGCCAATGCCAACCAATACCAGCGCCACAAAAACCACTGCAAGACCAGTAAAAAGAAGTCGCTGACGCCCAACTTGAAACCGATTCTTACGTCGCCGCTTTACTTCCTGCTCGAGCGATGCCAGCGATCCCGCCGCCGCGAATGATCCGGCGTCACTGCGCGCATTTAAGTCTTGCTGCTCGTCTGGGCTCATCTAGCGCAACCTCACCCAAACAAGATTTGAGCCATCTTTCGTAGACAGAGAATTACCAAGCATGGCTCCTGCACTTGGCGTGGTAGTGGACTGAGCTGCACCAGAAACGGCAGAGGTAACTACCGGATCGCCAATCGTAGCTGGCGCGGCATTCGAGGAAAACCATACAGCAACCACTCCACCTATAGCCGTAGTACAGGTGGTAGCACTAGGTTTTGCCGTCACCACACCTGCTACCCGATTAGAATCAGCCGTTGTCGTGCGTGCAACAGTGCTGGTAGCACTAAAAATTACAATGTCATTTACCTGCTCCGTACCAGTACAAGTAAAGTCACGGGTAATCGCATTACGAACCTGGCCGGTGCCGCCAAGCTTAATATCAAAGCTTGAGCCTGCGTTACCTAATAAAATCTTATTATTGGAAGTATCAAATACTAATTGATTTGTGCCTACGTTGTTCTGGATGAGAAAAGCTGTGGACGAATTAACTTGCGTGCGAAACGTAGTAGCGCCACCATCGGCAATAGTAAAGACATTTGTAGTTCCCCCAGATGCATCAACCACTAAGAATAAGTTATTAGCAGCGCTTGACGATACAGTTAGTGCAGCGGTGGCAGTTGCCGTACCGACTGACACTGCGCGGTTTGCCGCATCAACGTTGAACAGTACATTTCCACTGGCATCTTGTACTTGTAATGTCTGGGTACTAGCGGCACTAGCGGCACGAAATGCAGCATCACCCTGCACCTGCAATAAATTGCGCACCGTTGCACCACCAGCCAAGGTTGTGTTGCCAGATACAGTAAGCTGACCAGCAGCCGAAACATTCCCAGCATACACCGACCCACCGCTCTCGCCCGCTCCGTTAGCGAGCGTACCACTAGAAATACCAATCAAATCAAGCGTGCCGCCCAACTGCACGCGTGGCGCACTCATAGTTGAGACTGTATTATTGACGACCGCATTGCGCTCCCCAGCCACAAAATAGACATAGCCATTCCAAACAGTAGCTGCCACTTTATCAAAAGTTTCAGAAAGAGCAGTTCCCGAGGTATTCCAACTGGTGATGGTACCGTCAGAATTAAGTCTTGCGTAAAAAAGATCAGATGTGTCATTCCCGCCGGCATAGTAAATATATCCGTTTAAAACAAAGGCTGTCCCCTGATAACGAGCTGACGGCAGACTTGCAGTTGTAACGCCTGCGCCCAGACTTCCGTCAGAGTTGACCTGGAATGTATACACCGAGCTTTGTGGCACAATAGAGCCATCGTATCCGCCCATCACCACCAAGTACCCATTGGCCAATACCATCTGTGAGTAGTGCCTCACTACAGAACCAGGTAGAGTAGCAGCTACGGAGAATGCCTCCAGCGAACCGTTGGCATTTATTTTTGCTCGATAAATTTGGTTATGATTGGATCCACCGCCAGTAGCAATGTATAAATAACCGTTTGCAGCAACCATATTCCCAGAAGGATGAATGTCATTATTTGGTAGTGTCACCGAACTTGTCGTCCAGCTCGCTACTGTTCCATCAGCGGCTGGTCGAGCATAGTAAATGTTATTCTGAGCGTAATGCGCCACATAGATGTAGCCGTTATAAGTAACGGCGCCCGTGTTCTGACTTGCAGTAGGCAATACCGTAGTTGCCGACCAGGTTGAAACCGAACCGTCTCCATACATCGTAGAGTAGCGAGCGATGTTACTATCCACTCCTCCAGAAGTTTGCCCACCAAGTTGATACAGAAACCCATTCAATACCACCGTCGCGCCGCCCGCACGCGAAAGATTCGTTGCAGTACGTGTTGTCCAGCCACCAAGTTCACCAATAAGCGATCCATTGAACGTCATACTCGGGGTCGAATTAGTAGCACTATTTCCCGTAGCGACCTGTAAAACGTTCGCTCCGCTCGAATTTTTCACCTGCATGGCCGTAGAGGTATTGGTTGACGGCTGAATCAACACCTCTCCACCAGACCCAACCGTAAAGACATTCACTGAGGACTTTTTAATTTCGAGTGAATTTCCCGAACCAGAATTATCAATAATTTGACCAACTTTAGTACCGCTCGTTGTAACACCCAGCTGTGCCGCCAAGCTACCACCGCCCAAGTTCACTCGATTATTTTGGGTATCAACTTGCAAAAGAGTATTTGAGCTAGCATCCTGGATCCGAAAGGCTGTTGTAGAATTTGTGCCATTCATGAAAGCAGCCTGCCCGGTTGAGGAAATAAGAATACTTGTTGAACCAGTAGCCAGGTTGAGTAAATTACCCGTCCCAGCAGAATTCACCACCAAGCCATTCTGTGTACCGCTTGCCTCCACGCGCAAAGCGCCAGAGCCGGTGGTACCATTATCCCCAATGGTCGTTTGGTTCGTGTTGGTATCCACCGCCAAAGCCTGCGTAAGGCCGTCATCCCGATAAACCGTTAATGCCACAGTATTTGTGCTTGGCTGAATCGTGAGCTCGCCCTGAGCAGTCAGAGCCATTAGAGTGGCTCCACTGCTATTTTCAACCGTCAGCAAATCTGCAACTTGGCCGACAGCGCCCCGGATTCTAGCCGCGATATCGCTTGCACTTGCCGACTGAATAGCGAAGTTAGCAGTCTGCATGGCTGTTCCGTTTTGGATATAATCTCCAGATCCACCAGCCACAAGACAACCCGTTGAAGTACAAATTTGTGTACCTCCAATGCGATATGAAGAACCAGAAGAAACATTAACATCGCCGTTCACATCAAGTGTGTAATTTGGCGTCACAGCCACCCCGTAGCCAATCCCCACGCGTCCATTCTGGGTGTCGACTCGCAAAACATCTGTTGTTGCGGCTGCGTTCTGAACCCTCAAAGCAGCTGTTGTGGACCCAGGGCGGAAAAGTGATGTGCCCCAAACTGACGTATTGCCATTCGGACCAACCGTAAACACTGGTGAGCCAACTGAATCTTCCAGCTGTAAAAGGTTAGCTGTCTGGCCAACCGCGCCACGAATTCGCGCAGTAATATCCGAGGTGCTACCAGACGAAATGTAAAAGTTCGCTGATGCCTGCAAACTAGCAGAGTTCTGTATATAGTCAGACGAACCTGCCGATGCCGCACATCCTCCAGATGTACATATAGCCACTCCGCCGATACGGAAAGCACTTCCGGAAGCAATATTAATATCGCCATTTACATCGAGTGTGTAATTTGGCGCAACGCCCGTTCCAAAACCAATGCCGACTCGATTATTACTACTGTCGACGCGCAAAACATCAACTGTAGCCGCCGCATTCTGGACGCGGAACACACCTGTAGAATCCGCGCTTGGAGTGAAAATATTCTGACCATTTTTGAGCACAACATTACTACTTAAACGAGCATCGTTCACGGTTCCGCCCGATAGCGCTGAGGCATTTAAGTTAGTGAGCTGAGATGCATTCACTGCCGGGAGCTGCCCTAAACCATTGAGCTGTACAAGCTGCCCAGCTCCATTAAAAGTGTTCCCCTGCATGGTTACGATGGAGCTATCAATGTCGATATTCACAGTTGGTGTCGTACCACCGCCCACAAGCCCCGCACCAACCACAATCTCGCCAATACCACCGCCGGCTGCGAGCGAGGAGATAGTAATTGTGTTGCCAGCTGTAGTGACCGTCACATTGGTGCCGGCAACGATATCGATATTGCCGCCGTCGTTCACAATCCCGTTAATCGAAGAGACAATATTTGACTGAATTTCGCTAGCTTCAATCGTCTGGCCAAGTAAACTTACCTCCGGGCTCAAACGTGCATTCGCCAGAGTACCAGTCGTGATATTTGTAGCGTTTAGTCCAGTGATTCCCGCACCCGAGCCAACAAAATTACCGGCGCCAAACGTTCCTGAAATATTTACGTTTCCTACCTGCGGGGTACCCGGAAAGGTGTCTTGAATACTTACTTTATTGGTTAATGTTTCCCCAAGGTTAGCAATTGCCTCATCAGAGAGCGACAAAATACCAGCAATACTCACATCGCCATTCACGGCAAGTTCGGAAGCGCCATTAGGCACAGCCAGAGATGTTGCAGCTTTCTCCAGCCCCAAACTAGAAACCGGATAACTATCAACATTTTTGGCTTGTTCTCCCGAGAGAGAGGCACGCATAAAATAGACCACTGCTCCAGCCAAGCCCAAAATCAGCAGCACCACGATCGCAAAAGTGGTTTTAGTCGTCAAAAAGCGCCTTCTAGGTGTAGCTGGCGTTTGAGCGCTACTTTTACCGGTACTTAAACTCACAAACTCAGTAACTTCTGAACTTGCTCGTTTGTTGAGACTGGCCTCTGTAGCTATTCCACTATCAGCGCTATCTGGTTGACTCGGCTGCATAACCCCCACATCAAATATATTTCACAAACACACTTCTTGTGCTTGTATCATTTTACCTGGCCAACAGATATAAGCACAAGGTCTTTCCAGGAGTTATCAACAAGATTTTTCAGATATTAGCAAAGACCGTGACGACGTTATCGGAAACCTTTAAAATTCCGTGCTCAATACTGAACTTTCGCGTATCAACGGTAGTTATAACTTGCAACTCGGAAGCAACCAGCAGGGTCATAAAATTAGTATGGTCCGGCAGTACATCAAACGGCCCTAATGCATTTTGCGCCGACAAAGCTCGCGCATTGCCTTCATACATCACTTCAAAAGGTGAAAATACCTTTACTCTCATTTGACTCAAATTATCAATTAACTCGCTCACGACGATAGAATCTCCTCAACTCCCGCAAGCATTTTTTCGCGATCCACAAACTCACCAGGAACACCGTTGAGATCCTGGGTGACGTGCATAGACTGCGCAAAATATCGCTTCAGTTCTTTGGCTTTACTGTAGGCTTCTCGATCGGCCATCGAGAGTTCGGATTCACCAATGATTGCAATTATGTTCTGTAAACTCTCATATTTTTCGAGAATAAGCTGGACTTGTCGGGCCAACATGTAATGCCGCTCACCAACAACATCAATGGATAAAAGCGAAGATCGAGTAGCGAGCAAATCTACCGCCGGAAAAATTCCTGACTCAAAAACTTTGCGCGATAACACAATAACACTATCTAGTTGCTGCGAAATCTCTACCACGGCCGGGTCCGACAAATCATCCGCCGGAATATAAATTGATTGCACGCTCGTGATTGAGCCATTTTCAGTGGAATGCAATCGTTCCTCCAGCCTATGAAGCTCTGAGAATAGCGCTGGCTGATAGCCTCCCTCGGATGGCGTTTCATTTAGCATAGTAGACAGCTCATTATTAGCCTGCACATAACGATAAATATTATCAACAAAGAATAATACATCAGTTTTTTGTTCATCACGCAAAAACTCAGCACTCGCAGCAGCTGTCATCCCCACCAAAGAGCGCATACCGGCGTTCTCATTCATCTGCCCGAGAAACATTACCGTACTATCCAACAATTTAGCTTTTTCTAGCGTATCGCGCAGTTCGTGACCCTCGCGTATGCGCTCGCCAATCCCCACAAAATAGCTGGTAGCCGCCTTCGAGGCCGAAATGTTATGAATAAGTTCGGTAGTAAGCACTGTCTTACCCACGCCGGCACCACCAAT
Source organism: uncultured Candidatus Saccharibacteria bacterium (assembly GCA_964583675.1). Classification (GTDB taxonomy): domain Bacteria; phylum Patescibacteriota; class Saccharimonadia; order CAILAD01. Next base: position 16,934 of record CAZOVH010000007.1, read on the forward strand.
AATGCCGATTTTGCGACCTTTTACAAATGGCGCAAAGAAATCGATAACTTTAATGCCAGTAGTTAAGACCTCCGAGCTTGACGGACGAAAATGGGGCCGTGTAGCCTCGCGATATACCGGTACAATATCAGTTTTAGGGGCAGCTAACCCGTCGATTGGCCTGCCTAAAGCATCAAAAACTCGCCCATACGCCCCTTTGCCAGTTGGCGCCGCCAAAGTATGACCACTCGAGAACACTGGCATCCGAACAGTCAGACCTGAAGCACCTGCAATGTTGATGTAGCGTGCAGTTTGCCGGTCGGTATACTCGCGCCACACGAGTAAAATATCTGGCCGATCTTCAACATGTAGGAGCTCGTTTGGCTTCGGACGTTCATCGCCAAAACGCACGGTTACAACTAAGCCGTTGACAGCCAGGACATGACCTATCGATTGCACAGCCGGAGCCTTACTCATTTTAGCCCTCTCATTGCGTAGACAATTTCATGAGCCGCTTCGTCTCGCTCCCGCCTACGCGCCGAGAGATACTGCATATGTGCTTCGCCTTGTGCGTCATGTGCCCGAGTTCGCGCCGTAAGCATCGCCGTAAAGCGGGCAGCAAACTGCGCGAGTTGCGACTCAAAAATTAACTGTGTCATAGTAATATTTAGCATAACATTTTCGAGATATTCAATAACTTCATCCACTGTCGGCTCAAATAAATACTCGCTCGCTAACATAATATTATCAACTGCCGACTGCACAGTAGGACTAGTATTTTTCTCTAGTGTTTGTGTTTCCAAAACCAACTCAATGCGATTGGGCTTTTGTAGCGTTAATGTCTGAAACTCCTGATAATACACAAACGTGCGTCGATATTGCTGTGCCATGAGAACAATCGGGCTTGTATCGATGGGTCGCGTGATATCCGGCTGCCCAAAGCTTCTCGCAAGCTCGACGCCTCGCGCCCTCAAAAGCGCTGCTCCACGTGCACCAATCGCAACCACATCAGTGGTCGCGGCAACATAGTCCTGCATCACACGACTCACAATCTCGTCGTCAATCACACCACTCAAGCCGCCAGTCGACGTAATGACGATGTATAAATCTTTCGAGTATTGTGGCTTACGGGCGGTATCTTTCTCTACGCGCAAACTCAAATAGATTGCATACAACTCCTGAAAGAAACTCTTTGAAAGCAACACCCTATCCTTAATCTGACGTATTCGATAGCTAGCAATCCCTTCAAGCGCACCCGAAAGCTCACCAATCACTTTATATTGTTCAAACTCGCGCAATATGTCTTTTGAGTTGCTCATGCTTCTGCCTTAGGGTTGGTGGCAATAATGTTTTGAGCCAATTTAGCTGGCTCAATCTTAGGGTTAGCCTGAGCAACATCACGCACAACCGTCTTGAGCCACTCGCTAGAAAAATCTGGTCGATCCACTGCCGCAAAAGCTGCATGTAACATAATCTGCTGTTCACGCAGTGTATAGAGCTCATCAGGCTGCTGATTAAAGAGCCCATATAATAGCCCGCTTACCGCTAGATCGGTTTGCATATCGCGCGACAGCTCCGTACCAAAGTGAGAGAATTGCCCCGCCTGGCGTGCCCGTGCCAGCACCTGACCGACTTTTGTCGCCAATTCCTTGTGCTCAGCTTGCTGCGCTCTACCACCCACACGCGAAACCGACAATCCCACATTAACCGCGGGGCGCGTACCCCGATACATTGTTTCGACATCAAACACGATTTGACCATCCGTCATCGAAATAAGGCTAGTGGAAAGATAACCAGTAATATCGTCATTTGGTGTCACCGCTAGTGGTAATGCCGTAAGGCTGGCGCCATTAGCCGCCAATTTACCAGCTCGTTCCAGTAAAGATGAATGCGTATAGAACATATCGCCAGGAAACGACTCGCGCCCCGGATTCGCCCCCAGTACCAATGAAATCTCGCGCCAGACTTTTGCGTGCGTAGAAAAATCGTCATAAATAATAACCGTATCCTGACCGCCCTGCCATAACTCCTCTGCAAGTGCACAACCAGCATAAGGTGCCAAATACTGCATCATGACCGAATCAAAAACATGAGCTACAACCAAACTCACCTTATCCTGAACACCGGCCTGAGCTAAGCGCGCCAACAGCTGATCAATATCAGTATGTCGTTTTGCAACCAGCACTAAAACAACAGCTCGACCCTGACGAGCTTGATGAATAGCCAACTGAGTGGCAAAGGTGGTCTTGCCAGATTTTGCATCACCCATAATCGCAATACGTTGGCCCAATACAATCGGGAACAAGGTATCCACAATCGTCACGCCAGTTTCAAGCTGTTGATTTAAAATAGCCCGCTCCGCAAAGGCGGGTGCCTCACCAAAAACCAGGCGGGTCTTTTCAGTTACAATTGCGCCCTTGTCATCAATTGGCTGCATCAGTGGATTCATAATTCGACCAAGCATCCTTGGAGATACCGGCACGTCTAGGGCTGTCGTCTTCACGACTGCTAGCGAACCAATATCGACCGACTCACTGCTAATCGTCAAAATGAGAGCTCGATCATCATCAATTTCACGCACCAAACCTGTTTCACCATGCTCAAACACCACCTGACCACCAACTGAAACACCCTCCATGCCACGAACTTCAACTACAAAACGTCGAACCGACACTACCTCACCAGTACTGCCGCCAGCCGTAACTAGCTGCTTAAATTCGGAATTTTTAGTTGCCATCAGCCACTCCCACTACTTTTGCTGTTGCTCTCAACCGCGAAGCTAGCGACAAGTCATATTCATGCTTGCCGGTACGCAATCGAAAACCTGCCAGTAAATTACGCCGCACATGCAAACGGACCAACACGGTCGGGGAAATATGGGTACGCAACCAAGTCACTAAGGTTTCTCGCCACTCGTCAGAAGGAGTACTCGCCAGCTCCAGTTCGATAACCGGAGCGGCCTGCGCAAACTCTTCTAAGTCAGCGATGAGCTGCTCTCCCGAACTTACTTGTAAACATTCATGTAACCAGGCTTGAGTGCGCTGATCTAAGCTCTCCAAATATTGTGACTTGCCATCTATCGAGCGCTCCAATGCCACCCGAACCTCTTCGAGCTGAGTAAGACCGACCAGACTCACTGGCAATGCAGTAATACTAGCTGACACGCCGAATGTCCTCTACTAGCTGCGGCTTAATTGCTTCCAGCTGCTGCAAGATGTATGCTTGTTGATCACCATAATCCAGGCCAGTCGCAACTTGTGCCATATAATCAGAAAAAATTGACGCCAGCTCAGCATCGGCCCGTGCTAGGGCCCGCGCCTTACGCTCTTCAACAAGGGCTTGAATTTGCCCGTCAGCACCCTGGGCATGCGAAGTTAAGAGTGCGTCCACCGAGCTTAGTCGAGCCTTGAGCGCCCCGACAGATTGCTCTAAGGCTGTGCTGTATCCATCCGTAGTGGTAGCCATGAGCCCACTCATTGTCTTTTCAAGCTCGACATCTGGGTTCCCAATGTGAGTCTGCATTTTCGCTAAAAGCTCATCTGAAAACTTTTGCATACTTTTCTCAAAACGCTGCAACTCTCGTACCATCATGGCTTCATACTGTTGCGTTGCTTCTTCGCGTAATTTTGCCTGCTGTTCACGACTAAGGCCAACGGTCGGTTTAGCTTTTTTATGAACACGGCTTAGCTTTTGCAGCAACATAATTACCGCCACCATGAGGCCAATACACATAACCAGCCCAACCAATATTGCGTACAAAACAACTTCCATATCTAACCTCTACCTATTATAAAATACGCCACAACAACACTCACAGATAAAAGTACCACCACAATCAAAATTACCTGCGTCAGACTACGCCGAATGATTTTATGCGACAAGGGATTTCTTCCTAAAGAGTGCATACTGGCACTCACTGAGGAGAAAAGCACAATGCCGGACACTAATATCCCCACCGCCAACACCATCGCAGCTATAACCGCACTCGATGCCGAGACCTGCTTTCCCGAAACCTGACCACCGATGGAGCGCAGGTTCTCAACAAACACGTTCTGTGCACCACTCGGGCCAGTCCAATCGTTTATCTCAACTGTAACCGCAACTTGACCAACGCCTACTTCGGTAGCCCGATTATTCACATCGTTAACCGTGCGAATTTGCGCACCATTTGTCGAGCGTGAAAAATCCACTAAGGCTCTGCCGATTACCTTGCCAGAGCTTGAAGCTTTCATTGCAAAACCGCTAATCGGCGAAGAAGTCAGCTGATCCCCAGCCTGGATGTCGCCATTAATTGTTGAGACATTCACTACTACAGCCCCACTGGTCGCCACACCAACTGCAGTTGTACTGCTTGAATTGTAGCTCACAAATGATTCTTCTGGATTAGCCACTACGCCAGCTAGGGTACCCCTATTATTTGTGGTCGCAGCCTCAATTTTTCCTGGGTCATCGGCTTTTCGCGCCACGAGCGTACCAACCGAAAACTGCTCACTGGCCTGAAACGACTGTGTGACCACGGCATCGGCAGCTAATATCGAACCACTCGACGTTACAACAAACGCCGCAACAATCCCCACACAAAGGCTGGCTCGGATTTTGCTCCACATAATGCTTATGTATTAGTTTATCAGATATGCGCTTAGCTGCGCGGTTTTTTGGCCGACTTCTTCCGTCCAAACAGCTTTTCAAAAATTATACCAATCACACCCCCGATAAACATACCAACGATAAACTCAGAACCTGAAAGACGAAAACCTTGCACACGGGCGAAAATATACAAGCTGGCGCCTAAAATTAAGCCACCAATTACGCCACCCCAGAGAAAACTCGGTCGAAAGATTGTTTCCTCTAAAAGCTCACTCGCAACCTCAACTGGTTTAGCATGCACAAACTTAGAAAACCCTCGCTGCACCGGAGAAAGCTGCGTCCGCACCGTTTTCATAGTTGAGTTAAAGGCAGCATCACGCTTGTCTCGGGTTATAGTTTGTGGTTCACGAGCCTCCTGTGGCTTAGGCTGTTTCTCACGGGCCTTTTCACTATCTTTATCTAAGGCTTTTTCTAACTTCTCTCGGCTCTTCTCAACAGACTTCTCTTTTTCCTGTCGATTTTCTGGCTTCTCATGAGCTTTTTCTACATTCTGCTGCACAGCCTCAACCTTAAGCTCTGGCTTCTCGTGTTTACTACCAGCATCTTGCTCTGGATTATGAGTAAGTTTTTCAGCCATGGGTGCCTCCTTGATCAGTCACAGCAATAATTTCAAGCTCGCGCTTAATTAGTCGATTGCGCAGTAAGATAAACACCATGCCACTTGTAAAGAATGCCATACTGGTGGTTGCTAATCCGACGCCAGTTTGTGGCAGCGTCTGAGTAACTTCCTCCACTCTCTTCACAGGCGGCTGCTCTAAGAGTATTTCAACTCGGTTATTGAAGAATATATTTTCTATCTTGAGGTCGTAAGAACTTGGATCGCTCACGCCGGTTGGTGTAGTGGGAATAGGGTTTTTAACACGAACCACAAACTGCTTGGTAGCCGTCTCACCACCCTTAATATCTACTTTATCCCATACCAATGTACGCTCCACAAGCTTGTCTTCCTGTCCTGGAATCGGCTTCTCAATAAGCTGAGCCCCACCTAAGTCCTGCAAGTCAGCATATTCTAAAATGTCGGCGATGGCTTCTTCGAATACAAACCCAGAAATAATACCCGTACCTGTATTGGTCGCCGAAATACTGTAACGAATTTCATTACCAGCCTGAGCAGTGGTACCACTGGCCTGAATTGGGTTGCCATTTTTGTCTTTAATAGACAGATTGACTGCCTGCTTGTTGTAGGTTAGCTTAGCATCCACGACACGAATTGTTTGCGAGCAAGCAGTAGAGTTGTTGGTTGTACCTGCTGCGGTTTCAATTCTCAAGCGAGCGACATACGTTCCCGATTTTTTGTACGTATGTTCAACTTGGGATTTATCGGTCGAGACCCGCTCGCCATCTCCAAAATCAAAAATGTAGTTTTTCAGTTTGGTATTGGCGATTTGTGCAACACCTGCAAAGGTTACCTTGAGCGGCGGATTCTTGCCGCTATTAGCTGTATCTATGTAGGCTGCCAAGCTTTGACAAGCGTAGCTAATGGTTGGCGGGGGTGGGGGAGTAGTTGGTGGCGGTGGCGGAGGTGGCGGCGGTGGCGGAGGCGTTGATGGAGCTGGCACCTTCTCGCCTGGAGTATTTGCAGCAAACACAGGATTACCGCAATCATAAAGTATCCAAAACTGCTTGCCGGCAGCTGTCTTGCCCTCAAGACCAGAAAACCACTTGTTGCTGCCCCACACCCGCAGCGGCCGCAAATACACGGTAGTGTGAGCCCCAGGGATATCCAACTGTACATTTTGCTCACCATGACGTCTTCGCCCCATTGACCAGACGTCCCAAGATGAATTGACTCGACTATTCGTTGCCCGGACAATTTCATCACGCCCGATGCCCACTCGAGTGTATATCGCCCTCAGCTCAGGGTTGGAATCAAACTTGCGCAATAAATCATTCTTAGAACTATACCCAGCATAGAGGATATCATTTGCCGAACCCGAACTAGCTTCTGATACCTTTGGAGGTGCAATGAATGTCACTGACTGAAAGGCAACCATGATGAGCGCCAATACAGCCGTAATTACTCGCGTCGACTGCTCATCGGCGATTCGCTTAATGTAAAAACCAAGTACATTTTTGCTTTCTCTACCGAGCGAAATATTTGAGACTACGTCGCGAAACAGCATTATTTTTCACCCTTACCTGTTATGTTACTTAAGATTGTAGCCCGTCAGCTTACTTATGACAACTAACCAGCAGGAGCTGGAGCTGGCTTCTTTTCGGCGGCGGTGCTCGTTTCACCATCACGTGTGCGCAGCTGCTGCCGTACTTCTTCCTCAACTTCAGCCTTAGGCCGACCAAAGCGTTTGCGCGTCAGCTCTTTAAGCTGCATGGCAACTTCGGCGTTGGCCTTACCTACCGGCGGAAACACTGGATGAATCGTAAACGGCACCGTAGGCAAACCATTGGCCATCAGCTTAATGGCACCTTGCAAGTTCGGGATATTTACCAAATCATTTCGATCAAAACTTGGTTCAAATTGCTTCTCCAAAAACTCTGCATCCTCAGGTCCACAGCGAAACGTAAAGAGCGTTCCGACATTACCAAATACCGCTCCTTTAATTTCTTCAGACAACTGTCCTATAAACTGGTTTGCAACCACGAGACATAAGTTATATTTACGGGCTTCAGAGAGGATAGTCGCGAAACTGTCCGTCGAAAAGTTTTGGAACTCGTCTACATAGAGCGTAAACTGTGGCATCTGACTTTTCTCACGACCAGATCGAGCTAGCGCAGCCGCTAAGAGCTTAATCACAAAAATCATTCCCAGGAGGCGCGAATTTTCCGTACCTGTTTGCCCCTTTGACAGATTCACAATCAAAATCTTATTGGAGTCCATTATTTCGGTAAAGTTAAAGGCGCTCTTATGTTGCCCGATAATATTACGCATCACTTCATTTGACTGGAACGCACCCCACTTTGATACAAACCAACCAAGCATCTCGCTCTTGTGGTAATCAGAGGTCTGACCCATCTCATTTATCCAAAAATCTTGCACGGTCGTATCTTTTACGTGCTTAAATTTCTCCTTTAAATACTCATCATCCACAAACGGCTTTGGCACCTCTAGGAATGTAGCGCCATTAGGGTCAGACATAATCGTCAGCGACGCCATGCGGAACCAATGCTCAAAACGAGGTCCAATAATTCCCTGCTTATCTGGGTCGTACAGCTTATAGAGCATATTAATTACTTCCTGAATAATAAAGTCTTTCTGCTCTGGATGTGCCGGATCAAACTCCATAATATTCAGCCCTAGTGGTACAGCTAAGTCGGCTGGATTAAAGTAAATAACATCATCAATCCTACTCCTAGGCACTTTAGCGAGCACCGCATCGGCTAGCTCTCCATGCGGGTCGATTACACACAGCCCCTTGCCAAGCGCCATATCTTGCACAATAAGATCTTCAAGTGTAACCGACTTTCCGGTACCAGTTTGCCCAATGATATACATATGGCGCTTACGATCTTCATCGGAAAGCCGCACAATTTTTTCCTTACCCTGAAAGAAGTTTGAGCCGATTACTACACCCTGACTCGGTAGCTCAGCCGGAGCTGAAACTTCGCGTCGGCCTTTGCGCTCCAGAGGAGTTCCAATCTCGGCTGCTACGTCTGGCAAATGAAAAATAGTTGCCAGCTCGGTAGAGTTCAATATGACGCTCTTACGGTTCCTGGGGAAAATTCGAAATATAAAATCATGCGCTAACTCCCGTGGTGTGTGGGCAGACGCATACACAAAGCCATTACTGCCCGGCTGATTAAACTGCGCAAAGCCGTTGACAATATCCTGGACAACAAGCTGGCTGCGGGCCTGATCACTCGAGCTCGCCAATACTCGCACCAATGTCTCAAAAGCCGGTTCACTGGCCTTTTCTTCGATTGCCTGCGCCTGTTTTTGATCAATTGTATCGGCTTGCTTGGTCGGATCATGCATCTGCTCTTTGGCCTGCCAGTCCGGTGTTGAAAACGGCGCCTTCGCTATTTGTGTCGCGATATGCATCGGATCGTTCGATTTAGCTCGTTGGGGGTTGAGTAGCCCTTTGGCATACTCGCGGGCACCCTTCGCCCACTTGGCAGGAGCAGGGCGAACCATAATCTGAATTGCAGCACCTTCATCTTGCGTCAGCTTTGACAACGAAGCAATCATGCCGCTCATAGGGTCAAACTCCAGGGTTTTATAGGTTTGAACTGGATAGATATTTTTTTGAGTCAAATTTAGCTCGCCCCCAACCACTCCTGCTATTTTACCCTGTTGGCTAAAAATATTATGTTCAGACGCCTGCTCGATCTGGATAGTAGGGTAAGCTGAAACTAATGCTTTCTCCACAGCGCTCGTCAAGGCGGCTGGAACACCTACGTAAAAATATATCTGCTCGCCACGAGCAACAATTTCGAATGCAATATGTCGCTGCGAATACAACTTACGTTTTGTTGCGAGTCCCGATAATAACGTAAAGATTCCTTCGGCTTTAGAAATATTTTCTTTAATTTTTTCACGATCATCGCGCTGACTCTCATCCTCTTCGGCGGGGGGGAGCTTGAGGAGTAATGGAACCATTTTTAAGCCCCGCTCAATATCTTTTGCGTGCTGCGAACGCCGCGTAAATAGTGCCGCGCCAATCGCTGCAACACCAATAAATGCTAAAACTAAAAATGTCGCCAGCACCATCACTGCATTCACGACGCTTTAATCTCCCGACCAAATCGCTTTTTTAGATAATCACGCGTAAGCTCAGCTTGTTTTTGCTGTAGTGTAAACGGGTCATCCCTATGATTATGAGAAATTTTATCCACTGCGTTTATCCAGGTTTTCTCAATTAAGTCGTTATCTGCAGCAGCCGATGGGGAAGTAGAGGGGCTCGCATCCGCCGCCTCTGACTGCACCTTAGCTTGATTACTATCCGCAACTGGCGACGCCTTACTATTGTGCGACGTAGTTTCAGGGAAGGGATTACTTATTACCTGCGCCTGGCCTGTTTGAACCTGGGGTTTTTGAGTTTCATTCATACTACTTATGATTATAGAGGTTTTTACTTACCTCTGCACCGAGCGAAACGCTCCGTACTAATTATGCACCCACACTGGTGTGCCTATATCGGACCACGCATATATAAACGCCGCGGTTCCCGCTGGTAAATTTACACAGCCATGCGAACCATTATTGTAATAATCCTGACCGCCAAAACGACCATTGCGCCAGCTCGCATCATGCAAACCAAAGCCCTTATGGAAGGGCATCCAATAATTTACAAAAACGTTGTAATCATAGCCATATTGCGAACCATTGAGATAGGTATTAGTACGCTTCGAATAGATCGCAAACAGCCCAGTAACTGTTCCAAGCCCAGCACCAGTCGCCCCGCTGGTAATTGGCGCCGAATGCACAACCTGACCATTCTCATATGCCCACATGTACTGTCGAGAAAGATTCACTTCTATGTACTTTGGCGAATCTAGGCTCGTTGTCCTAATCGTTTCAGTCTTAAATGGCACACTGGTAGTCTGTAATGCAATCTCTGCATCCTGGCCTTCTTGCATTGCCCGAAGGATTTCTGCCACCGCCGCATCCTGGTTGAGTGCCAAACCATCCTGACCCTCGCGCTCCACAGTTGTAGTGCCATTTTTTACGACAACTTTTTTGTTCACCGGCGCCTTATCAACCTCGTTGGCAACCGACTGCACATAGCCTTTAATCTGGGCTTCGGATACACCCACCTGCAGCTTGCTTGGATTAACCTCATCATCTGGGTTCGCCGTTACCCAATAGCCAATATTTACCGCGCTCGGCTGAAATACGCGACCGCTGTACGTGAGCTTAATAGTACGAGCAAGCAATGTCTCGGCTTCTACTTTTGCGGGCTCGACGGCTGCTGCCTGAATGGGGGCTTCAACTGGCTTTGTCTCAAGTGAGAAATCTCCGTCTTGGGCTTCGGCAAGGGCATTTGAAACTAACTTAGTAACTTCGGCCTTATCTAAACCCAGCCCATCACTATCAGGCTGCACCACCACCTGTCCGTTTTGCACTATTAGTGCAGCATTCCTAGCCGGCTGCCCAACTTTTTCAACTACCTGATTCGTGAACGCACTCAACTTACGATAATCAAGCTCAAAGGCGTAACCAAGATCACCGGATTGACGCATGGAATCAATTACCCCAATAAGTGGTAGTTTATGTTGACGACCGCTTTGGTAGGCAAGCTCGACCGTGGCTGGTACGTCGTAACTCGCACCAATTGTTTCATTGCTAGCCACAAATTCTTGACCGGCAACAGTGAGCCTTACTTGTTTACCAAGAGGCTTTGACTGCAGCATCGAAATTGCCTGCTGGCGCGTGAGACCCGAAACATCCTGGCCAGCCACCCTGACTCCAGGGTAAATCACGCCTTCTACATAGGCAGCTGCCATCGCGTTCGCCAGTAAGAGCAAAAATAACGGCAAGAGCACCAAAAACCAATGCTTAGTGCGTACTACTTGTTTTTTTGTTCCCTCAGGCATACAACTCTTGGTTAGAGCTCAGCATCAACTCCATGATGATACAAAACCTCTTGTGCTTATCTTGCACCCATCATAGCATACCTCGCAGTACCAAAAGTCACTTTTTTCTCGAAGATTTTAGGGAATATTACCGAACCGTTAACTCAGCCGACGGACAAGCAGACTGCAATGAGGCCACCAAGTCTGCTTCTATGCGAGTAATCTCACTTGCCTCTGGCCGTGGGCCAAGATCAAACCTTACTTTTACCGTTATTACTTTTCGTCCGGCCTGCTCAAGCTCAGCGTCGCGGTAATTGGCTAGATATTCCCAGCTTACGAGCCCAGTCTGCTCAAGCGCTGCCTCAGTAATAGACTGCCAACTCGTTACCTCACTCATTTCTAGGCTCATATCTCGTTGCACCAACTGATAATCTGGGAGTATTTTTACTCGCGGCGTAGCAACGGCATCCAAAAGCACCTCGATATCAAGCAGTGCATAGCTAGCAGGTTGAGTGAGGCCAAACTGCTTCCAGATAGGAGTACTGACCTGGCCAATTACGCCAAGTTCAGCCCCATCGACCATCAGCTGTGCCGATCGCTGGGGCACTAATCTGTCATCAGCACGTTCATCAACTTGAAACTTTGCCTGCAAATGCATGCCGGCCATGAAGTGGTGTACATAAGCCTGCAATTGACTCAAAGAGTCCGGCCCATGAGCACTCATTGCTAGCACCCATTTTTCTTCTGGCAGCATGCCGTCTCTACCTGAGCCATCGAAAACTCTAGAAAGCTCAAAAGCTACCTGACTAGTTTTGTACACACTATTTTTCTGCCACATTGTAAGATGACTTGCCAGCAAATCAGAACGCAGATATTTCTGTTCAGGGGAGCGAGGGTTAGCTACCATAGGCAAGCTATCAATATCGAGCTTAGAGGCTTTGGCGTCGGCCTCTGATATAAAGCTATATGTGGCAACATCGGTACCCCCAATATGTTTCAATCGCCGGCGCAATTCACGCATTGCAACCAGTGGCGACTGGCTTGAATCTGGCATCGGCGCGATATCGGGCAGTGTCTCAGGCATCTTGTCGTATCCAACCAGCTTGGCAATCTCCTCAAACATATCCGCTTCTAAGCGAATGTCACTGCGCCACCAGGGGACTTCTACCGCCAGAATATGATTGAAACTTTCAACATAACGCCGCGCACCCAGATAGCCGGGGTTCTCGATAAATTCCTCAACAGGGGAGATGATCACACCACCCTCATCGCGGAGCACCCATTCGCCCTGCTGGTATTTATATTGCGCAGCCTGAACTACTTGGCCACCGCCTAGATAGATACCGTTATGTCCAACTTTTTCTGGCTTCTCCAGGTCGTATCGGGTCTTGGTGCCATCAGAATTCATTAAATAATAATGATCAGTTACAGATTTCTCAATTTTGCCCTCATAAAACAACACATCTCCAGGCTTGAGCTCGTTTGCTTCAACTGCTCGACCGGTATGGATTTGCCCTAAGGCCGTATGTCCCACAAAAATACCAAGCTTAGAATAGATGCGATCCACCAAATATGAGCAATCAAAGGCCCCCTCACCATCTTGACGAAAATTCGCGCCCCAACGATATGGTTTTCCAACATGGCTTCTCAGCTCTTTAGTAATAGAGAAGTGCTCAACCGAAAATCCTAGCTTCTGTAGACCCTTCACAACTTGCTTTTCATCCAGAGTAATCCCCAAAAACCGTTCGGCCTGACGAACTCGAACGCCCAAAAATTGTTGCCACGGCCAGCCATACAGCTGATCATACGGCCCTTCAATAATTTCAGCTTCACAAATTTCTGTAAGTAAATCTAAGAGTCTAGAAAAAGCTTTTTGCGGCAAGGGGAGTGGGATAGGGCGCTCAAAACGAGACGAAGCTTCGGTACGCAAACCGTGCCGCACAGCCGTCTTTCGTATGCATGATTTATCCCAATGTGCAGCCTCAAGCACGATTTCGGTTGTTTCTGCCCTAATTTGGCTAGAAGCTCCGCCCATCACGCCAGCCAAGCCAACCGGACCTGTCCCGTCGCATACAACAAGATCTTGTTCGGTTAGTTCACGCAACTCGTCATCAAGCGTGGTAATTTTTTCACCTTTCTGGGCATAACGAACCTCGAGTGGGCCGGTCAATGCTGTAGCATCATAGGCGTGACTCGGCTGACCTAGTTCGAGCATCACAAAATTTGTAATATCAACAACTGGATTATGAGCGGCGATTCCATTAGCCGCTAAGTTATCCACAAGCCATGCAGGACTTTTTACATCATTCTTAACTCTCAGCTTCGCCGAAACAAATCGCTTATTCTCTTCCCTAGCCTTGACTTTTACATAGTCTGTGTTTTTATATGGATACTCACCAACTTCGGGTTCCGCTACCCCCTGCCCTTCATCATGGGCGGCTAATTCGCGTGCTATCCCCACCCCACTTAGGTAATCCCACCTATTTGCAGGTGTCTTTATGTCCAGCACATCTCCAGAAAACACAATGTCGCACAATGATGTACCAAGCTTATGTGAGTCTTCCTCAAAGACGTAGATGCCCGAATGATCATCACTAACGCCAAGCTCCTGAGCACTGGCGAGCATACCATGCGAAACCTCGCCACGGATCTTCGATACGCCAATCTTTGTTCCATCTGGTAATTTTGCACCCGGCTGTACCAAACCAACGCGCTGACCAACCGTAACATTTGGCGCGCCGCAAACAACTCGAATCTTATCTGTGCCATTTGTTACCGTCACAAGGCGAAGTCGATCGGCATTGGGATGCGGCTCAACTTCAACAGTCTTCACTAAAATAATCTTTGCATCTAAACTATCCGAGCGAATAATTTCCTCTACCTCAATTTCTGTACGCGCCATGAGCTCCACGATTTCGTCAGTTGATCGCGGTTTCTTCAAGTATCGATTTAGTGTGGCAATCGCAATTTTCATAAGTCCTCACTCATCAAGAGATTTGGCCGCCACAGCTTACGCAGATCAGTTAAGCCGTAACGAATAAGTGCCAACCGATCTGGACCAAAACCAAATGCAAACCCATTATAGTGCTCTGGATCCACCCCACCTCGAGCCAAAACATGAGGGTGCACCATGCCAGCGCCGCCAACTTCAAGCCACTCATTTTGATACCATACATCAACCTCGACAGACGGTTCTGTATATGGGAAAAAACTTGGCCTAAAGCGAATCTTCACATTTGAACCAAGCAAAGATTGTACACAATGCAACAACGTGCCCTTCAGGTCCGACATACTCACGCCTTCACCAACAACCAGGCCTTCTACTTGATAGAAGGTCCAGGAGTGCGTCCTGTCCTCATCTTCATTTCGATATACTTTGCCAGGCACGATAATCTTAAAAGGCGGCTTATGAGTCTCTAGATAGCGAATTTGCGAAGCCGAGGTGTGTGTTCTCGGTACCAAGGGCACCGCACCTTCTTCAGCTTCCAGATAGAACGTGTCCTGCATATCCCGAGCCGGATGGTCTGCCGGCATATTCAGAACCTCAAAGTTATACCAATCAGTCTCGACCTCTGGCCCATCAACAACCGCAAAGCCCAAGCGCAAGAACACTTCATAAATATCGTCTAAAACTAGCTGTGTTGGGTGTCCATGCCCCACTCGCTGCTCGCCACGTATCGGCAAAGATAGATCAACCGAAGAAAGTGACGCGTCAGCGCTCTCTGCAATCACAAACTCTTGCCGGCCCAGCTGCTCCTCTATTTCCTTCTTTAAGGCATTGGCTCGAGCGCCAATATCTCTCCGCTCATCGACCGAGAGCGCACTTAAAGACTTCAAAATGGCCTGCAATTTCCCCTTTTTACCGAGAAAATCCGATTTTAAAGTAAGCAAATCTGGCTGGGTCTTCACCTCAGCTAAACGAGCAGTAAAGTCAGATTGAACCTGACGCAGTTCTGTTTGCGTGTCATTCATGATTTTTTCGTACGGAAATATAGTTCAATTATAGCAAGAGTTAGCAGGAAGAGCAGTATATCCCCCAGATTCAGCATCCTCAAGCTCTGCATCGCAAGTGCAATTGCGAAAAATAACCCCATCACGGCACTACCTCGGAGCGAGCGTTTATAGACTACAAAACGCTCTTGAGGCTCAGGATGTCGATGCCTCCCAAAATTATAACGTACCAAAAGAATAGAAGATGTAGCCAATACGAATAACCCTATAAACCAAACCGTTACGCCTAAAGCACCTATGTCCCTCGGCGAAGTCGCCAGCAGAAGAAATGCTACTACGCTCAAAGACAGAATGAGCGCAAAAATTGTAACAGATATGTAGAGTCCAAGCTGTTTGTAGGATGCGTCTCGCATACTCTCTATTATCTCTATTTTACAAAGCTTTTTCCACAGTATCCACATTTGAATACTTTTTGCCAAAATATGAACACTAAATATATTTTTCTATTTTCGATTTTTGTTTTGACTACTATTTTTATTCATATCTATGAGCAAACTATTTACCCAATAAAATGTGCACTCACCCTTTTCGCCATCACGGTGATACAGAGCCTGTGTCGTGCAAATTTGGCCCAGAGTTTGGAATATATGTACGCTTAGCCAATATTTGCAAACAAAAAATCACCCTGACAAACGGGTGATTTCTGATGAGTAAGTAAGTGGTTACGGGGCAGTCACATCTGCCCTAAAGAGAAAGATTCAATTGGCACGTGCTGCCCCGGTGAGGGGTATCTAAGCTTGATGAAGCCTAGGTATCCAAGTTTTGGTGCAGACTTTGTTCGAGACGAAAGGTGCGTTTAGTTGTTTTTTTCGTCTGCTCCGGTTTCCCTACCATTCGTCTAGGCAAATCTTCGTTGATCAGTTTCGGCTGTTTGGACTGACTGATCAGACTTAAAGCGTATAAGGAGGCGTGCGGGATGCTCGTCTTCTCGTGCTTTAAACAAGGATTTATCTGTCGGGAATGGTCGCCTCTCTCGATGAGGCACCCTAGAACAGTAGGGGAAGCCCGACCCGAGACAAGGGGGGTGTCTACAGGTCGGAGTTACCCTACTGTTCAGCTATAAAAAATACAAGTCGCTCTTTTTTGAGACCAAGCGACTTGCGGCGTTATTTATAGAAAAGGAATGTAACTTGGTTTTTGTTTTTGATTTTGAATGAACTAGATTGACTCTAGTTTAGCAAACTACTTATGCTTTGTCAATAAGTTTTGGGTATTTTTCAGCAATTTACTCTGTAAAAAGCTGATGTATTTTTTACAGTAGCCCTATAGTCTTCTTCAGCTCTACAAGCTTCGAGCGAGCCTCACTACTTACCCGCTCTCTCCCTCGCTGCAATACGGTATCTAGATATCCCTCATCGGCCCGCAAACGACTATACTCTGCTTTAATTGGCCCAAGTTCTGTCAGCACAGCATGAGCAACTGCCTGCTTAAACTCCCCATAACCCACTCCTGCAAATTTCTGTTCAAGCTCCTCAATAGATCCACCGCTTACTGCAGCAAGTATTTCGAGAAGGTTACTGACCCCTGGCTGTTTCTCTCGATCAAACCGTACGGTTGCTTCAGAGTCAGTTACAGCACGGCTAAACTTATGCTGAATCACCTCTTCAGAATCAGCCAGATATACACAGCCGTCCCCACCTTCGCTCTTACTCATCTTTCGTGATGGGTCGTCTAGCATCATTACTCGCGCTGAGTGTTCTGGGTTCGTAAAGGCAGGCAGCTTCAAGAAATCACCTCCATACACGCCGTTAAAACGCTGTGCAATGTCCCGAGTGAGTTCAACATGCTGAGTCTGATCTTCACCTACTGGCACCTCATCAGCGCTGTACAGCAAGATATCAGCAGCCATCAATACAGGATACGTGAATAATGCCACGAGCTGGCCCTCAGAGCCACCTTTCTGGGCTTTGTCCTTGTATTGGGTCATGCGCGAAAGCTCGCCCATAGTGACAAAGTTATTCAGCAACCAACACAACTCACTATGCTCTGGGATCTGTGACTGCAAATAAATTGGATTACGTTCGCTGTCGATGCCGAGAGCCAACAACCACGCCACCAAATCATACGTTTTATCTCGCAACTCACTAGGTTTAGGACGAGTGTTGAGGGCATGCAGATCGGCAATAAAATAAAACACCTCATTGTCGGGCGACTGATACTTAGGCCACTCACGCATGGCTCCAAGATATCCCCCAAGATGGACATCTCCGGTTGGTTTTATTCCTGATAATATGCGCTTTTTCATAAAACTTCCTTCAAATTAGTCTTCAGCAGACGGTTTATCAACCAGAAGTGGCTCGATTGCCTGTTCAGTTTCAGCAATCTTCACAACATCCTTGTCTACTTTCTTAAACTCTTTATAAGCCGTATTGTAATGGCCAACAGTTGTAGAGAGCGAATTCCCCATCTTCTGCATGTATGTATCGTAACTCTTGAGGTGACGTGCAAGCAAACCAACTCGCTCCTGAATCTCCTTTGCCTGCTCCTCTATCTGTAAAGAACGCAGACCCTGTAAGACGGTTTGCAGATAGGCCATGAAAGATGTCGGCGAGACGATAATGACATGCTTATCCCTAAACGCATATTCAATAAGGTCGCGCGCCGTAGTATTCGCGGTTCCTACTTTATTCACCAAAAGATCATAGTAAATCGCCTCTGAAGGAATAAACATGAAGGCAAAATCCATCGTACCCTCGTGAGGACGGATATATTTTGATGTCTCATCAATACGGCCCTTTAAATCTTGCTTAAACTGACGGATGAGGCGCTCACGTTCAGCAGCGTCCTTGCATTCAACTAGGCGGTTATAGTTCTCTAAACTAAACTTAGAGTCGACCGGCAAAATCTTGCCCTTATCTAAAAATATAACTGCGTCAACAATGTCTCCATTTTTGAAACTATATTGTAATTTATACTGCGTTGGCGGTAAAACATTCTCTAAAACTTGTGAAAGATAGTATTCTCCCAAGACTCCACGTTGTTTGGGGTTTTGCAAAACATTCTGCAGTGTCTTGAGTTCCGATGTAATATCTACAACTCGCTTATTGGTTTCATCAAGCTGGGTCAAACGTTCCGTCACTTGTCGGATGATTTCAGAGGATTGACGCATTTGCTGATGAACACTTTCTTGTACATTCGCGTTGTTCTTATCGAGCCTGTCTTGCATGGCCGACTGAGTCTGCGCCAGGAGCTGCTGCATGCCCTGTAAATCCTGTTTCAATAACTGTACTGAAGTCACATCTAGCTCCGCAGACGGTGCGCTCGAAGGTTTAAAGCTGCGAATAACCAAGAACACCAGTGCTGCTACGATAACTGCTAAAAGTATAATTAATACGACTTCCATAACACTACCAGTATACCTCAAAACACGAACAAAATGCCTACAACATACCTCGTTCCAGTAAAAAGTCGCGCCAGTTATCCTTCAGCCAGCGCTTCTGCTTCAAATACAAATCCACCAAGCCTCTTTCTGCAAACTCCTTGCGAATCACACCTCCACTATGCGGATGCCTCTGTTTCTGTTCATGGGGCGAACCAAAACCATGCGCATAGTGCGTCATTTCATGCACAATAGTAGCCCGAATAACGTACTCTGGCACAGTGAGATCCTGAAAAAGCCTATTAACCTTAATGATTGAAGTATGCCCGTCACGACTATCCATCTCAATGGACCCCAAACGGCGTTTGGCACGCTTAGCCCAAATGATCATCACATCGTTATTCTGCTCAACATCCCGAAAATGCTGATACCAAATATCTGCAAGTAGATTCTCGAGCCACTCTTGGTCTCTATAGCTCACGGACATCATCTATATCAGACCTTCCGTCTCAAGATCGGTCAGATTTCCGCGCCGCGGATACCTAGCATTGCGGATACCGGTCACCGCTTCAACTATCTTCTTCAGCGTCTTCTCGTGTTCAATCTTAGTGCGCTCAGCCAGCAGCTGCGACTCCGTGAAATAGAGAGCAATAGATGTTGTTTTGTCCGGGTTAAGCTGATCCCACGCTAAGGCATAAATCCCCATCTGAACCGAGTCACGAACTTTGTCTTTTGCTACACGCTCGTTAGCAACATGACTCGTCTTAAAATCCCTAATTGATACACCCTGAGTATCAGTATTTTTCACAACAAGATCATACCTTCCCCGAATATTTACCTTGTGCTCCTCGATCTCCAGAGTAAACTCCTGCTCTACTGCAACAATTGGCTCGGCAACATCTATATGATGTGAATAATACTGCTTTAGACTCACTTCACCCTGCTTGCGACGTTCATTTTCGTGACGGATTGAGACAAACCCTTCACTGCGCCAGGCGCTACGAAAAACATCAAGCATTGTATCGATTCTTGGCGCACGTCCAGAAAGTTTCTCGGTATAAAAATATTCTAAGGCGGCGTGAATCGAGATACCATATACCATTTGGTGCGAAGGTGGCGTCGGGAACTTGAGAACATGGCGTACAAAAAACCGCGAAGGATCTGCCAGATAATCAGCTATCTGATTGGGCGTAAGCGTAATGTGCCCGTCTTCCGACATCGGGAAAGCGGGTAATTCAGTGCCCGACTGCTGCTTGGGTCCATAACGGGTTAAAATTGCCGGCAACCCAGCGCTCACTTCGTTGTCCTGAACAGCCAGACTCGCCCCAAATGCCTCTAGTAAAAATCGAGAAGCCTTGCGAGCCCGCTTACCGCCATGATCGGGAGAGAAAGTTAAAATGAGATTCTTTTTAGCGCGGGTCATTGCCACATACATTAGGCGACGCTCCTCTTGTTCATGGCGCAATGCAACATCCTTGGGTTCTGCAGTTAAGTCTGCGAGATTCTTTATACTGTCAGATCTTCGCGTCGCCGGGAAATTCCCCTCAGTCATGTCATATAAGTACACTGTCTCGAATTCTAATCCCTTAGAACGATGTGCAGTAAGAATATGTACCCCCTGTGCTTCATCCATAAGCTCGACATCCTGAAGTACATCCGAGCTATACATATCCTGGATGTAGCTCCAGAAATGATAACTATCCCTATGCTTCTCGACAGCCTCAAATTCTTTCACTAATGTAAAAAAAGCCGCAAGCTGCTGAACCGACCGAGCCGCCTGACTCTCTGAAAGTGCTTGATTAGCTAAATCATCGAGATAGCCCCCATCTGTTATAAATTTATACAATATCTCACCTATTGTATGGTTGTGAGCGATTTCTCGATATGCCTCAAGGGCCTTCACCGCGTTGTATTCATATGTGGCTTCTTCGCGCCTATCCATTATCACATCGCTCAGTGGCATTCTATTGCGCTGTGCCTCGGCACTAAACTCCATAACTTTTGGTGTACTAGCTAGCACCTTTGGTGAAACCAAATAACGATACAAAGCCGCAGAATCCTCTATATCATGTAAGACTCGTACGAAATCTATACACTGTCGCACTACCGGTACATGCAATAGATTCCCATTTGCCTGCGTAGCCACTGGTATACCTAGATGTTGTAAATAATGTATCATCTCCTCGGTTTGGGAGTTATTTCGACACAGTATCGCAATACTCCCCAAAGCTTCGCCAGCCGATTCCCGTTTTTTAATATCGGTCGCAATGGCGTGGAATTCTTCATGACTATCTTTATACTGCAGCACCACAGGCCGACGCCCACGAAACTGGGCATGGAGCTTCTTATTAAGTCCCGTCTGAACCTCCAGACGTGCTGGATTATTGTGCTGTATAAGTGAATAAGCTACATCAACAATATGCTGGCTAGAACGATAGTTCTCGGATAGTACAAAAAACTTGGTCTTTGGGTATGCCTCCTTAAAACCAAGCATATTGTCTATATCTGCTCCCCTAAAACGATATATTGACTGATCATCATCTCCGACAACCATCAAATTTTGCTGAGTACTCAGTAAAAGATGTACGATCTTTGCCTGTAACCGATTAGTATCCTGATACTCATCAACGAGCACAAACTTGTACATTTTTTGATAAATATCACGTATATGTTGTTTTTTTTGCAACAATCTATACACGTATAAAAGCTGATCACCATAGTCAATCAACCCTTTTTCCTGCAAACGAGCCTGATATTGCCCGTATATTCTGGCTGCCTCGTGATATTTTTGCCATCCTTCTTCATCCAGCAGTTCTGTTTGCTCACCATGCAGTAAGTTTAGTTGCTCAACATAATCCTCTGGCATCAGACCATCGTCTTTTAGTCGAGAAAATAGCTGCAATAAAGCCGAACGAAACTGTCCCGGGTTATGGGCTGGACGAAAATGCACAATATCCTCGAAGTCTTCAAGAACCTCCTGCAAGATAATGTGTTGTTGCAAACTTGAAATCACCTTAAGATTTGGCGGCAGCCCCAACTCGAAGCCATAATCCTGTAAAATCTCATAGCCAAGTGCATGAAACGTCTTAATATGCGTATCTACATACCCGTAAGGCAAAAGCATATCCACACGTTCTTCCATCTCAACAGCAGCCTTCTCGGTAAATGTTAGGGCTAATATCTCTTCTGGCTCTGCCTGCTTTTGCTCAATGAGATACGCAATACGCGAAGTAATAACCTTGGTCTTACCAGTGCCAGCTCCAGCAATTACCATTGCGGGGCCTTCTAGGTGACAAACTGCCGCTCTCTGTTCAGGGTTAAGCCCTTCGATATACTTTGATGTAGTTTTTTTCACTACAATAACCCCTCCTGCAACACTCGCTACATACGTTCTTGTGGTTCAATCCCGATAAGCTCAAATAGACTCGCCAGACTATCGCGATATTTTTCTACAAAGTAAGCTCGGGCCATACGTAACTCTTCAGATTCTTCTTTCAGCACTGGGTTTTTCTCATACCAATCATGGAAGTAGCGTGCAATTTCAATCATACGATGCAATACCGAATGCACTTGCTGCGTCACGGTCGCCTGGGTAATGAGTTCAGAAATTTCTATAAAACTCCTCAGGATTTGTTTTTGCTCAACGTCTAATACAACCTTAGTGGGCTCTGAAACTTCACCAAACTTAGCTAGTACGGAGCTTGCACGAACATATGAATACATAACGTAAAAGAGTGGATTGTGCTTATTTTGTGACGCTACCAGATCTAGATCTAGATCAAAGTGACTATTCGTATCACGCATTGCAAAGAAAAACCGTGCAGTTTGCGATGGAACCATATCGAGGAATTCATCAAGTACGATGTAATTTCCACGACGCTTGCTCATCTTGTACTCCTGTCCGTCCTTCGTAAGACGTACCGTCTGCGTCCAAAGCGGCACAAAGCCATCATGCCCCAAGAGACTCAACGCTGCTAGCAGGCGCTGCTCTTGTCCATGATGATCTGGGCCTACAATAGTAATCGCCGCATCAAAGCGCCGATCTTCAAGCTTTGTGAGCTGATAGGTTATATCTTTTAAGAAATATGTTTCTTGCCCATCGGTGGAGCGTACCAGTACTTCATCCTTATCAAGACCGGCTTTTTCTCCGCTCAACCATACCGCCCCGTCTTTCTCTAAAATAGCCCCCACCTGCCGCAGTCGCTCGATTGTGGCTCGATTGTCCAGGCTGGACTCCGGATAGATTTCATCATGGTGGATTCCCAATCGCTTGAGTGTCGGCTTTATATAATCTGACAAGATTATTGTCTGAGACTTATCCCCCACAGCCTGGGGGTCTGCAGCGATAAGTTGATCAGCACCACCAAATTCCTCTGACAAACTCTGAGCTAAGGCATCTACATATTCGCCACGATACAACTCAGCCGACTCTTCAGCGCTGAACTTCGCACCAGCAGCCTGCTGAACAGCGCGTCCTAGCTGAGCAATTTGGTTGCCGCCATCATTTAAATAATACTCACGCGCAACATCATATCCTTGGCTCTCGTAAAGGCTTGCCAAAATATCGCCGTAGTACCCCCCCCAGGCATTCACCAGCACTAATGGACCGGTGGGGTTAGCACTAATAAACTCTACATTCACCCGTCTGCCTGCACCCTTTTCGGTTCGGAAAAACCCAGGTTTAAGTTCCTGTAAAAGCCGTACGTAATCTTCTTCGTGCAAACGTATATTTACAAAACCAGGTCCAGCAACTTCGGCAGAAGCAAAGGTACTTAGCTTCTCCAGCTCGCTTACGATGGCTTCTGCCAGCTCTCGAGGATTCAACCCGGCTTTTTTGGCTTGCTGCAAGGCAATATTGGTAGCGATATCACCAAAGCGCATGTCGCAAAATGATACTGAACGAGCAATATCTACCTGCTCCAAATCATCACCCAGCGCCTTTTCAACACCCAAACGTAGCTTATCGAGGATTTTTTCGTAGGTTACTAAAAACATATCTTCCTTATTATATCTGATAGATTACCCACAAACCAGGTATACTAGAGACATGAAAGTTATCGCCAAAAATCGTCGCGCTTTCCATGACTACGAAATTATCGAGCGCATCACGGCTGGAATCTCCCTATTGGGCCACGAAGTAAAAAGCGTTCGTGCCGGACAGATTAGCCTAAAGGGTAGTTTTGTGCACTTCCAAAATCATGAAGCCTACCTGGTAAACGCTCACATACGTCGGTATAGCCACGCCGCCAACCTCAAAGAACATGATCCCACGCGATCGCGCAAGCTCCTCTTGCACCGCAAACAGATTGACAGCCTCGAAGCCGAAAAACGTGGTGCCGGACTCGCTGTGGTGCCGGTTGCTGTTGGCCTGGAGCACGGCCTCATTAAAGTAGAAATCGCTCTTGGGCGCGGTAAAAAGCATTACGACAAACGTGAGGCATCGCGCAAAAAGACAATGAAAATCGATGCCGCTCTTGAAGCGAAGCGCCGCTTAAATACATAATATCCATGCTCTAGCATTGTTTTTATGTAAAATTTGTGTATTTTTCTCGAAGTAACCATAAGCTGTTTGACCCGCCCTACTACCCTGAGTAGAATATAGGCAATAAGGTAAAGGAATATATATGGGACAGCTTCAAGACACCGTGCAGGCACTATTTGCAGATAAAAAAGGCCTCCTGGCCGCCGACGAAAGTAGCAAGAGTGCTCAAAAGCGCTTTGATGCGCTTGGTATACCTTCCACCGACGAAACTCGTCGACAGTACCGACAAATGCTCATGACCGCACCGGGAATCGAAGAATACCTTTCGGGCGTTATTTTTTACGACGAAACTATCCGCCAAGCCACAGACGACGGCACCCCATTCCCCCAATACCTCCAGAGCAAGGGCATTGTACCTGGCATTAAAGTGGACAAGGGGCTTGTTGATCTTGATAACTTCACAGGAGAAACTATCACTGAAGGTCTCGACGGTCTAGCCGAACGACTGAAAGAGTATTACGACCTTGGTGCACGCTTTGCAAAATGGCGCGCTGCCTTCCCTATTTCTGACACCACCCCAACCCAAGGCGCAATGCACGCTAATCTGCACACAATGGCCCGCTACGCCACGTTATGTCAGTCAGCCGGCATTGTACCCATCGTAGAGCCAGAAGTGCTCTACGATGGCCCACAGGACCTCACGAAAGCCCACGAGGTAACTGAAGGTATTCTCAAGCTACTCGTGCAGATGCTCAAGGCCTACCGTGTGGATCTCACAGGCTGCATTGTAAAAACCAGTATGGTGCTGGCCGGCAAACAGTCTGGGGTCGAGTCCACACCAGCCGAGGTTGCCGAACATACCCTAGCTGTCCTTAACGAGGCAATCCCAGACACCATGGGTGGTATTGTATTCCTCTCCGGCGGCCAAACCCCCGAACAAGCTCGCGATAACCTGCAAGCCATTGGTGCGGCTGGCAAACAGCCATGGCCAATTACTTTTTCATTCTCGCGTGCCGTGCAAGACCCAGCCATGAAAGCCTGGGCCGGAAAAAATGAAAATGTCAGTCAGGCTCAAAAAATCTATTTTGAACTCACCAAAGCTTGTGCTGAAGCTAGGCATGGCCAATTCAAGGCTACCGAATCAGGTCCAACAGATAACTTTGTTAGCGCCACACAGGATAGCTAACCTGTAAACGCACATTCACGCAAAAAAGTTGTGGTTATCCACAACTTTTTTGTTGACAAAGGTTATGTATAAGCCGTATTATCGGTGTAGTGCTGCTGCACACATATATTACTCAAAAACAAACACACAAGACACTTCTCCAGGTTAGGACGGTCCCCACAACCACCCTAACCTGGTTTCTTTTTTGGCAAAATTTGTGCAGCCAAAATATCGCCCGCATTAGACCTCAGGCTTCTCGCCAATTGGCATATGTGCCTAAACACATTGTGAGATAAAAATAAAAAAAGCCGCTGCCGGCTAAAAACATAAACATTTTATACTAACTAGAATTGTGCGACTAAGTCATCAACTACTCACTTCGCCTTACTGCTCAGCTTATTACTTGAGCGTTTTTCAACGACGACAATAAATACCAATGAAAGCCCCGCAATCAGCATAAGTTCGATAATGAAGTAGGGACTTCCCTGCAACCGAAGAGATTGAGTGCGGATAGGCTCTACCTCCAATACTGCTGGTATCTCAACTGCTAGATCAACCGCCGCCTCAACATTAGATGTAACTAGGCTAGATTCGAGCTTTACCGGCTGACGCACAACTTGGCCAGCATAACTCACAACGGCAGTATGTTGGCCCACCGGCATGCTCTCAAATATAGCAACGCCTCTAGCGTCTGTAATCGCTGTACGCGGCGTTGAATATAGCGTCACAACTGCTCCTTGCAAAGGATTGCCGTTTTGGTCTCTCACTATGATGCGCGCGGTCACAACTTTAATTGAATCTGCTGTTCGATTTTCAGGAACAGATTGAGTGGTGCTATTTACTATGTTGCTCTGTGGAGTGAGGGTTCTTGGCGTAGCACTCGTTGGCGGCGACGTAGAGATTATCTCAATAACGGTATCTGGACTTGTAACTGGCTCTTCGGCTTCCGGCTCCAATGTAAAGCTTAGGGTTGGGCTCGCAGAGGACTGATTGCCAGCTACATCTATAACAAACACCCTGACAAACCACTCGCCTGCAGCCAGGTTAGAAAGACTTGCAGTTGTAGCAGAAGTAGTTACAGCTTGCGCGTCACTAAAGTCAGATTGAGTAGCATACTCCAACCTATAGGCTTGTGCGGCGGGATGCATATCCAACGTGGCGTCCCAGCTTACAACCGTACCACTTATCAGTGCCTGTCCGACAAGCGCAGGTTTAGGCAGGGCATTAGGTGCAGTAATGTCATAGATAAATGCCGAACCGCTTACCGTAGCAGATGCGTAGTTAGATGATGCGCTCCCGTCGTCTTCGGCTCTCACGCGCCAATAATACTCACCTCCATCCACAAGAGTAGTACTTGCACTGCCCACGAGATAGGTACCGCTATCACCAAAATTGAATGTACGCGCACCCGCCGAAGCAAAGCCTGAGCGGTAATCAATAATCAAATCATTATAGGCAGCGTCGGTAGCTATCTGTATTCGATAGCGTAGCTGCTCACCTGCATCCGTATCTGCAAGCGTAAAAGCAAAATCTGTCCCCATTAACGTGTTGAGGTTGAGACGGCCACCACTCAATAACGTGGCTGCGCCCAGGCTTGTTGGCGTTGATGGCGCGGCATTCGGCTCGGCTGAGGTTGTAAATGTACGCGTTCCAGAGAAGCTTGAGCCGCTAGCATTGATAGCCTCGACACGCCAATAATACAGGGTGTTGTAACTCAGCGAAGACCCCAGTGTGTAGCTAGTTCCAGTCAGTCCTGACTGGTTTACAACTGTAGAAGAAAAATTGCTCACTGTGGAGATCAGAACACGATAAGATGTCGCCAAATCTACTGCTTGCCACTCAAAAGTTGGTGTCGCAGTAACACCCGTCACGCCATTGGTGGGATTTATTAAATTCGGACTTGCTGGCACATCAGAGCCCAATAGGTACACCGGGTCATAACTCGAAGCAGTATTCACGTTATATGTGTCAGTCGCACTGTAGCTGTACCGAATCGCCTGCTCCTGGGTGATACCGGCCGAATTCGATGAATGCTGATATGCCGTCGTACCATTCTTATTGATACCGATTGTGGCACTTGTACCCTGCGAAGCAGTGCCCCCTAGGAGATCGCGATATTGAATCTGAATATCGTTACTACCTTCATACAAAATCACCTGAAATGTTCCCATAGGTAGGCTTGGGTTTGAATAAAAATACATGTTGGTCCATTGAACTACAAACTTACGATTTGGTGCGTCGCCAATTGTCGCATAATAGATGGACTTCTTGCCGGATTGAGTAATGAGGTCATCCCAAAAAGCACACACACAGCGACCAGGCGTTGCGCTCGGCAAGTTCACATTACTATAGCCAGAATAGGCAGAACCAAAATTTACTGTGCCATTAATGTTTATATAAGCTTGCGTATAGTCAGTATCGAAATGACGAAAAGTAAAACCTAAATTGAAAGGCCCTGCAGAGTTATCATCTCCACTTAAATTTGTGTTTGTGCCAGTATAGTTCACCTCGCCGTCGTAAGCTCTGGCGGGGCGTGCTAAAACAACCACACTGAGGAGTACTAGCGCCAAACTATAGAGCCCTAATTTCCATATAACTGGCCTAGCAAGGGTAATCTTCACTATTCGTACCTAAGTGCGTCAATCGGATCAATTCGCGATGCTCGTCTTGCAGGGAAATACACTACGATAAGGCCAAACAACGCGCTCAGGATTAGTGTTGTTATCGCCAACTGTGGCGTCACCATGAACGCCGAGACAGACTCCTGGACACCACGACTGCGTGCAAAGCTACTAATCGCCACATCCGCAAACTTACCGAGCATGAAGGCGCTCACCAGCCCAATAAATCCACCTAAGACAGAGAGCATCAAGGACTCAATAATAAACAATCGCTTGATGTCTCGCTGACGAGCGCCAAACTCGATCAACAGACCAATCTCACGTGTACGCTCCAAAAGCGAAATAGTAAGCGTGTTAAACATTCCCAAAATCGCAATCACCATGCCAATACCACCAAATCCGAGGAAGATCATCTGCAAGAGACCAAAAACCTGTGAAATCTGGTCGAGAGTATCGATCGGCGAAGCTGTCGCAAAACCAATGCTTTCAATTTCTTTACGCACTTGACCAACTTCACTACGGTCAGTCGTAAGTATCTTCACTTGGCTCGCATCTTGGACACCGTTCTCGATAAACAACTGACTACGGACAAACACTTCAGCGCTTGCGTTACCTTCCACTAGTCCAATCACTTTTACATCTTTTTGAACCGATTTTTTGACCCCGTCGGCCTGCAAGACATCAAAGTTAAGACTAACCACCTTTCCCAGCGCCTCATCTCCCTGCGGTAAGCCTACAGCCTTGGCAAGCGAAGTATTCACGAGTGCTTCATCCGTCCCACCACCAGCCAGTAACGACTTTCCAGCAATAACTCGAACCGAGCTAAGATCTAGATATTCCGCATCAACCCCAAAGACCACAGAATCAACTTGCGAACCTCCAGATTTTACCTTTGCCGCTTCGGTATAAACCCGAGCTACCGCCTCAACCGAACCAATATTTTTCAGACGCGTAATATTATCGCCATCAAACTTTATTGCGGTCGAACGGGGTTTAGTCACATCAATACTCTTAACCGATTTTGACCCGACTACTTGACGACTTACGAGGTCCTGAAGCCCATAGCCAAAAGAAAGTAAAAATACAACTGCCCCAATTCCTATAACTACTCCTAAAATAGTCAGCGTGGTACGGAGTTTTTTAAAGAAAAGATTTTGAGCGGCCATGCGCACTAAAATCGACGTCGCAATCACACCTTCTTGCTGGGCGTGATGCTGTTTGCGCACACGCGGTGCAAGGACCTTTTCGGGCATCGTATCATTCATACGCTTACGCTCAGCCACGTTTACCACCCTTCTTTAGTGGAGCTTTTGCCGTCTGCGCTTCTGCCGCCTTATTCACTTCTAAGAAGCTTGTCATCAGCATGCGTCGGCGTTCTTCTTCAGATTGGTAACCACCTTCATCAATTGAGAGCACGCCATCTTTTAAGAACAACCTGTGGCTACTGAGAGACAGGTAGTCAAGGTTGTGCGTAACCAAAATAACAGTAGTATTTTCATGATTTCTAAAGCTTGTCATCAGCTGCATAATCATGTCGCCATTTGTGGTATCAAGGTTTCCGGTCGGTTCGTCGGCTATCAAAAGTTGAGGAGTTTTTACGGTAGCTCGCGCCATAGAAATACGCTGTTGTTGACCAATTGACAACACTGCCGGATTATAGCGCATATACTTCGCAAGCCCGACGCGCTCAATACTGGCAGCGGCCTTCTTAAGCGCTTCATGACGTGGAGTACCAGAAAGATACAGCGGTAAAGCCACATTTTCTTGCACATTCATACTTAATACCCAATTATTCACCTGGCTCACCACCCCATAATGGGCGGCTCTAAACTTTGCACGACCATCCTGGCTAAGATCATACAAGCTCTGTCCCGCTACCACTACGTCACCCTTGGTTGGCGGCAAAAGGCCCAAAATCATGTTCAAAATCGTAGTCTTACCACTGCCGGATGGGCCATAAATTATCGTAAAACTACCAGGTTCAACTTCAAAATTTATATCCTTTAAAACACTCACAGTGCCGTCTATGGCGCGAAAGTCACGCGAGACATTACGGAAAGAAGCAAGCGGCTGGCTCATAAACTCGTATCTCCAAAACCGAAGATTGCTTGCAGTGCATTAAAGATGATGCTGAAGATATTTTCAGTACCGCGACCAATAATCGCGGTCTGAGTATCAGAAAACGACTCATTACCGGCCTTATCAGCTGACACTGCCTGAACCTGATAGATACTTGAAGTTGTAAGGTCAGATACAACCACAACATGCTCTGTAGTTAGCCGGGTGTCTTGCGAAGAACGGTTACCAAGCTCGGTTGCACGCCCCTTAGCAAATGCCACCTGGCTCGAAGCCGGCTCATCTGTGCGCCAAGAAACGATAATCTGGCCACGAGCTTCAGTGCCAGTGCCGCGGATATCTGTATCCACCTTAAATTCTGTTATTTTCGGTGCACGTGTATCCTCTGCAGTTTGGAAAAACTGACGATCAGACACAGCTAGGTTGCCCGCGGCATCACGGGAGCGCGCAACTAGTTCGTAATCGGCATTGTCTTCCAGTCCGCGAATTACCATCTCGTGCTCAGTGACAAGCGCAGAGCTTACAGCTTCTGCCTGATCACCATCCACCGGTCCATATGCGACCTCGCTAGTAGTAGCGACGTTAGTGGTCCATACAACCTTCTGTGTACTACTTGGCTCACCCTCTACAGTTTCAAAACGTAGGTTTGTAATTCTTGGTCTAGCAGGAGTCGTAAAACTATAGATATCACCTTGATACTCATAACCATCGGCATCTACAGTGCTTATCTTGTAGAAATATTTTTGACCATCTTGCAAATCATTCAAGCTCAAGCTGTAGCTTGAGGAAGAAGTTGATGTATTTATACTCTTCACGCCCCCAAAAGCATCGCTGGTACCAAAGTACACATTAGCCTTGTATGCATTTTCAGTTGTAAAATTAACAACAGCAGAGCTTATTGTAAGACTTGAAGATGAAACTTCTCGCACGGTCGGTGCCGGCAGCGTTGTAAACGCTCTCTCCTGGGAAATGCCCGTATTACCATCTTCGTCAGTCCAACGAGCCACATAGTAATATGTCTTACCTGGCTCTAAGTTTGTAAGATTAACAACATGGGATGAATCCTGCGTTGAATTCCCGATCTCTTCAGGGAAGTACTGACCAGGTGATGTGCCGTAGGCGATCTTTGAATCACTTGCTCGATCCGTAAACCAATAGACAGTCGCCTTACGTGTACCGATATCTTTGATCTTTGGCTGATCAATATCATCAGTTAAACGAGCTGGCGTCGTGTAACGACCGTCCGGATAAATCATTTCTGTATTACTAGCAACACTACAACTACCAGCATTATCACAAGCTTTCACTTGATAATAATAATCAGTTTGTGAAAGACCCGAATCTATAAAGCTAAGGTTTGTATTGGATGTCGTCCCTACTTCTGTAAAATTTACATCATTCGTTGAACGATAGATCTTATAACTCGCAATACCCGAGCCCGGCAGCTGCGGTGCACTCCAGCTGAGGGCAATTTTCCAGCTGCTTGTTGCCCTAATCGAAACATCTGAGAGTTCCAGGTTTTGCGGAGGTCCAGGAGAGGCTGTGACGGCAGTAAAACTAACAGTTGCAATATTGGACGTTGAGAAATTTTGCGTTTGATCCTTTGCCATAACATACAAAGTATTAATACCCTGCTGTGTTGCATAGGCCCCCTGCGCTAGCTGAGTAATATTCTTACCCGTCCAGTTACAGTTGCTCGCATCTGCGGCAATCGAAACATTCACAGTCCAACAATAGTCTATATCTGTATCTGGACCAGTTTTTGTCGCTGGAGCACCCCAACTAAACGAGAATTGATTCTCCGTATTAGAAGCAGGATTAACAACCAAGTTCTGTGGTGCGCTTGGTGGCTGTTGCGTCACCGCAAAATGTATTACTCCTTGACCCACCCCTGTATAATTACCAGCCCTATCAACTGCAAGTACAACTACATAATTAAGCCCTTCGTTAGTGAGCCTAGATATAGCCTCCTGCGAGATAGTAAAACCACCGTCACTAAACGGGATTGCATCGTCAACATCAAAAAGTGACCCAGCTGCACCACTCTTACCATAAAAAACAGGGTCATTTACAAACGAAGATACGTCACCACCATTCACATCACATCCAGGTGCTGGGTTAACAAAATTGTTTACGCAATACTTTATGCCAGCAAAGCCAGATCCCCCATCGTCCAGCACAGTAGCCGGAGGCGCCGTAATCCAGTTTATGTTTACAATTGGATTATTGGTCGTTCCGTTTGGTCCCGATAATACAGTTTGCGCTTCTGGCTGGCTTGTTTCGTAGCCAATCTCTAGCACAGATTCAGCAGATAAATTACCCACTTTATCTATACCGCGAACTTTTAGATAATAGGTAGACCCGCTATTGAATGGGCTCTGCATCTCTATTTGAGAAACATTAAGTGACGTATCTGTTACTGCATACTGACACTGCCCACCGGTATCCAGTGGACTAGACACCGGCAGTAAACCTTGCGTAGTTGCTAGATCTGCAGATTCATCGCTCCCAAAATAGAGACAATACCCAGCCACACCGCTGCCACCCTGATTATCGCTAGCTGCACTCCAGCCAAAGTACGGTGAAGTATTAATCCAGCCAGTGGTAACAAGCGGTCCACTTGCACCCTCTCTACGTACATTTATCCCTCCCGCTGCATTCGGTGATTGATCATCAAAACCATATTGAAGGCGTATATTCGTTACGGCAAAATCTTTATTCCCATCATCATCCTGTATGATTGCTAAATATTTTACGTACCTCGAATTAGCCTCCATACAGTTACTTTCCCCTGCATCCCCACCGTTCTCGATAATCTTACAATGGCGCGCGTCACCAAACTGACTTGTTCCACCTTGCGTAGAAGACCCAACAACACGAAAACTAATTTTTCCTGAACCGACCGTCTCTGCTGTAATTTGACCAACATATACGCCATTCTGACCAAGATCGTATTCTACTGAATCTAAGTAACCTGTATAGCCCCCTAACTTTTCTTGCACACCTACAGATACAGGCTGTGCGTTCGGTACATAGCTATAGCTGCGAATATTTTTCACACTCAGAGGCATCGAGCTTTGCGTGCTGATATACCACCTATCAAAGTCAGTTAAGAATGTCTCTTTTGAGCTTATATTTTGATTTACTAAACGAAAACTAGCGCCCCCATTGGTACTCGAATAAACATCATACCCCCCAGCGGCCTTCATCACTGTGCGGATAGTCAACCACTCGGTGTCTTCAGCAGCATGCTTAAGTATTTGGTCATTTTCCAACCATCCCCCGCCTCCATAATTTTGACCATCCCTTCGCCAATTAGAATTGACAGTTGCAAGTTGATGTTGGCTTTTCGCATCATAACAACCCTGACCCCCTCCGCGTCCATATGTTTGTATGCTTATGTTGCCAGAAGGATCCTGTTGCCAGTTACCATAACCTAACCACATACTCGATACCCAACTATTAAAGTCACAGCCAAATGCATCCCGTGGCTTAATATCGATTTGAAAAATCCTATCAATTCCCTTTGAGAGAACATAATTGCTTGCTGGGTAATAGGTGTCGGAATTGATTTCCAATTCACCCATATTTACAACGGCTGTATTGGGAGTACAGCCAATTGGATTGCCTGCAGGGCAGCTCCGTCCTTGATCAAACTCGTCCCAAATATCAAGCGTACTTGCCTTATTTTCAACCGAGCTGGCATTAGCATTTCCGTAATACACTCGTAGCATCTCGGGTGAATCACCATTTACTACCGGCACCTTAACAATAAAGTGAGCGCTCCCACCATTAGTCTTGCTTGTGATTACATATGGTATATCTTGACTGTCATTGGCGCTTACAAAGCGGACATCACTAAAGTCGGACTTCATTGCTGCCGTGTATTCCAAATCAAACTCAAGTTGAACTGAGCTGCGTCCAGTTAGATCAACTGAATATTGTGGTAACCATACTGATTTCCGATACTGCCACTGGTTATCACATAGCGCAGTATTGCACCACTGGTTCTGTTGATTGACGCCAAGCTCTATTCTATTTGGTGTAGTGGTTACAACATTATCGCCGGCACTATACTGATCAACTGGACTGGCGCCAACCCCACCAGACCAATCAGACTGGTTAAGATCCTCGAACGCTCGTGCAATGTTACCAATTCCCAAATTGAAGAACATCAGAACCATCATAAGCGCTAATGATGTACTGGCTACAACACTTTTTAACCTGTTAGACGTTTGTATTCGGGGAACAGATACCTTTGGAAGCTTAGAAACCAACTTGCTAGCTATGCGCTGGCTGCTTAGCCTTATTCTGTCCTTAAATATCTCAAGCTTTTCGGGTGCACGCCGCACTAAGCACCTTACAGCAATAAAAACTGCACCGAGCCTCGTCATGTGCTGGATAGGAGCATACGACTGTGAGTCTTTACGCACAGAAACAGCCGCTTGACGAACTGCATCGACTGAACGAGTAGATTTCTGTGGGATTTGCTTTTTGGATTCTTTCATGACTTTTTTGCGTATGAAACGCTTATGCTAACTCACAATCACTATATCATACGAAGAACAAAATGAATACTTTTTTGCGTCAAAAAAACTCATTTAAGCATAAAAACTATTGTCTCTGAAGTCATATGTATATAAAGTAGAGAGAAATACATACAACAAGCTTAACCGTAAACATCAAATGCTACAGAAAAACAGTAAATTCAATAACACAATACCGGCAAACCTTTTTTGCCTCTACTCTTCAGCGAAAAAAAACTATTCACACATACAGTCATACAAACAACCCAGTGATCATTACGACTGTGGAACCGTAATGATCACTTTACGGGCGATGCTGACATGAAACTATACCTACAAAGCTTAAAGCTTATAATTGCTGGAATTAGCGCTGGATTACTTTTAATCCTCTTTACCGCTCCAGTTCATGCCCCCGGAGATCCTCTATCAAGCTCACCTAATACCTCTCACGGAGGAAGTTTACGATCTGCAAGCCAACAAGATACACAATCCCCTAACGTAACCCAAGCCCACGTGGGACCCAAGAAGAAACAACACATCTTCCGCTTTCAAGACGAATTAGCAAAACAGAAATTCCTCACTTCAAATAACCTGGAACCATCCGACTTAACCTATATAGAGGCTCTAGGGGTGTATAGTGTGCGAGCACAGAACATTATTGCCTCATCTGGAGTCAAGACATTTATTAACCAGCGCTACTCAGCATTCTTAACTCCAACCGACCCTCTAGTAACAAACCAATGGCACTTCACAAATACCAATACCCTCCCGGCTTGGAATCATCAATCTGGTAGCTCGAATGTTACAGTAGCCGTAATAGATACCGGATTTGGCCTGCAAGTAACAGATATAGCAAATAAGTGGGCTGAGAACACAGAAGAAATTGGTGCGACTACCAATGAAGGAGCGGCTCCGAACTGTACGAGCCGCTCCCTATCTCTAGATAAACGATGTAATAATATCGACGATGACAATGATGGATATACAGATAACTACCTTGGCTGGAATTTTAGTGATGATACAAATAATGTAAGTGCCGGCCAAACCGCCCCTAGCGCCAGTGGTGCTTATCATGGTACGACCGTTTCAAGCCTTATTGCCGCACAAGCCAACAACAACGCTAGCGGCGCTGGTATGAGCTGGGGTGCTAAAAT
>CAZOVH010000008.1:0-43674 GCA_964583675.1 uncultured Candidatus Saccharibacteria bacterium
TGTTTGTGCCGGTAAAAATGAGCCAAGCCCCAAAAGCACCAAGCCCCAGCGCTACTACAAGCAAAATAAGGTTGAAAAAACTTGTAAACGCCAGTTCCACTGTAGAAATAACTATAAGTCCAAGCGTAGCGAGGGCGGCAGCAATTACAAAACGCCAACCAAGAGATATTTTCATATCCCCATTATACCCTTAAAAATTTGTAAATGATTTAGAGTATGTAGCCGTGGAGGGCGGCTACTTTTTTGCAGGATTTAGTGACGTAGGCAATCTCTTCTTTGGTGAGACGTTTTTTCCAGAGTTCGGTTACATCCTTAGATTTGCGGTGCAAGGAGTGGATTCGCTCTTTTCCAGATTCGGCCTTATTTTTTGCATTGGTTAATTCATTAACTTTTGCCTCTACTTTTTGAGAATAATCGAGGCCTAGCTTGTCAAACAGGGTACGGAATTCTTCTTGCGGGTTCGTACTAATATCTTCATGTTTGATAAAAATCCAGTCTGGATACTTCTGTGAAAGCTCATAGGCTTTTTCGTAGACCATATTATAGAGTAAGGTGGTCTCTTCTAGCTTTGTGTGCTTACCCTTAGCATATTCTTTGGCTTGCTTTTTGTAATTTGGTACATACGCATTAAGGAGTTCGTCTTGATGCGCGAGTCGATCGAAGGGTACACCCCAGTCTACCTGCTTACAGCTCGCAACCAGCGCGAGGGGATTGCGCAAAATAAACACCACTTTTGCATTGTATGTCGTATAGATCCATTCAGCAGCAAATGGACTCAACGGATCTTTGTAGAGTGGCTGTTTGCCCATAAGGCGCTTAGAGTTGTTAAAATGCTTGAAGTGAGTTCGGTATAGTGTTTCGTTACCTTCGTAAATGTAGGGATACCATGTGTTGAGATCTAGGCCGCAGATTAGGCAGTGGCTATCTCGAGACAAATCATTAAACCAAGGTGAAAGCGGCTCGTAGACATAGCGCAGTTCATCGGCTTGCGCAAGAATAGTGCCTATAAATGTAGTACCGCCACGATGTGTGCCACTTATAAGGATTGGCTGAGCGTCGATTTCTGGAAGAGCCAGACTGAACTTCTGTGCGATATAGTGCAGTATCGCGCGAAACTTATTTTCGATCATTTGTTTTCCTTAGCTTACTAAATATAGTATAACTCAGCCTGAAGTAATGGGCTTTGTTATTGGCCCTGTTGAGCTAAGTTTTGAGTGATATATTTTTGTAGCTCAGCTATGTAGGTATCGTCTTCGTCAGTAGCGCCAGCACATTCGCTTTGCCAGTATGTACCGAGCCAAATCCGA
Source organism: uncultured Candidatus Saccharibacteria bacterium (assembly GCA_964583675.1). Classification (GTDB taxonomy): domain Bacteria; phylum Patescibacteriota; class Saccharimonadia; order CAILAD01. The sequence continues at coordinate 1,308 of CAZOVH010000008.1, forward strand.
TACCAATTGTCGCCAACTTTTTTATATTGAGTTTGTAGCGCCTCATCGTTGCTATTCATGGCGGCCTCAGCAGTGGCTGCGTCTACGGGCCAGATAGCTACTGGATATTCGCAGCGATTAAAGTAGGAGTCATTAGCGTCGCGAACCAAGTAGCGTTTGGCCAGCCCTGCCGGAGTGTTAATCTCTTCGGCTTTATAGTCTAGATTACGACCAGCCGGATCTTGCACGACTAGTGAGGCTTCAATAATAGTGAGGGGCAATGGACTATCTACGGTTGCAGGTCGAGTGAGCTGGAGATATATGCCGTAGCTTAACGAAACAATCGCCAGTGCAATCACGGCTAAAACAATCCCCGGGACAAGTTTTAGGCCATGAAACTGGCGATGCAGATGTTTCTTCACTGGAGCATACTACTTATGCTTTGTAGTATAGCGGAAAAGGATTTTTTCGACTAGCTAGCTGTACGAGCTGTTTCGGCATCATATTCGGCAAGCTCGGTCTCTAGTTTGCGCTTTTTAGCATCGAGATAGTGCATGAGGTTAGTGATAACGGCACTGAGGATGAGGTAGAAGATAATCGCAAAAATAGCTGAAATATCTAGATAGCCTGTCTCACCGACGGGCTTTGTCGGGAAAATGCCACGGAATGGCGCAATCAGGTCGTTGGTGACGTTATACACCCACTGTACGAATGGCGTGCTTGGGTTTGCCGAAAAAAGCAAGAAAAAAACTCTAAAGAGCAACATTACATTAGCAAAATAGAGAAAGCCATTTGCAAAATAGGCCACGCCACGCCCAAACGTAACGGTTTGCAGGCTTGCTTTAGGGTTTTTCTTTTCAGTCATAATAGGGTCCTTTCGTAGTGATTGCTTGGCTATCAGTATACTCGCATTTGCCACGGTTTTGCAGCCAGACTTGGTCGGCGGTAGTATACTAGAAGTATAAGAAAAGGAAAAAGTATGAGAGGTCCAATAGATTATATTGTTGTCGGATTTCCTGGAAACAATTTTAAAGGTGAGATTTTACAGGAACTTGCAACTGCATCAGAAAACGGAACAATTGCAGTTTTAGATATTGCATTAATTTCTAAAGACAAAGATGGAACCGTTGCAAAAATCGAATTAACTGATCAGCCGGCTATTGAGACAGTACTTCCAGCCGATGCTAGCCAGGGGCTGATTACGGATGAAGATGTTGAGGAAGTTGCTAGCGTGCTAGATGAAAATTGCTCGGCTGGACTACTTATTGTTGAGCAGCTCTGGGCAAAGGGTCTCAAGCAGGCAATCTTGAACGCTGATGGCGTACTGATGGCCGAGGGACGCATTCACCCAGAAGCATATGCAGAAATTACTGAGAAAGGAGCAAAATAATGCCAGGATTATTACGTGGAATGGCGCGCACTGCCGTAGTCGCCGGAACTGCTACTGCTGTATCGAATCGTGTAAGTCGACGTCAGTATAATAAGTGGTCGGAACAGGATGCTACAAATGCCCCGGAACAAGAGTCAGTTCAGCCCGCTGCACCCGCTGCAGATCCATATGTCGAGCTCGAAAAGCTCGGTCAATTAAAGGCCGATGGTGTGATTACCGAAGAAGAGTTTGCCGCAAAAAAGAAGCAGCTTCTCGGACTGTAAAGCTGCACTTACTCTTTAAAAAGCTCCCAGTAGGGAGCTTTTTAAATTATTCTTTTTCGCTATGACGTTCTCGGAATTTTTCTATCCGCCGAGTGGCAGCGCCTTTTATAAGTAAGTTCAGAGTAGCGGCGATAATCCCAACGCCGAATAACACATAAAAAATTGTGAAAATTTTTCCGGGATCGGTTTTTGGCACTATGTCGCCATACCCAACTGTAGTGAGAGTAATGGTAGAGAAGTAAAATGCATCAAGCCAACTAAGGCTTTCTACATAATGATAAAAGACTGTGCCTGTACCTAATACCGCTGCAGCTATAAAGGCTACCCATCGATAGCGTTTGGCTTGCATTATTGTGCTTGTAAAGTTTTGATCTTGTTTAGTCATTGAGTGTAGTATCGCACAATTGCCACGGCTGACAATAGTTGACAATCATGAATTGCTATTTTATGCTACTTCACACTTGTACCTAGAAAACAGGAGGAGCCATGCTCGTTCGAGTGTGGGTGCCGTCGCTTGTACTTCGTAGAGAAATGATTCGGCTCTTGTGCACCTCTCAACACCCGGTCTCCGCAAAGGTGATCAAGCAGGTGATGTTCGCAACACAGACGTATTTTGTGCCGGTTTTTCGGATCGATCGGTGCCTGGAAGGCCTCGTACACAGTGGCATCGTTGAAAAAGTGGTGACACAGCGCACTGGAGGATCTCAGGATGTCACGTATCGGCTGGCAGCTGGCATCGGAAATTTCTGAGAGTACTTGAAGATCTTACGGGAAGGAAATCATGACACTTACACTGCGAGAACAAGAAGTTCAGGATGCCATCTTCGGATCAGCGGTTGCCGGAGATTGGATGGAAGGGCATGCTCTACGCGAGAATGCTGAACGCCGTCTTGGCTGCAAGATCAAGCTCCACGAATTCTCGCGTGCAATCGTTGCTCTCGTGAGTGCACAGCTCATTGTGCAGCGACGCGGTCGTGGGTCTGGCGCTGGAGCTTCGCGTATGCAGTATCGACGCTCCGTTTCCCAGAAGTGATAGCAGCATGGTGATTCAACGAATCAAGCAGCGGCTCGTTCGTCGTCGAAATGTGCAGCAGCTCATCTTCATGGCTCTCGGCGAAAGCGACTGGATGAGTTAGCGGGAATTGAAGGATCGTCTAGCTACACTCAATGATGACACAAGTATGCCGTCGCAGGTGCGCGATGTGGCTCTTTCTCAGCTGTATAGACGGGCGTTTGTTGAGATCAGACGTCGCGAAGAGAACCTCAGTGCTGTGATTGAAGTACGTGCTCGTAGCGATGCGCATCGCCAATGGCGCTGCGGAGCACCACACTGGCGATCTCCACTTGGTACTAACGGGTCTCACCACGAGTGAGACCCTATTTTATTGCCATACTTATTAAAAGCTTATATAATAATTCACCATTGTACCTTCAAGTATCTGGAGAAACAGTTGAGACACTCAGACAAGTACTACGTGCACGACCAGATCATCACTACCCTCCATGGGTATGGAGCTCTTGGGCTACGTGACTTGCGACTAGAAGTAGAACAACTCACCTGGTGTGATGCGGAAGATTTCAATACGGCGTTTTTCGAACTCTTGCAGCTTGAGATCATCGTGTTCGATAAGTCGTGGGAGGTCCTGGCTGTCCCAGTGAGGGAGTCACGGTACACGCTCAGTGTAGCCGGTGAGGATCTCTTTGATGCGCTTACGCGGCTGATGTCAAGAACCGCCGGCTGGAGTTGTGCCAACATCATGTTGGCCATCGTGCAGTGCAGGGTGTGCACCAAGCAGGAGCTGCGAGATCGATTGATGTTCGTGAGCGGGAATCGCTACTTGAGCGAATTGTATTTTACTGTGGTGCTGTGGGGCTTGGTTCGACGCGGGCGAGTCCAGGTTGACTACCGCTACGGCCAGGCGCCGTTGTATGTGCTAGGCCCTGATGGTGAAAAGCGTCTCCGGCATCTCGGGCGTAGTCGTCAAAGCCCACAGAATATTTCCATGGGAGAGTGAATCTTTCCTAAACCTCCGTCAACGCGCGGAGGTTTTTTAATTGAGCTTTGACGAATATACATAAAAAGGTTTAACATGTTAACTATGACAAAAATTCCAGCTCCCTCAAAAAAGTCACAGCAAAAAGAAGCCTTTTGGCATAAATGGGGAAAGTTGGTTGTACTCTCGCTGGCGCTGGCGATAATTGTAATCGACACCACGCTGCTTAATGTGAGTTTGCGTGATATTGTTGCCGATCTTGATACAAATTTCACACAAATTCAGTGGGTCATCACGATCTACACGCTTACTCTTGCGGCTTTCACGATTACTGGCGGTCGGTTAGGTGATCTGTATGGTCGTAAACGTGTGTTTATGCTGGGTGCAATTTTATTTGGTGTTGGTAGTTTTATTGCATCAATTTCCTTAAATATTACCCATATGCTAATTGGAGAATCGCTTATCGAAGGTTTGGGTGCGGCACTGATGATGCCTGCAACCGCCTCGCTCCTCGTTACAAACTATGAAGGTCGCGATCGAGCAATTGCATTTGCGTTCTTCGGTGCAGTTGCCGGAGGAGCCAGTGCACTTGGTCCAATTCTTGGTGGCTGGCTGACCACCAATTACTCATGGCGCTGGGGCTTTCGGATTAACGTGTTTGTGGTGATTGTCCTATTAGCTGGCTCATTCCTTATTAAGGATGCACGCGATAAGCTCGAGAAGACTGAAATTGACTGGCTTGGTGTTGTGCTATCGTCACTCGGGTTATTGGCATTGGTGTTTGGAATTATTCAAAGCTCAGATTATGGCTGGTGGCTCGCAAAACAGAGTTTTGATGTCTTCAGAACCGATGTTACTCCTTGGGGTCTATCCGTCACTCCGATCGCCATCGCGCTTGGCGTTGCGCTCCTCACAGCCTTCGTTTTTTGGCAGAAGCGTCGCGAAGCGCTAGGGCATACGCCGCTAGTTAGTCTGAGCCTCTTTAAAAACCGTCAGTTTGTGAGCGGCATGTCAGTAACAGCGGCAAACTCACTCTCGCTTACGGGACTGATCTTTGTATTACCAATCTACTTTCAGGTAGTACATGGTCTTGATGCCTTTCAAACCGGCATGGCGCTCTTTCCGCTTTCGCTGGCTGTCTTTATTTCGTCTCCGGCCGCACTTTTGCTCGCCAAAAAACTGCGTCCAAAAACAATTATTATGATTGGTCTAGTCGGTACGGCAGGAGCCGTTTTCATGATGATTCGTTCGCTCACGGCCGGTGCAGATGTTAATTCTCTCATTCCTGGCTTGGTATTCTTTGGGGCAAGCGTTGGGCTCATTCAGAGTCAGGTCAACAATCTCACACTGTCTGCGGTTGATGAGAACCTGGCTGGAGAGGCAAGTGGTGTGAATAATACTATGCGGCAGGTAGGCGCAAGCTTTGGTGCAGCACTTATTGGCGCTGCATTATTTGCGAATATTGCCACCCAAATTGGCACAAAGATTCAGGCTGATAGTGTTATCCCGAATGCCGTGCGTGATAAAATTGTTGCCCAGGCTCGTGAATCGGCTAAAAATGGGGGTATTGATAGCGCCGAACAAAACCAGCAGCCCGATCCAAGCTTCTTGCAACAAATTGCTCAGCTTCCACCGGTTGCCCAATCTGCTGCCATCCAGAAATATCGTGAAGAGCAGGTGAAAATTGGTCAAGCTGTAAAAAACGATGTCGAAAATGCCATTGTCGTAGCCTCACAAGATACACTTTGGGTTGCGTTTGGGTTTGCTGTGGTAGCCATCTTAATTGGCTTTGGACTGCCAAATGTTGGCTCATTTATGGGTGAGGGGCCTGGTGCCGGCAAACCAAACGTTGGCCATTAGAGTTTGAATACTTGCTAAAAACAGTATAAAATATCACGGTTCCTTCAGAGAAAGGTGAGCACCGTGGCAAAGAAGATGTCGCGTAAGGAGTTTCGCAGTGCTGTCATCGGAGTGCTGCAAGATGAGGAGTGGCACAGTGCCGAAGCAATCACTGCCCAGGTGAAGATGATTCACGGCACAGTGCCAAAGCGCTCTCGACGGGTGCTCGAGTTCAAACACATGGAGCTGGATGAACTGGTGGAGGGCCGGATGATGCATGGCGAAAGGCCCGCCAAGCTCTTCAGGCTCTATCTCGCACCTCAGCATCCCTAATGCCCCCAATTTTTTGCATATCCCTCTCACTTTGGTGAGGGGGATTCTTTTTGTCATTTTACTCTTGCATAAGCAGCATAATTCTAGTAAAATACTCCCCACGTCCACAATACATGGAGGAACATTGTCATCTGAGAGAATGAAGAACCGGGCTCAGAAGAAGATCCTGGAGATCCTGGGGTCATGCCAGGGTGAGGACTGCACCAACCGCACCCTCACAGGCAGGCTGGAGAGCATGGGGATCACCCGCCGGATCTACAAGCCCGCCCTGGACTCCCTCGTCGCATCCGACAAGATCATCAAGGTGCCGGCCGGCGACACGCACTTCTGGCGACTTGCCGAGCAACACGTTGCCGTCTCCTGACCCTGTCCGTGTGACACCCTCGCTCTAGCGAGACAACCGTCCTTACGCATCACGCGTAGGGGCGGCTATTTTTTTACAGATTTACCAGCCGTTTTCTTGACTGGAGTCTTCTTGATTATAGCTTTTTTGACCGGCTTTTTAGTGACGGCTCGAACAGCTGCCGGCGTTTTTTTATCGGTTTTTAGCTTGGCCGGCTTCTTCTTCTCAGGCTTTAGTTTCGATTTCTTAGTCTCGATTGGCTTTTCTAGTGCTGGAGCAACCGCTGCTAGCAGTGCATTGTTTGGGATTGAGAGCTTCACCTGAATATCTTTCACTGCTTGAGCATCGACAGCTTCTAAAAGTACACCAGGGGCACCACCGATGAGGTCGAGCTGCACATAGGCTGCTCGCAGCATCCGATCAAACGGATTTGATACAATCGTCATTTTTTGGATGTGGCCGTAGTCAACTATTGTAGTGCGACGAGTTGGCCAGCCAGACTGAATGACCACGCCCTTTGGTGTAAACGCATACTTTGTAGATTTTGTAGAAACAATCGCTCGAATAAGTGCGTACACGGTAATAACTGCCAAAAATGCAGTCAACGCGCGAGGAAAAGGCGAAAGGAACGCCTTTGCGATATCTGCATCGGCCATGCCAAAAATTTGCGCAGAACGGATGAGGCTTAGAGCTGTAGCTGCGACGATGAGAATGAGCACCCACAAAATGAGCTTTTTACACGCCGCCCACCAGTGATAGCCGAAGAAATACAGCAATGCCCGCCTGGAAAGCTTGATAGAGGTATCTTTTGCTGAACTCTGAGTTTTAGTTTGTCGCGCCATATTCTTACTACAGTACAACTTTTGACTCAAAACTCCAAGCATGGGGCGGAATGATATAATTCAAGTATGAAAATAGTACTTGCTGGAGGATGCTTTTGGTGTACCGAAGCCGCATATCAAATGGTGCGAGGTGTGCGTAATGTGAGGCCGGGGTATGCGGGCGGACACACAGTACATCCAACCTACGAGGAAGTGGTGCGGGGAGATACAGGGTATGCCGAAGCTATAGAGGTTGATTTTGATGAGTTAATTATTTCTCTCGAAAATATCTTGCGTATTTTTTGGACTATCCATGACCCGACATCATTGAATCGACAAGGCGCAGATGTGGGAACACAGTATCGTTCAGCTATCTTTTATTCGGATGAAGAGCAAAAGCAAACTGCAGAATGGTCCATGCAAGCCGCGCAGAAGCTGTGGGATAAGCCAATCGTCACAACACTCGAACCACTCACAGACTTCTACGAAGCCGAGCCGTTTCATAAAGACTATTTTGCGAATCATCCTGAGCAAGCCTACTGTCAAATTGTGATTAACCCAAAGCTCGCAAAACTACGTAAGTTGCATCAAGAGCTGTTAAAGAACGTGTGAAAAACTTCACAGCGTAGCTTTTTACATTTGCTAGGATATGACCACGCATAACGAAAGGAAGCATTTGAAAAAGATTCTGTTTTTCTCGCAACTTATGAAGTATTTTGGCAAGAATAGTCCGCAGCTTAAAAAAGCAGGCATTGTTGTAGTGATTGTTGCTGCAGTCATGTTTGGCCTAGCAATTATTGCCGGCGTTGCTCTATTAGTGCTGCTGTTTCAAGTATTTTCTAGTACCAATATCTCGCTTGATGTGAATCAGCTCGTCGGCCAACTGAATGCCTGGGTGAGTGGTTTATTTGGCGCCGGGCAAGAAGCGCTGGAAAACGCACCTGTACAGATAGAAGTATCGCCGAGCCAGTAGCCTAGGTTGCGAGGCGTAAATATTTACGGTGTAGTGAGCCATGACGCCAAGTAAATGCTTCAGTGAGGTAGTGCACAAGGGCAAGCCCGATAGCAATCCAAACAGTAATCCAGGTGCCAGAATATGTGAGTGCCGCACCCCACAATAATGAAAAGGTGAGTAGTGTAGCCCATATTGGCAGTGAAGGGATGGCCCTATATAGAAAGAGCTTTCTGTGGGGTGTGCTTCGATTTGTTTCGTGGTTGATATATATAATGAATGCCGTTGTGTCATGGACAATTCGTGGTAATAATATGACGAATAAAGGAAAGCCCGCAAAAAGAGATAGTACTGCGGTTAGGATGAGCGCAACGTTTGCGGTCAAAAACAGCCTGCCCTGCCGATTTTTCAGCCGCATGAGACATACGAGACTAAAGACTAAGAACAGGCTCAGCAAGATGGATATAGCTAACAGTAGTGTCTGCCTGGGTACAATAAGAGTATCGGTGTGAAAATAGCCAACGCTAAAGGCTATAGCCAGTGAAATCATCAGAAAGAGCCAACTCCAAATGGTATACACCCGCGAAGACTGCCTATTAACCATCTTTCCAATCCCTATTTGTTGACGGATTACATGATAAATTGTCCAAGTATAGAAAAAGGTCAAAAAAGCCTTCACCCCAAATAGAGTGATTAGTACGAGTGAGAGTCCGACTACGAGACTGAGTCCAATTATTAACTGTCGCTTATAAAATTGCAGGTATTCGCCATTCAGCATCATTACGTTGCTAGCCACAATATGCGGATTCTCAAAAATTATACCTAAAACGAGCAACTGCTCTGCAGAAGTCGGAAAAAAGTTCTGCAAATCTAGCTTTAATATGTAATCTATGAAGATGGTGATGAGGGCGAGAAAAACTATTGCATACGGGGCAAAGAGTAGTTTGACGGGGAGTACTCTTGGATACGATTCATTAATCGTCTGAGATTTATACATGTTTTAGAATTTGCGTTCGAACAAGTTTACATATTCTTTTGAAAGATGCACACTGACGATGTATATTTTTTCGGCTCGACTTTTCAGCTCTGTCGGAAGGTCCGGTTCCTTCAAAGTTTTTTCCCAGACCAGTTTTTTGCTCCAGCTTCCAGAAGCCCTATCAATAGCATCCTGGAGTGCTGTGCGGGAGTTGGTAGACGCCTTTGTTTCAACCTGATAATCCGCTGTGATCTTACCACTAGCATCTGGCTGGACGGCAGTATAAGAATTTTCCTTCAGGGTTACACCTGTTTCTTCAATCGCTTGGTCAATGCGATCCGATAACACCTTGCGATCGCCAGTCCATATATATTTCGTCCTTACTTCAGCAGCACAAGTAGCCTCTTCGCCAACGGGATAGGTATTGAATTTACTACCACCCATGTACAGCTTATAGAAGCAACCCGAGATCTTGTCGTCTCCTGAGAAGCGCAAAAGCCTCCCCTTAAACTCAGCCTGGTTTGTTGGTACCTCACTACTTAAAGTGGTTGTACTTTTTTGGGATTGTGTGTCGAGCCTATAGCTGATTACTGTTTTCTTCTCGGGTTCTGTAGCCGGAATATCTGCAGCTGACTCCTCTATATTTTCGGTCAGGACTACCATTTTACTCGTGAGCTCATCTACCGCTTTTACACTCTCAGTCTGAACCTTTTGTTCGCTGCGTTTATAGGCATTTTCTGGAGAATACCACCAGCCACTAATCAGCCTATAAACTAGAATAGCCACTGGTATACCAATACAGATACCAATAATAATCCACTTTGTTTTCTTTTTTGGTGGGGTTGGCGCATTTGATGGAGGTAGGGTTACAGCTGGACTTTCAGAAACGCCAGGTGTCTGGCCGGTTGGCTGGGTGACAGTTGGCTTTTCTGGTGGTGGGGTATTTGCCGGTGGTAGCGTTGGATCCATACTTATTGTGCAGTATAACAAACTTCTTATGGAGCGTAATACACATTGTGGTTGAGTTAGCTCCAGAACTTAGCTAGTATTAATCATAACAACTATGAAATACTCAACCTCTCATAAAGCTGGTTTCTCCTTGATAGAAGGATTGATTTTGGTGCTTGTTGTATCCCTTATCGCTGGCGGGATATGGTATGCCCTAAGTGGCAACAAAAAGAAAACGGATACACCTGCAGTGATTGAATCTGAAGAGAAGAAAGAGGATACACTCATTTGGCAGCAGTCCGCTAGTGGCTGGCAGGCTTCGGAAAAACCTCCTGAATGCCCAGCCCAACCCATACTAAAGGTCCCAACTGATCTAAATAAAGTTACAAGTATTCTCTATCCTGGGCAAAAGCGCGGGGGAGACTATAAGCCTCACGGTGGGTTTCGCATGGATGGTACATCCAATACGGCAGTTACGGTGACAGCCCCCATTGACGGCTATGTTGTGCGTGGCGCTCATTATATTGAGCAAGGCGAAGTTCAATATATGTTTGACGTCATGAATAACTGCGGCGTTATGTACCGCATAGATCACATGGCAGAAGTTTCAACTAAACTTAAAAAAATTACTGAAACTTGGCCCGCACCTCAGGTTGACGACACGCGCACCCAACCCGTAGCGTCAGCGACGCATATTGAAGCCGGCGAAATTCTTGCAACTGCAGTTGGCATCAAGAAAACAAAAAATACAGGCTTTGATTTTGGTGTCTACGATTACCGCGCGCAAAATGAAGCAAGTAAATCTCCCGCGTATCAAGCTGCCCATCAAAATGATAAGGAACTTTCTTGGCATGCTGTGTGCTGGTTTGACTGGACATCAGAAGCTGACGAGAAGATTATTCGCACACTACCAGCCGGAGACCCCAAAAGTGGTAAAACCAGCGACTACTGCCGCTAAGCCTTACTTTGTGTACATCGTGCACTGCAGCGATGACACGTATTACACCGGGATTGCTCGTAATGTCGAGCAAAGGATAGTGCAGCATAACACCTCCAGCAAAGCAGCAAAGTACACTCGTGCGCGAAGGCCTGTGACGCTACTGGGCACAAAACAAGTAGCGAATCGATCACAAGCCCTCCAGCTCGAGGCATACATAAAAAAACAGCCTAAGCATAAGAAAATAGACTCTTTGGCTTGACGACTTTATTGTAAATCATTTACAATAAAGCTATGATTACTGCTTCGCGTACAACTAAATACTCATTGGCCGTGCAAGAAAGTATACGCATGAAGGGGCACGCTACCAATGCTGAAATCCTCGAACAGTTGAGGGGTGATTATCCAGAACTAAGTGCCACAACTGTACATCGAGTTACGTCGCGCCTTGTACAACGTGGGTTGATCGGTTTAGCCCCCCAGGCCCGCGATGGAGCCGCTCGTTTTGATGCTAATATCGCGCCCCATGATCATTTTTCTTGTTCGCATTGCTCTGGCCTACGTGATGTAGTTCTAGATAGAAGTATATTTCAATCACTAGAAAAAGAATTAGGAGGCTGTAAGATTACGGGGCAGCTTTTGGTGCAAGGAACCTGTTCTCGGTGTAATGCCAGAGGTGAGCAGTGAAAAAGATTGCCAGCATAGTTGGCATTGGAATAGTGATTTTTGGCGTACTTACACTTGGAATATTCTTTTCGAGTCAGTCTAACTCACAAAATACCGACTCCGAGGCAACCGCTGATTCACGGCAGCCAGTGAGTGCAATACCAAATGACGCATATGTGCTAGACGTAAGGACGCCAGAAGAATATGCCAGTGGTCACGCCACTATTGCGCAAAATTTGCCCTTGCAGTCTCTAGAAGCCGGCACACTGCCACCAGTTAATAAGGGTCAAAAGGTTTATGTGTACTGTCGGAGCGGTAATCGCTCTGCCCAAGCGACCGCACTGCTGCGAGAAGTAGGATATACCAACCTCGAAGATCTTGGCGGCGTGGAAGATGCAAGAGCAGTTGGGCTCGAATTTACAAACTAGGAGGAGTTCCCATATGAAAGTTACTGTGTATAGCACGCAATCTTGTCCGTTTTGCACAATGTTGACGCAATGGATGGACGATCAGCACATAGAATACGAAGAATATAAAGTAGACCAGGATCCAAATAGGGCTCGGGAGATGATAGAGCGCTCCGGACAAATGGGGGTACCGTTTACGTTTATAGAGAATGAATATTACCGAAACGGGGTATTGGGCTTTGATCCAACGGCAATAGAGCAATCCATGGCGGCGGCAGGTAGGTAATATGTCATCAAAAATGCATATCATTGATGTTCGTGAGCCGCATGAATTTTCGGCGGGACACGCTGAGGGTGCGCGCAATATGCCGCTGTCCAAGTTAGCTCAGATTTCTCAAGGGCACGCGGATATTGGTATCGACGATAAGATTGTTGTCTACTGCAGATCGGGTGGGCGTGCTAGTATTGCTTGTCAAATACTTCACTCAATTGGATATTCACAGGTGATAAATGGCGTAAACCAGTCTACCGTTGAGACGGAGCACCTTTCGGAATCAGAAAACCCAGTATAATAGACTTATGAAAAAAGGCGGACTATATGTTTTGGGACAGTTGGGCTTGCTTGGCATATTAGTCCTTACTGCTAGCCAGCAGCCTGGGGTGTTAAGTTTTGTAATCGCAGCTCTAGCTATCCTTTTGGGGCTCACGGCAATGCTCGCCATGACAAAACCCACACTCACAGTTATGCCTGAGGTTGCTCGTGGTGCAGAGTTGAGTACGAATGGCCCCTACAAGTACATTCGGCATCCAATGTATTCAGCCTTAATTCTGTTGGGGCTAGCAATGCTTGTTCAGGATTTTACCTATGTCCGCCTTGGCGTCTATGTTGCGCTGGTAATTTTGCTTATCTTCAAATCGCGCTATGAAGAGCGTTTGCTTGCTGCGCACTACCGCACGTACGCTGCCTATCAAAAGAAGACATATCGGTTTATACCTAAAATATACTAGCGGCCCCGTACGCATACGAGTACCACACTCATACCTCAAAATTAGCAAGGACTAGCAATTGATACGCTTTGCTCTCAATAAGCCTCTTAATATGTCGAGAGTAACGGATGATGGTTCTCAGAAATTTTTCAGTAAAGCGATTCAAAATATAAGCATGAAGAGTCAACAACGCACCTATCTCTTGTCTACAAAAGTTTATGGCGACACAGATAAGCCACAAGTGGTGCTATTGCACGGCATAGCTACAAGTTCGATTATTTGGCAGGACACCATACGGCTTTTGAGCCAAGACTATCAGGTGGTGACAATTGATTTATTGGGGCACGGAAAAAGCCCCAAGCCAGACGATGTTGCATATACAACTGAATTGCACGCCGACAGCATTGCGCATACCTTGCAAGCACGGACCCTGAACACCAAGAGCGTGTTTGTCGGGTTTTCTATCGGTGCTCTCATCACGGCAAAGCTTGCAGCAAAATATCCAGATCTTGCTAGCTCCGCCATGCTCATCGCGCCACCAGTGTATGCCACCAGAACAGCAGATTCGCTCGGAGTTATTGATACTGCCTATCGTAGAGCATATACCTATATTGAACGGCTCCCCAAGGCTCAATCACTTAAAACCATAGAAAAAGTTCAACAAAACATGCCACGCTTGATTGGTAAGAACGTGTTTAATGAGCACACCTGGCACCCCATTATGAGTTCTCTGCGACACACCGTACAAAATCAATCGATACACACCGATATCGTAAATATCGATCCTAAAATCCCCATAACAATCCTGTATGGCTCTTTAGATCATCTTGTTATTCGTAAAAGAGTGGAGCAACTAGCGCGCTTGAATCCAACCACGAACATTAAGAGGGTGCTTGCTCCGCACGGGATTACGCAAAATTATTCACAAAGCATTTCGAAGCTACTTTTTAACACCACTGCGACACAACCAATCTGATATACTGGAGGCATATGATTCAAGTAAACGACGTAACCAAAACTTATGGCAAGGGTGAAAACCTATTCACGGCCCTCTATAAAGTAAATTTAGAGATTCCAGACGGCGCCACTGCAGCCGTAATCGGCAAGTCCGGCTCTGGTAAATCAACGCTCATGCATGTGGTGAGCGGCCTCGATCACGCTACAAGCGGGGAAGTGATTGTTAACGGCAAAAGTCTTCACGATATGAAGGCTCGAGAAATTGATAAGTTTCGTGCTACCGAAATGAGCTTTATTTTTCAGGCATTCTTTATTGAGGCTAACCAAACATGCTATCAAAACGTCATGTTGCCGCTGGAAATTGCTCGAGTAGGTCGTCGCGATCGGCGCAAACACGTACTTGAAGCCTTACAAGCGGTAGGACTTGAAGACAAGGTCGATAATCTAGCAGCCAATCTTTCTGGAGGGCAAAAACAACGTCTAGCAATTGCTCGCGCTATCGTAAATAAGCCCAAGTTGATTTTTGCCGATGAACCAACTGGCAACCTGGATAGTTCAACTGGTGATGTGATCATTAAATTGCTTTTTGATCTCAATAAAAAACTCGGCTGCACACTGGTTGTTGTGACCCATGACCCCGAGCTAGCAGAAAAATGTCAGCTGCAAATTCGCATGAAAGACGGTGAGATTCAAGATGTTTCAGGCATGTCTAAGCTAAAAGAAACGTCGAAGTCTCGACCCAAAAAAGGAGCACGAAAATGATTTTACAAGATTTAATACGTCGCTCCGGACGCAGCCTCAAAAGCGCTAAAGGCCGCACAGTTCTTACGGCTTTAGCTATCGCGGTTGGAACGTTTGCACTTACTCTAACTCTTGCTGCCAGCAATGGCGCCACAGCCTTCGTGAACAAAGTTATATCTGAAAATTTCGACCCTGCAGAGCTTATCGTGGCGGCAGACGAAAATATTTTCGGTCGGGCCGATACATCTAAACCACAAGAATTCGATCCGAGCTTTGGCACCTCTACTACAAACGCTGGAGCCACTACCCAGGTGAAGCGCATCACCGAAGACGACATCGCCAAGATAAAAGCTATCGAAGGTGTTGAAGCGGTACGCGAAGATATCTCCGTAAACTTGCGCTACATCACGCGCGAAGGGCAGAAGAAATATGTCGGCACCGCAGGCGCTTATAACCCATTCCAGAAAACAGAATTGTTGGCTGGCGAGATTGCTGACCCATTTACTGGTGCTGACGTAATTCTGCCCGAAGGTTATGTTTCGGCACTCGGATTTGAAAACGCCGAAGCGGCCATTGGTAAAAAGGTTACTTTTGCTGTACCAAAAGCGGTTACTCCAGCCCAACTTCAGGCTCAGGCGGCTCAGGGTGCTGCCGTGCAGGATCCGGAAAGCCTTGCTAAACTAGCCGAAGAAAACATTGTCCTCGAAGAATTTACCGTGACGGCAGTATCAAAAAAGCCGACTACCAGTCAACCTGGTACTGAGCTGTATCTCTATATTCCAGCCGATGAAGCCCGTCGCCTGAATGACATCTCAAACCAAGGCACACCAGACTTTCGAAAATATAACTTCATATATGTTAGGGCAACCGACGGCGAGAATGAAGATGCACTAACCGCCACTCAGCAACGAATTAAAGATCTAGGCTTCCAAGCACAAAGCGTAAAGGAAACTCAAGAGTTTCTCACCAATATTATCGGTGTACTCCAAGGAATCGTAGCTGGATTTGGAGCGATCGCCATAATTGCCTCAGTATTTGGCATCATTAATACGATGTATATTTCCGTGTTGCAACGCACCAGGGAAATCGGATTGATGAAGGCTTTGGGTATGCGCAAGCGTGATATTGGGCGATTGTTCCGCTTCGAAGCAGCATGGATTGGTTTTTTGGGCGGCATGATTGGCTCAGTAATTGCCGTACTCCTGGGCACCGCTATTAATCCGGCTATCACTAAGCAGTTAGAGCTGGGCGACAGCAGCTTGCTTATCTTTAAGCCGGTAGAAGTGGCAATTCTCGTAGCTCTATTGATGCTGGTATCAATCATTGCTGGCTGGCTGCCATCACGTAAGGCCGCTAAGCTCGACCCAATCGAAGCACTACGCACTGAGTAATAGATACAGTTGCACAGTTTTAGCATTTGTGTTACAATAGGCCTACTTAACAACTAGCTCTCTTAAAGAATATCGGGTCTTTCGTGTAATTTCACCGCGCATCAAGCGCCGCTGCCTCGCTGTTCCAAAGCGAGATAAATTACAGAAAGGCTCTTTTCTTTTGCAACAATCATCATTTCGCCGTCCAGGCGGCCCACGTCGTAGTTATTCATCACGTCCAGGTCGACCGCATAGCAGTCATAAACCACGCTATGGTAACGGCAAACGTAAATCATCAAAAAATGGCAAACAGTTTATTGATCCTACTAAGTTTGTAAACGCTGCCACCAAGCCAGCCGAGCAAACCCCGTACGAATCAAAGCACACGTTTGCAGACTTCGGCTTTGTTAAAGATCTCCAGCGTAACCTCGACGAGAAGGGCTACACAGTCCCGACTGCAATTCAGGATCAATCCATCCATGCTGCCATTGAAGGTAAAGATGTTATCGGACTTGCCAACACTGGTACTGGTAAAACTGCCGCCTTTCTTTTACCGATTATTCACCGCTTAAAGACCGATGAGCATAAGCAGTCCGCTCTCATCATTGCTCCAACTCGCGAGCTAGCTACGCAAATCGATGACGAATTCCGTACGTTTGCACGCGGCATGAAGCTATATTCGACTGTTTGCGTTGGCGGAATGAATATTCGTCCACAAATTCAGCAGTTAGCTCGACACCCTCATCTCATCATCGGTACGCCAGGCCGCCTCAAGGATCTCTTGGATCAAAAAGCCCTCAAGCTCTCACATGTTAATTTCTTCGTACTTGACGAAGCTGACCGCATGCTGGACATGGGCTTCATGCCCGACCTTAAGGCAATTATGTCGTATCTCCCTGAAAAACGTCAGTCACTATGTTTTTCAGCAACGATTACACCAGAGATTTCCCGACTCCTTGACGGCCTCTTGATTGATCCAGTGACTGTTTCGGTCCGCACTCAAGAAACCAGCGAGCACGTCGAACAGAATGTAGTGAACTATGATTCAAAAGAAGATAAGTTTATTAAACTCAACGAAATCCTTGATAGCCCAGAATTTGAAAGAATCCTCATTTTTGGCGAAACAAAGTTTGGTGTCCAGCGCCTTGCAGATACGCTTTCTCGTTCAGGCAAACGCGCCGAAGCTATTCACGGGAATAAATCCCAGCCGCAACGCCAGCGTAGCCTTAAGGCCTTTAAAGATGGTCGTGTGCACATCCTAGTAGCAACCGACGTCGCAGCTCGCGGACTTGATATCCCAAATGTAAATTTGGTTGTGAACTACGATACTCCACAGACGTATGATGATTACATCCACCGTATCGGCCGCACTGGCCGCGCTGGACAAGCTGGTCACGCGCTTACATTTGTAAACTAAAACCTCAATTTTGTGAGATTCTTCACTGTTAGTTTTCAGTAAAATCCGCTAGTCTAGAGTTATAAGGAGATAGACTTTGCGGGTTGTACTGCGTCATGCTTGGCGTACCATTATTATTGTTGTCGGCACTACGCTTATTCTTATTGGCCTTGCTATGCTCGTGCTTCCAGGGCCCGGTATTGTGGTTATTATTGCGGGTCTGGCTATTCTCGCCAGAGAATTTATTTGGGCCCAAGGGCTCTTGGATAAAGCCCAAAATACAGCCAAGAGACAGTATGAGCGTGTTGCTCAACGCAAATCTAAGCACACTGAATAAACCTCCTAAGCTTTACAGACTCCTATTACCCTGAGCATAATGAGAAAAAATAAAGCTCAGGTAAGTAATAGTTAGGAGGATCGTATGAAAAAAGTTACTATTCATCGTTTTAATGTAGGTTCAACAGCAAAAGTCATTGGGTTCTACCAGGCTATTATTGGTTTTGTTGTAGGCCTGTTTATTACAATTGGTTCGGCTGCACGAATATTCTCAGAAAACTCTGGTTTTCTGCAGGCATTCGGTATCAGTGCAGCAGTCGCCGGTTTTGCTGTGATAATCTTTCCAGCGATTGCGTTTGTTATTGGCTGGTTACAAGGTGTAGTTTTGGCCTTTTTCCTGAACATCATTTTCCGCGAGTCTAAGGGCTTGGAAATTGAAGTAAGCGAAGAAGCTATCAAGCGCGCATAAATCCTAGAAAGCTATAAAAAAGGCACTCGTTGAGGGTGTCTTTTATATTAGAGCTCTTTTTTGTTATAGCTGCCAAGTCTGCGCCACAAAAAGTACAGAATCGCACAAATAAGCACGCCTAGTACGAGATAGGAAAGTGGCTTAACCTGGTTGGCAATAAGATAATATTGATCACCTAGCAAGTAGCCACCAAGCACCAAAATGAGCGTCCAGGCGGCTGAGCCCAAAAACGACAAGAGAAAAAAGGGCAGTGGCTTTATGCGATGCAATCCAGCCGGAACCGAAATGAGTGAGCGCATTCCGGGAAGCAAACGAGCAAAAAATACCGCAACCAAACCATGCTTCACAAACCATTTTTGAGATTTTGCAACGTCTTTCTCTTTTAAGCCCACCCATTTGCCATGTCTTGCTACAAGCGCTTGTAATTTATGCTCTTTTAAACTTCTTCCCAACACATAAAACACAGCTGCGCCAGAAAGTGACCCCATTGTACCCGCAAGTACGACGCCAATAACACTTAATTCTCCTTGAAAAGCAGCATACCCAGCAAAGGGAAGGACGAGTTCGGACGGAATTGGTGGGAAAATCGTCTCAATAAACATTATGAGAAAAATACCAACGTATCCAAGTTGCGCAATAGCATGCGAAATCGCATCAATCATAAGGAGTATACTATCAGTTTTACACTCTAAAAACTAGACTGCGTTCAATATTGTTCGCTTTATTTACGAAAAGCAGTATAATAGGAGTATCTAGAAGCAGTACCGGAAACGGCGCTGTCGACCGCAAAGCTTGAAATTGCCCGAACTTCAGGCGACACGGCTCTCATTCCAGAGGTAGAGTAGTAACGGGACTACCACTTGGTAGTAAGTAGGAGATATATGGCAACTAAGCTATTTGTGGGGTCACTCCCATATTCAACCACTGACGAAGAACTTTCCGAAGCTTTTTCAGCAGTGGGCACAGTAGTAAGCGCAAAGGTAATTTTTGACCGCGACACCCAACGTTCGAAGGGTTTTGGTTTTGTTGAAATGAGCTCTGATGAAGAAGCTCAATCAGCAGTCAAGCAGCTTGACGGCTCAGAAATGGACGGACGACGCATCGTTGTAAACGAAGCTCGCCCAATGGCCCCACGCAACTAGCACTTTTGTAAAAGAAAGTTGAATACCAAAAATGCTGCTCGAAAGGGCGGCATTTTTGGTATGAGACGTGCTGCGGGTTTCTTGCTACAATAGAAGCATGACAGGCTTCACTGAAGGAAAAGGCGGATTTCCAACCGAGTTGATTTTCATTCGACATGGACTCTCCGAACTTAACGTACGTTTAGCTATCGCTAAAGCTCGCCATGAAACCAGCAGGGTACTCCTGGATCAAATCCGCGATGCCGATGTTCCACTTACTAAAATTGGACACGAACAAGCCCAGCATACGGGTCGAGCCCTGGCACAGCACTACCATAAAATCGACAAAGCCTATGTGAGTCCAGCCCTCAGAACACGAGATACCTTTTTGGGGATTCAGGACAGTATTGGCTACCACATTCCGTTCCAGATTGAAGATCGTATTCGTGAGCGCGAGTTTGGGGTGTTTGGTCAAATGACTAGCTATGGGATTGAGAAGCATTACCCTGTAGAGGCAGCGCGCCTGAAACTTGAAGGTGGCTATTACTATCGACCCCTTGGTGGCGAGTCGTACCCAGATATGGGCGATCGCCTACATAGCTTCCTGCATTCACTCTACCGACATCAAGTTGGAAAAAGAATCTTGGTTGTAACCCACGCCGATGTAGTGCAAATGGCACGTAAAATCCTTGAAAAGCTCTCCGAGGCGCAGCTATTGGAGCTCAACGAGACCGATGATGTGTTAAACTGCAGTGTAACGCAGTATGCGTATGATGCTGAGATAAACTATTTGCGCCTGGTGCGCTATAACGAGGTGTATTACCGATGAACAAGAAAAAACTCGTCTTTGATATAGAGATGGTGGGTGAAGATTTTGACGCTATGGACACGCTAACGCAGCAAGATCTCATGAAAAGTCTGCCGGATCCAAAGGTGGATCAAAAAAAATATGACTCAGAATTTGAAGAGCTGAAGCGTAAGTTGGTGTTCTCGCCACTTACCGGAAAAGTGATCGCCATTGGCGTATATAACCCCGACGACGGAAAGGGTGCCGTCTACTATGATGCAGGAGAGACCAAGCCGGAAGACACTGAGATAGACAACATAAAATATGTTGCGATGACAGAACCAGAGATGCTCACAAAGTTTTGGGCGCTCGCTGAAGTACATGATGAATTTATTAGCTTCTTTGGCCGACGCAGTGATGTACCATACCTGATGATACGCTCAGCCATCCACGGCATTCGTCCTACTCGTGACCTCACCTCGAATCGTTACAATAATTTAGGCGCTCCAACAGCGACACACTATGACCTGGCCGAGCTCTTGAGCTTTAATGGCCTAGCAATGTATCGTGGTTCGCTACACCGATGGTGCCGTGCTTTCAATATCGACACACCCAAGACTGATGAAATGGCTGGCGATAAGGTTGGTCAGGCCTACCTAGATGGCAAATACCTGGAAATCGCCCAATATAACGCACTTGATATTATCGCCACAGCAAAGCTCTACGATCATTGGGAGCGCTACTTTAAACCACGAGTATAGAAAGGAGAAAAATATGGAGATAGGCTCTAAAGCGCCAGATTTTTCACTACAAGATCAAAATGGCAAAACCCACAGCTTGCAAGACCTCAAGGGTAAGCACACCCTCATCTACTTTTATCCAAAGGACGATACGCCAGGATGCACAACTCAGGCCTGCTCCTTGCGTGATAGCATTGAGGATTTACGCGCCGATGGTGTCGAAGTATTTGGCGTTTCTGCAGACTCCGTAGATAGTCACAAAAAATTCGCCGAAAAATATAATCTACCATTTCCAGTGCTCTCGAACCCTGAGAAAGACATGATTGAGGCCTACGGCGCTTGGGGCGAACGCTCCATGTATGGCCGCAAGTTTATGGGCACTATTCGTTCAGCAGTACTCATTGGCCCTGAGCTCACAATAGAAGCACACTGGCCAAAAATCCAGCCGCTTAAAACCGTTCCGGCGGTTCGCGAATGGATGCAATCTCACGAACACTAAACCCCATCTGATATACTAGAAATATGAGTTCAGACAAACCGGTACGCGTACGTTTTGCACCATCTCCAACGGGCTTTCTCCATATTGGCGGTGTTCGGACTGCACTATTCAATTATCTTTTTGCCAAAAAACATGGTGGTCAGTTTATTCTGCGCCTTGAAGATACGGATAGGGAGCGCTTCGTAGAGGAGGGAGTAGGGCAGATTACCGAAGTGCTATCGTGGCTTGGTCTGACTCCCGGCGAAGGCTATTGGGAGGGCGAACATACTGGTGAGGTCGGGCCGTACATTCAAAGCCAACGGTTACCGCATTACGAAAAGTACGCTCAAATGCTGATAGACAATGGGCTGGCATATTACAGCCGCATCAGCCCCGAGGACTTTCAAGCCAAGCGTCAGGCAGCGATAGATGCCAAGAAGCCATTTGTGTATCGACGTAATTTGGAACCAAGTAAGACAGGGCAATCGCACCAGACAACTAATAGCCCAATCCGGCTGGATGTCGCATCTGTGCAGGCAAAACTTAGCACTAGCTCCGTAGACTGGGAAGATGCAGTTCGCGGAACATTTCAGGTTGGCTGGGACACGCTTGATGATTTTATCTTGGTTAAGGCGGACGGTTTTCCAACCTATAACTTTGCGAATATCATTGATGATCATGAAATGCGCATCACACATATTCTGCGTGGTGATGAATTTATTAGTTCGACGCCTAAGCATGCCATGCTCTACGATATCTTAGGCTTTGATCGTCCAGTCTGGGCGCATTTACCAGTAATTCTTGGTACTGATGGCGCAAAACTCTCTAAACGTCATGGTGACACCGATGCACTTCAATATCGTGAAAAGGGCTATCTCCCCGAAGCGTTGCTGAATTTTCTTGCACTCTTAGGGTGGAATGATGGCACAGAGCAAGAGATCTTTTCTCTTAGTGAGCTTGCTGACGCATTTAGCCTGGAGCGCATTCAAAAAAGCCCGGCTAAATTCGATCTTGATCGTCTCAACTGGATGAATGGCATGTTTATACGCGAGCAACTCTCCGAGGATGAGTATGTAGCTCGAGCATTTACTGAGCTGCAAAAAGCTAATCTACCAACCGATCAGCAGGCGCGAGTTGCAGTACTCCTGGAGCGAGACCGCATTAAGGCTTTTGCAGAATTACCTGAACTTGTTGAGTTTTTCTTTGTGTCCCCTCAGAACTTCACAGAAATTCGCAATCTCATTCATAAAAAAGCCGATTCAACAGAGTCAAAAAGACTGCTTGCAGCAACGATAACTGCTCTCGAAGCCTCAACCCAGGAGCTCGATGAAGCCTCGCTTGAAATCCTCTTGCGTGACGTTGGGCAAGAGCTAGGCGTCAAAGCCGGTCAGCTCTTCTATGTAATCCGCTGCGCGATTACCGGTAAAACCGCCGCCCCTGGACTATTTGAAACCATCGCGGTTTTAGGCACTCAAGAAACGATTAAGCGGCTACAAAATACTGCGAAGTGCCTCTAGGGCTCGGTTAGAATTTCACGATAATTTAGAATCGAGTACGTTCCAGTTAGCGGGAAAGAAGTAGGCGGTACAATTCGCAAATTGTCGTCGTAGCTATTATTCGTTACGGCATAGCCATCTATTGGAATATAGTTATTTCCTTGCCTTGTCACAATCGTCCAGGTCCAATACTGATTTGTTGCGATTGAACCATAAACGGTGATTGTCCCTTTTACGATCTGAGAACATGATGTACCGGAAAGCGTATCTTTTTGATACCACACGTGCCCGCTCTGCGCCAACATTGCTGCGTTTATTTCTATATTATTCGGAGATAGACGCGAAACCTTTACGTCTTTTTGTGCAATAAGACCAATCGCAGCACTACTATCTTTCGCCGTGTATCGAATGTCCCCCATAATTGTTATCGTCTTATCAGTACTTCCATTGCTCGGGAGGTAAGCCGAGGCAATAGTTAAACGTTCCGGATATGTTTGTCCGGGCACATTGCGCACCCAGACATTGTCTTCAACATACAGCAAGTCATTTGAAGGGTGGGCAAGGGTCTGAATAAAAGTGCGATTAGTCGAATCGCAGCGCTCTCTTGTTAAACGATATACGTCTATCCCGCCATCGCTCCGCAATTCAAGATAATATCCAAGTTTAGAAGTCGGATTTGATGGACTTGTTGGGGCCAGATAATGTCCATTTGATTGAGCATCTGTTTTTATTTGACTTAAATCGGCGGTAACCGACTGAAAATCTACCGGAGGTACGGGAAACTTCCAAAGACTAGTAGGGCCTCCATTACCCCATACTCCGTTCTGTGTTTGGCCATTACCACCAAACTGCGCAGTAGGACGATAGGAAGATTGAGCGGAAGATATTGTGTCATTCCCAACGCCATCAAAATGCACACCAATATTACTATGGAGTGGGCCATCTACAGTCTCGTTGTTACCAATCCAGATCTCACTTGCCGTTAAAATCGCATACTGCGCAAATGATGGAATGGCAATTGACGCTTGTAATGCTCGCTGAGAACCGTCTTTAGATTTACCATATGACCTAACAGTTACGCTAGTGCTCTCGCTTGAAGGTGGTTTGACGTAAATTGAGTAAGTACCCGCAATCCTTCCGTCGGGTGTTTTGTAGTCATAGGTGAATGGACCATAGCCCTGATCGGTAACTGCTCCACATGGCTGCCCATCACAATAATCATTTACGTTATGACTCAGGTGCCATAAATAATAGTTCAGCCCCGCCTCAGCGATATACGTAGAAGAAATTGCCCGCTCGGTCTGTCGGGCAAAACGCTGCTGTGCGACTATGCCAATTGCCATAGTAATTGCGATTGATGCTACCACCGCACACGTTACAAGGACTTGCACTAGTGATGCGCCTTTTCTTTTTGTTGGAGTGATCTTTTTCATAGATTTGTCTTAAGATTCCTTAGTTGAACTTTCGTGCTGCCTTCCTGATCCTTGGGCAGGACTGTTGGATAAGGATTAGATATCAAAGTTATCTCTACTTGCCTCACAGCAGCTATATCGTTTAAGTCCGTAAGTAGCTGATTGTTTTCATTATAGTAGCGAAAAAGGCTAGCCCCATTATTGCGAATTTCGCCTAAATCATACGTTTTTTTAGCCAGCTCATCGTATGTGTAGTTTGGGGCGGTACCGCTCGCAGGGATTGTATCAATTTTCAAACGAGAACCTTCAATATAGTAACGCGATTTGTCTGGAACCACGTCGCGAGGCGAATAAAATGATTCAAATACAATCTCGTCATTTTTCACTTCGTATATTTTGGTAGTAGATCTTAAAACCCTACTCATTCTATCTAAAAGCCTTGTAGTTTCGTAATTTGCCTTCGATTGGGCAGCAGCAAACAAATAAGCTCGCCAGCCTTGATACGTAATCCAGATTAGCAAGATGCTACCCATCACAATAAGCGGCAGTACAACCAGCAATTCAACCAGGGTATAGCCCGATCTTTTGTTATGGCGAGCAATCATGGAATGATAATCCCCGAGTATTGAACAGTCTGCCTCCCAGAGAGCGTAACTACAACATCCCATGCCCCTGGCTGCATACCAACCAAATTGAACGTAGCTGCGAGTGAATCTGCGCCAGAAGAACTTACCGTTGTAGCGACCCTATCAGGCTGTCCGGTTTTTCTCAAGACTACACTGGCGGATCCAGATAGGTTGGAGCCAGTAATATCAATAATCGTGCCTGTGGTAACATCTGGACTGATAGGGTTAATTTGTAAAATGACTGGATATTGGCTTGGGCTGGGAGCCAAAGTGACTCTTGCCTCCAACGAAAGACCGGGCGAAAGGCTTAAAGGCTGATACGGCGTTGTAGATAGTACCGTGTAGCCATTAGCTGAAATTGTGTAACTATCCCACTCAATACCAGAAATATTTACTTTGCCATCTTGATCAGTTGTGAACGCCTGAGAATACTTATACACAATAGGCGAACTACTTAATTGTTTTTCCCCACGGACATCAAGCGTAATGCCGGGCAAAATTTGGCCTGACTGATCATACACTGTCATTGATAGGCTGCTAATTCTATCAATTGCAAACGTCTTTGTAACGGTCTGCTGCGCAACCAGCCCAAAATCTGGGCTTGCGGGATTACTTATATTACCACCAACTGGATAGGTTTTCTCGGATGAAAAACCAGCTTTACTCACTTCAATATGATAGTTCTGAGCGGTATCTGGTGGTAACTTAGGGATGACCACTTGTCCCGATACATCGGTCTGAGTACTTATACCGACAGCTGGCGAAAGTTGCGAATTCACAATGCTGACATTCGCGGCTTCGACGGGGTTACCATTAGCATCAATTACTTTTACTATGAGCACTCCGGTATTTCCGGCTGTTTCTGCAGTTTTTGCAGCGATATCGGTCGACAATCGGGCGTATGTCTTTTTTTTATCAATGGATGTAACAGTAATCGTCACTTTTTTGTAATCATACGGATAAAGATCAACTGGCTTAGCCGGAGCTGTTCCATTAAGGTTTCCATCAAATTCGTTATCTACGTAACGAATATCGGTAGCCACGTTCAGTTTTAGCCCATTTCTTGTAACGACTTCTTCATCAAGAATTGTCCCGGCCGGATATATCGTCCCAGACCGTGTAGCAAGCGAGTCATAGGGCAGATTCTTTAACTCCTCCAGTTTTGCTTGCGCTAACCCGATACTAGTTGACCTGATTTTACTACTAAATAACAATGTTAGATTTGTGGTAATGAGCGAAAAAATAGCCAAAAACATAAAGGCCATTAAGCTCATGGCGATCACTGTCTCAATGAGCGTAAAACCAGGCTTGGCTCGCGGCTGATACATGTATGTATTATACCGCAAGCACAAGCAATTTTAACAGAAGAAAGCTATTGACTATTTCTATATTTTATGCTATTATTACTCATTCTGTTGACATTTCAGATATTTATTATGAAAAAGTTTTCTCCCACTAAGAAGCACCAACTCGCACTCATTATCCCCGGACATAATGAGGAGCTTGTGATTGAAAAAACCATCCACTCCGCCATTGCCGCTGGGTTATCTACAGAGCACATTTACGTAGTAAGCGATAACTCCTCAGACAAAACAGCCGAGCTTGCTAAAGCGATCCTCGGAAAGAGCCATGTAATTTCCGTGCGTCGTTCCGGTAAGGCAGTTGCTATCAAAAAGGCGATACGTGCCTTTCGCATAAAAAGTCGCTATACCTGGCTGCACATTGCCGATGCCGACTCAGCCTTTGAGGCTAAATATTTTAGTATCCTCAAAAAAGAACTAGATCCAGTAAAATATGTGGCTGCTACCGGCTACGTAAAATCTATGTATGGTGGCTGGATTTCAAAATACCGAGCCTATGAATATAGCTTTGGGCAGGAAATCATGCGCCGCATCCAACACATGCTCGGCGTGATTCCAGTTATCCCTGGGCCAACTAGTTGTTTCCGAACAGATATTCTTAAAGACTTAGATTTTGAAACCCATAACTTCACGGAAGACTTTGATATAACAATTCAGATTCACCGCAAAAAACTTGGGCGCATTGGATTTATCTCATCAGCTCGTACGCTCACTCAAGACCCGAAAGACTATGCAGACTACGTTAAGCAAATTACTCGCTGGTATCGAGGTTTCTGGCAAGGCGTTTTGAGCTATAAAATCGGTCGAAAGTGGCAGAAGATTGATGGCTATTTAGGCTATCAAATCCTAGAGATGTTTGCCTATTACTTTAACTTACTGGTTCTGCTTCCAATATTGCTTTTAAGTGGGCGAGGAGCACACGTAATCGCTCAAACTTTTCTACTTGATGTCGGTATCTTTTTTGCCATGACGCTTATGGCTTGTGTCGTACATCGACGCCTCGATATTATCAGTGCGTTTCCGCTATTTTACCTCTTGCGAATTACCAACATGGCGATCTACGTAAAAGCTTTCTTTGAAGTTATAGTTTTTCGTCGTTTCCGTGACCGCCAAGTTGGCTGGTCGACTGCAAACCGACGCTATAAGATAGCTGAGGCCTAAGCTATGAATAAAAAAACCACAAATATCATTCTCTACATTCTGGCGGCAGGGTTTCTCTTGTGGCACCTCTTGCCATTATTTGCCATCGGAAAAGCAGTGGCTCCTGATGAAAAGACCAATGCTGAGCTTGCTGCAAACACCATGTGTTTTGGTGGTGATTTGGATGTTCCGACTTATGGTGACCCGCTGCAAGACCCACTCATCACCACGCTCAATTCTCGTAATAATTTCATTGCTAAATCACGCAATTTAGAAACGATTCAGCTTGACCCCTATCCAACCTCAACAAATACAACTAGTTCGAGTAGCTGGCAAGCCGATAGCTATGGCACTAATATGGCAAAATTTGAAGTAAAGGATGGGTCTGTTCTTGCCGTTCAGATGCGTGATTTTGTGGAAGGTGACGCCAAGTGGCGCACCCAAGAAATAGCCGTGCAGCCAGGTGAAAGCCTGCGCTTTGCTAGCAACTATCGCACTAATGTAGCCGTTACAAGCAACGTTACGTACACTTTTCGTGACGGCTCAACGAAATACGTCACACTATCACGACTCAGCGCATCTGGGGATTGGCGGCAGCAAGCAACCGAGATCATCGTGCCAAATAACGTAGTGGCTGTGCGCTTTAGCGTAATTCTCGACGATAATGGCTGGTTAGAAACAAAAGATTATTCGATTAGCCGCTACACTACGCCAGGCTTCTCGCGCGGCATTGTCAGCTTCACCTTTGATGATGGCTGGGAATCGATTTACCAGCAGGGCCTTCCACTATTTGAAAAGTACGACGTTAAGACTACACAGTTTGTGGTTGCCGACTACGACCGCAATGAGGCTTATATGTCGCCAGAGCAAATCCGAGAAATGCAAAAACAAGGCCATGATATTGGTTCTCACTCATACTCTCACGCCGATCATGAAGTGCTGCAAGATCAAGATCTGGCTCGTGAAGTAGCAGGTAGTCGAGCTGTGCTGAACTACAAATTTGGAGGCACCAACAACTTCGCTGCTCCATTTGGACGCTATAACGAAGAGGTAAATACGGCCATAAAACAGTGTTACCAAAGCCACCGCACAACCGACACCGGCTTTAACGCTCCGGGCTATAATCGCTACACCGTGCGCGTGCAAAACGTGGAAGTAGACACTACTCCAGAACAGATTCGCGAATGGGCAGAGTTTGCACGCGACAACAACTTATGGCTTGTACTCGTGTATCACCAGGTAGAAGACGGTGGGGTATATTCAGTTGACACCAAAGCGCTTGAAAATCACTTAAAAGCCGTAAAAGAAACAGGTGTCCACACCGCAACGTACGAAGAAGCCCTTATAGAAACCTATCCGCAGGGACGCTAAAATGCGGCTCGCTGGGCAAGCCCCAGGGCATAATCAGCCCACCACTCGCCGCTAGTTGGCGCACCGTTGCAGGATCCGTCAGATTCACCGGGATATTTGAGCCATAAATAGGCATCAATCGGGTTGCCCCCTTGAGCACTTGGCGGCAGCCCCAAGCCTCGGCCTTCGGGGTTACACCAAGCTAAATCTGGGGCTGGGCCTTGGCCATTCCGGCTTGTATCTATCACCACATGAAGTCCGCCTGTTTGCTGACTAATTTTACTTCCGTAAACCTGCGATTCCGCGGTAGTCAAAAAATTTGAGACATTGAGGGAGACACCTTGTAGGCCCTGGGTGCCAATTTGGCGTATGCGCCCAGCCATGACATCCGCACTATGCCAACGCGCATTACCGACATCCAGATACACATAATGATTTACATCGGCGGATAAAATGTCGATAGCTGTACGCAGCACATCGCTACGCTCCTGGCGCTGCGCTGGAGTGAGACAATCCCACCCAGCTAAGGCATCTGGCTCTAAAATAAACACAGCCTTTTTACCACTACTAGCGCTGGCGATGGATCGCACCCAGGCTTGATATGCCGAAGCACTCGTTGCTCCGCCAGCAGAATAGCTGCCGCAGTCACGAATGGGGATGTTATAGAGGACAAATACCGGTAAAGCTCCCTGTGACTGCATCTGACCGAGCCATTGCCTCGTAGCTGAGCCGACATCTCCATACCAGCCACCCAACCATATTCCGACTGAGTTATCCGCAATTTTTGATATCAAAGCCGCGTCGCTAGGTCGAGTGCTTTGCCAGGCATTTACTTGTCGACGAGCCGGGGAATTTGGATCCACAAACAGCTTAGCCCCCGCGAAAGGATTTTGTCGTACCGAGACAACTTGTCGCTGGGCCGCACGCTTTTTTTGCTCTGCCTGAGCTTGAGCTTCGGCTTTTTTGAGGGATTCTTCTGGGGTTTCAGTAGTTTCAGGTGGGGGAGCGGCCGTTGCCTGAGTCTGGGCGACAGAAGCGACCAAATCCTGCGACGCGACTGGTAAATATCGCGCCAAAAGAGGCGACAATAAGATAGCACCGCCAACGTACGTTATGACCGCTACAGCAGTGAGCACGGCAACACGAATGCGCCTGAAAGCTAACTTATCCAATCCACCCCCCTTATGTTTATTCCAGTGTAGGTGACAGACCCTTAAAACGTCAACCAAAACTATTGACAATTATGCTTTTGACTGATAAAATACAGGGTATACGAAATGAGGGTGAGTCACATAACGTGACTTAGCCTCATTTTTTTGTATGCAGATTACTTAACGAACTTATAGGAGTCGCTATGACTTACGGAAAAGGTGGTGGCACACTACCTACAACTGTTGGAATCGCAACCGGTGCAGCTTTGCCTGCAACTGGTGCTACTGACAGCTGGATGGTGGTTGTTGCAGCAGCTGTAGCAGCCGGTTTGGTTGCTTGGGGCATGCTCTACGCCATAAAGAACCGCGTTCGCTAATACAAAACGCAACCATAAGCCCTTCTGACATTCTTGAATGAAAAGGAGGGCTTTTGCGTACCTATTGCCAAGTTGGAGGAAGAGTAGTTGGCACAATGCTCACCCAAGTCTGCCCACGATTAAGCGACACAGGGGCACCAACACCATCAAGGAACTTCATCCTATCTGTAGCAGAATTCTTTACCCAAGTAATTTCTTTTACGGTGCCGTCCTGAAATATATACCCTGAACCTTTGCCGATAATGTCTATATCCGTCTTGGGCTTACCATTTTGCTGTTTACCGGCGACAGCTGTAGCCTTCAAAATAATCACAGCCTTAGGATTTACCTGCTTATTATTGGCCGCAGCATCAACATCAGCTTTCCCGCCAACCTCCCGGAGATAGCTATTTGTGCTGGCGTCATAACGGAAAACAGCACGATAATCAGCGCTTGAGAAGTTTGCTGTGATGACGGTTGCGGTAGGTGTTTGGCCGGGCTGGTCATCTTTGCGCGACCAAGGCGTAAACGTTGGGGAGCCACCCCATCCGCGAGAGTTAATTAATGCGGTATACTTCTCGCCAGTAATATACAAGTTATGTGGCGCTATTCGGGTATTTACTCGTCGAAACGGAGAACCACCAAGAGCTTCAACATTTTTAAAATTTCGGTCTTGAGCGAGTGCAAGACCATCTGTAGACCCACCGGCGTGGGCTGTCGGAGCTCCATATTCCATCGCCGAGTAAAAGAACACCGGGCGCAAACTTCGTACCGGGCCAATATCTTGCGGCGTATCTGCTTGCCAGAGAGCCAGATAGCGAGTAATTCCACCCTCGGCGAGAGCTTCGTAGACCACACCCGCACTAGAAAGGCCTGATTGAGGCCTAGCAGCGCCACGGCCAGCCATATTCTCAATAATTGATGCCATCACTGGCTTTTCGGCAACATTGGGCTCAACTAACACACCAGTTAGGGCGCTCGGTTTGGTGGTTGGTGTTGGCGAGGCCTCGGCTTTTACTTCTTCTGCCGGGGTAACGCTCGTGCTTGGTGCCGGTGCCTTGCGGCCAAATGCGTAATATGCCCCCGCACCCGCCGCTGCAAACAGAAATATTACGCCGGCCGCAATCAGCGCCAACTTCTTTTTAGAGCTTTTTTTCTTAAGATTTGACGCAGCTGGATGCTGTGGATTAATTAAAGCCTCACCTCGCTTTTTTGATTCAGTTGGCTCGCCGCGCAAAAGAGTTGGATCTTGTGACATATCTACGGCACCAAGTTCGCGCTCATTTTCTTGCGGATTATTTTTTGTCTTTTTTTGCATAGCCCCTATATGCCAATGCCGGCAAATTTACTTACCGGCATTATAGCATGAGCATTATCTTGTTTCCAGAACTAGTCCCAGTTGAGCGTACCGCCCGTCTGATACTCGGTTACGCGAGTTTCAAAGAAGTTCTTCTCTTTCGTGAGGTCAATCGCTTCACTCATCCACGGGAACGGATTTTCCACGCTGAACTGAGCTGGCAAACCAACACGCTGCAAGCGGCGATCGGCAATGTGTTCGATGTACTGACGGAAACCATCGGCATTCATACCGAAGATACCACGAGGGAATACCTCAGCCGCAAATTTGTACTCAAGCTCGGCAGCCTTACGTACAAGATCTACAATGCGCTGCTGAAACTCTGGAGTCCACAGCTCTGGCTGTTCTTCTTTAATGGTGTTAATCAGCTTAATACCAAAGTTGAGGTGCTGAGTTTCATCGCGCATGATGTATTGAATTTGCTCGGCAGCACCAACCATCTTATTCTGTCGCTGAAAACCAAACATCACTGCAAACGAACTGTAGAAGAAAATGCCTTCTAAGATGAGTGAGAACACACAGAGATTTTCAAGAAACTTCTGATCATTCTCAAACGTACCGGTCTTAAAGTCTGGGTCGAAGATGCCCTCGTTAAAGCTCAAGATAAACTCAGCTTTCGAGTAGATGCCATCAACTTCTCGATACATATTGAAGATTTCACCGCCATCCAAACCAAGACTTTCTACAATGTACTGGTAGGCGTGGGTGTGAATAGCCTCCTCATACGCTTGGCGTAAGAGATACATGCGGCACTCTGGGCTCGAAATGTGCTTGTACATCGCCAGCACTACGTTATTGGCAGCAATCGAGTCAGCAGTAGTAAAGAAACCAAGTACGGTTTTTAAGGCCTTAATCTCGTCATCGGTTAGTCGACCATTCCGCAATTGCTCAATATCACTCATCATGGTGATTTCGGTTGGCAACCAGTGGTTGGCATTTCCGGCGTTATAGGCATCCCAAGCGAAGCTATGCTTCATTGGATGCAGCTGTATGACGTCGGCATCAGCTCCGTTTATAATGCGGCGAGCATTAATGTCGGGACGTGTTGTGGTCTTGGCGATCGGCATATGACCCTCCTTTAAAAGTTATCGTTCTAGTATTTTTACTGACAAGCTTCACAGTCTGGATCAAGAATGGAGCAGACCTTGAGCGTTTCTTGGCTAGTTGCAACCATGGTTTGAGTAGAAACCTGAGTAGCTACTGAGCTATCCATCTGAACCGACATGCCATTTCCAACTGGCGCACTCGAGCTAAAGTCGCGCTTGTGCGTATCACCAAAGGCGGCCGTATCGACAGTAGATTTTTCTACCTGACTAGCTGCGAGTGAGCGGAGATAGTAAGTGGTCTTAAGGCCCATGCGCCATGCGTAACTGTAGGCATCGGCAAGCATCTTACCATTTGTACCACGCATGAAGATGTTCAGGCTCTGGCTTTGATCGATCCACTTTCCGCGATAGGCAGCAGTACGGATGAGCCAATCAGCTGGGATCTCAAACACTTCCTTGTATTTATCGCGAATATTTACTGGAATTTCGGAAATTTGCTGCACACTTCCATCGTAGAATTTCAGTTTTTTAATCATATCGTCATTCCACAGTTCCAGCGCCTTTAGATCTTTTACAAGATATGGGTTGATGACAGTGAAGTCTCCAGACATATTTGCCTTTACGTACAGGTTCTTGAAGATAGGCTCAATGCATGGGTAGCAGCCCACAATGTTGGAGATGGTCGCGGTTGGCGCAATCGCCATAGTGTTCGAGTTGCGCATACCGTGCTTCTTCACGTGTTCGTAAATCGGCTCCCAGTTCAGGCGGCGAGTACGGGCCACATCAATTTTCTGTCCACGCTCTTCTTCTAGGATGTCGAGAGTATCGACAGGGAAGATACCGCGATCCCACTTTGAGCCCTTAAAGCTTTCGTACGCCCCACGCTCTTTAGCGAGCTCGGACGAACCCATAATTGCATAGTAGGAAATGAGCTCCATCGAAACATCGGCAAATTCCACAGCAGCTTCAGATGCAAAGTCGATATCAAGCTGATAGAGCGCATCCTGGAAGCCCATAATGCCGAGCCCAACTGGGCGGTGTTTCATGTTGCTGGCTTTAGCTTCGTCAGTTGGGTAGTAGTTTAGGTCAATCACATTATCCAACATGCGCATTGCAAGCGTGACGGTCTCTTTAATCTTATCGTGATCCAGCACTTCGCCTTTTACGTGCAATGCGAGATTTACACTACCAAGGTTACATACTGCTGTTTCTTCTAGCGAAGTATTTAGGGTAATTTCCGTACAGAGGTTTGAACTATGCACCACGCCAACGTGATCTTGAGGTGAGCGGAGGTTACAAGGATCCTTAAAGGTAATCCATGGGTGACCGGTCTCAAAGAGCATTGTAATCATCTTGCGCCATAGGTCTACCGCAGGGATACGCTTAAAGTTCTGGATCTTACCTTCATCAGCCTGTTTTTCATAGGCTTCGTAGGCGGCTTCAAACTTTTTGCCATAGAGGTCGTGCAAATCTGCAGTCTCATCTGGAGAGAATAGGGTCCACATAGCGCCAGTCTGAACGCGCTTCATGAAGAGATCGGGGATCCAGTTAGCGGTATCCATGTCGTGCGTACGACGACGATCATCACCAGTATTCTTACGGAGCTCTAAGAACTCTTCAATATCCATGTGCCAAGTTTCAAGGTAAGCACAAGTAGCCCCACGACGCTTTCCAGAGCGGTTAATCGCCACGGTAACATCGTTAGCAATCTTCAAGAAGGGGATAACCCCCTGGGAGCTCACATTGGTGGTGTGGATCAGCGAACCAGTGGCACGAATTGGCGTGTAGTCAGTACCGATGCCACCAGAGTACTTCGAAAGCTGAGCATTATCCGAGAAAAGCTTAAAGATGCTTCCAAGATCATCGCCAACCGTATTGAGGTAGCAAGAAGAGAGCTGCGGGTAGGTGGTACCGGAGTGGAAGAGAGTGGGTGTAGACGGTACGTAGCGGTGAGTAGACATAATGTCATAAAACTTCTTGGCCCACTCAGTTCGCTCTTTTTTAGTTTCTTGCATGGCCATACCCATCGCAACACGCATCCAAAAAGCCTGCGGGGTTTCAAGAATAACGTCTTCGCTACCGGCAGCGCGCAGGAAGTACCTATCGTAGAGCACCTGAAGCCCCATGTAATCAAAGAGGTCGTCACGGTCGAGGTCCATATATTCAGCCAGCTCGTCGACATCAAAGTTCAAAATCTCTTTTTGCAAGCGTTTCTCATCTACAGCCCGCTTGAGGTTCGATACAAAAGTCTTGCGATAAGCGGCCGCAATTTTCTTTTCATCAGCCTCGCCAGCTACTTCTTGGTGTAGTTTGTGCATCAAGAGACGAGCAGCAAATTTGGTGTAGTCGGTATCGCGCTCAATAAAGCCACGAGCTGCCATCACAATAGCCTCAAACAGTTCTTCTACAGAGATTCCGTCATACAAGTTAGTCTTTACCGACTCCATTACAGCGGTGGCATCCACATTTTCAAGGCCATCAGTAAAACGGAGGATAGTTTTTTCGAGTTTCTTAGGATCGAACTTTTCGGTTTTACCTTTTGAGTCAATTACAGAGATTCCGGACTTTTCTAGCTTAGCTACTTGCTCCTGTTGCTCAGTTTGACGCTGTTTTTTATGCTGCTCGCGGTACACAATGTAGCTTCGAGCCGTCTGGAAGAAGCCTCCACGCATCAGTTCCTGCTCAATAAGGTCCTGAATGCTCTCTACATCTGGTGTGGCATCAATATGCAAAGCCGCTAGGTTATCAACCACAGCATCGGTAAGCTCATTAATACGCTCAATTTCTATTTCGCCATCTACAGAAAGACTAGCCTTTAAGATTGCATCAGCAATGCGTTGCTTATCAAAAGCAACTATCGACCCATTTCGTTTTTTGATTTGTTCAAAACTCATCCTCACCCTCCTGGATTATTCTGTTTGTATATATAGCGTAGTCACTATGACTAAAGACACTATATATAGCGTAGTATGTCATTGTCAAACCGCTTTTGCTTACTTTTCCGCGGTTTTCCTTACCCCTATTTCACCCTCACTGCACACATATATAACTACGAACATAGTACGAAAATGCGCGTGTTCGTGTCAACCCCTCTCTACAAACGTGTGTAACGATCTATGATTCATAATACGCCTATATTTGCGTGTGAGTAAATGACGAGTGTGTAGTCAGAGCAAGTAAATAATTGATGGTCAGAATCGCAGAAAGGATGGAGTATTAATGCTCAGGATATTAATAATAAACAACTAGGGCTATTAGTGAGGGATTTTGAGATCACGCTTAACTTGGTCACTAAGATACACTTTCATAAGTGACTGATAGGGGACATCTTTTTCGTTTGCTAGCTCCTTGATTCGTGCGAGTAATGGAGATGGTAAACGCAGTGATATAGACTCCGTAGATGACTTAAGATTTGGGAAAATAGTCTTCTCTGTTTCCGACCAATCAATATAGTCGGCAGAATCGTGTTCATCCCAAAACTTAGCCTCTTCCTCAGAGTTCTTAAATTCAGGAATCTTTTTCAAGTCTTTCATATACAAACCTTTCCTTCTTCTTCATATCTCGAATCGATATGACTCTTATTTTTCTATCCCTGATCGTAAATGCAACAAATAACTTTCTGTTTGTTTTGGTTTGGCCGAGCGCGTAAAATCTTAATTCTTCTGAGGAGTGAAATACATCTTTAGCAGTTAAAAATGGTTCGTTGGCAAAAACTTCTTCAGCCTCTTGTGTCGTAACATTATGCTTTTGAAAATTCTTAATAACATTACCTTCGTCCCATTGAAATGCAATTGGCTCGGGCAGTATCCTCATTCTTAAAGTATATTACAGAAATATACTTAAGTCAAGGTTAAATATATCGATCTGGCGAGGTGTGCAAGAACGTAACATGAAAGGATAGCTACGGAAAATCGCACACCTCTTTAGAATATTTGTCGCCTACCAAGTAGTGGTTTACGACTGGTGAATAGTAGCGAATACCATGCGCACTGGGTAGCCACTCTTGTAAAAGACGTCGACTATCATCTGGCGTTATCAAGGTATGCCAAGGCAGCTCGGAAGCCGATATTCGGATTGGAATCGGACGGCGTATTGTCCAGATTGAGCGTAAACGCCCCCGAATTCGGGCCATTGTCCCAGGTGCCTCCGCGATTGAAGGCGATCACCGTGGGTGAACCGGACGAGAAGTCCGAGTTCAGGATGCCAACTCGTGCTGAGCTACTAACACCATACATCTATTATACTTCTAGCAGTAACCGATATGTCAAAAACCAACAACTTTAAGGACTTTTCATCACTCCGTGCTTTGGTAGTGGCCTTCCGCGGGGCAGCCAGAGGTAAGCGCTATCGGACGTATGGTGCTTCTTATAACTATCAGCGACTGGAAGTTTTGTTAACCCTCCAGCAGGAGATCCGTAGTAATAACTACAATCCGAAGCCACATAAACGTTTTACGGTACACGACCCTAGAAAACGACTAATTGATGCACCCCACTTTCGGGATCGCATTGTTCATCATGCAGTATCCGCATCACTAAATGAAATATATGAACCATGCTTTATCTATGATACCTACGCTTGCCGACAGAATAAAGGCTCCCACCAGGCAGCTAGGCGTTTACAGCACTTTATTCGCTGGCAAACCAATACACCTTTGTACGTACTACATTTGGATATTTCCAAGTATTACGCCAGTGTCAATCACGGAGTTCTCAAACGATTACTTCGAAAGAAAATAACTGACCCACTGCTTCTTAAATTGGTGTATATTATTATCGACAGCTACCAGAGTGGTCACGAACACGATCATCTGTTTGCGCCGAGTTCTCCGTATCATACTAAGGGTCCACGAGGTATTCCTATTGGTAACCTGACCAGTCAGATATTTGGTAATGTCTATCTTCATGAAGTCGACTTGTATATTAAACGTGTTTTGAAAGCCAAGCGTTATATCCGCTATATGGATGATCTAATGGTAATAAGTGATGACAAACAAGCTCTCGGGAGGTGGAAGCAACAAATCACCCAATTTCTGCACGATGAGCTATACCTAACTGTTCATCCTCGAAAAACTCGTCTATTTCCTGCCCGAACTGGTGTAGAATTTGTTGGCTATGTTGTCTGGCGACACAAAATTAGGGTCAGAAGTAGCACTGTCAAATTATTCAAGCGTCGTTGGAAGCAACTGCTCAAGCAGCATAAAGCTGGTACGATCAGTAAGGAGGAGCTCCGTGAAATATTCTACTCCTGGGTTGCTCATCTAAGCCATGCCAGCCCTAAGCAAGCCAACCAGCTTATCCGAAAACTTTATGGCCAGTATATAGAAGTAACACCAGCCACTGACCTCCCATTATCGACTGTGCAAAAAACTATTCCAAAAACAGTCTTGCACAAACCTCCGGGGGGGGGGTTAAACTTACAGAGTAATTACGCTTGTGCCTAACCATGGTACAATTATTGCAATGAAAGAGTTAAGCAAATTAACGTTATAGTCATAAACCAAGCAGGCACAAGCGTATATCCCCATTAACAATATAGAATTAACAATTAAGGATGCAAGGAACTAACACAAACTATGCAAGAACTATGTAACCTAGCAGACACTGGCACTAACACTATACTCTATACTGCTCTGGCCAGTAGTCTACTACTTATTGCCACTATACTATTTATCTACCTTAAAACTAACACTAACAGTCGGTACCGTTACCGAGGCGGTAGCCTCAGTCTCCTGCTCCTAGCTGGTTTAGCTCTAACCTTCATCCTAGCTCCTACTGCTGCATATGCTCAAGCTACCAACCCAGACTGTAACCCATTCAGCCCATCCAACAACCAAGGCGCCGGTAACACTGATGGCAACCAAGTCTCCATAACTTGTCCAACCAACTGGATAGTAGTCCCCGGTAACCAAGCTTATGATACTACTGACTTCTGTATCATGAAGTATAGCGCCAAAAACAGCGGTGGTACAGTCACAGATGAAAATGACCTTGGTAACGGCTTTATCTCTAATACCTACTCTGGTGGTACAGCTGTCTCTACCGCGACTGGTCAACCCTGGGCCAATATCTCGCAAACAGATGCTATTACCGCTGCCCAAACAGCTGAACCAGGCGCCCACCTGATAACCGAAAACGAGTGGATGACGATTGCCCATAACATCCTCATCCAACCTGCTAACTGGTGTGATGCAGACGGCAGTAACTGTGGAGCAGCTCCTGGAACATCCGGTAAAGTCCTGGCTTCCGGCCATAACGATAGCTCACCAAACATGCCACTAGAGGCCTCCGCTGACGACTCCCAAGCTTGCTTTGGCACGGTTACGTCTGGTGTGAACACACCTTGTGGCAGTGAAGCCGGTACCCAGAAACGCACTCTTACCCTCAGTAACGGTGAAGTTATCTGGGACCTGGTTGGTAACGTCGCTCACTGGACAACAGGCACTGAAACTCAGGGTAATTTACCGAGCTTTAGTAACGCTGGTGGAGCATTTGAATTCAATTTCGATTCAGGCTTTGGTTTGGACGTACCAGATAACTGGGGAACCCTGGCCTATATTAACCCAGCAGTACACAACCCTGCCGCAGCTAGCTGGGGCGTAGCTCAATCGGTTGGTTTCCTGGGCTCGGGCTTCTCGTCCGGTTCACCCACGGTGCTCGCCTTCTTTCGCGGGGGCGCCTGGGTCTATGGCCCGTATTCGGGGGCGTTTTCGCTCTATCTGGACAATACGCCGTCCGTTTCCGGTCCGGTTGTCGGCTTCCGAGCTGCCCTGTAATACCTGTCGCTTAATGCTTGCTGCTTGAATGCTTAGCGCTTAAATCCTTGTTCCCTCACCTTGGCTGCCGCCATGCGGCACGCCAGGGAAACGGCACATAATATTTCTAACAAACAGATTGATTGGCAATGCCCGAGATAAATAATACATCCAAGGCTAAACACATGACTGCTCCTGACGATTTGCTGATGTATACCTATATGGTAGATTTCTTGGCTTGGTTGTTTCCAATTCTTAATACCTTCCCTAAAAGCCAACGAATGGTTATTGTTCAGGCTATCAGTAATAGTGCGTTGCAATGTTTACGCCTTATTGTCAGTGCTCGCAGTGCTCGGTTGCCTCGACGTAAAGCGAATCTATTGTTCGAACTCAATGTTGAGTTGGAAGTACTACGTAAACTACTAACGGTAGCTCATACGATTGGTTTCTTGAATACTAAACGGACTGAAAACGGGATGAAGCAACTGCTATCTTTAGGTAAGATGTGTGGTGGTTGGCTGAAACGGTACGAAGTACAGAACATTAACCATTAATCAATGTGGCAACAAGTTGCATAACCTGCTTCAGGACACTGGGCGAGCAAGGGGCTATATATGTTGCTTGTCTTTCTCGCCAATCTAGACTTTTTACTTGGTCCGCTAGCACAGCTCCTTGCAGTTGGGGACCAGAAACAACAACTTCAAATGGATAATGCTTAATTTTAGAAGTGATCGGACAGGCTAAGAGTAATCCGGTCTTTTGATTATATGACTTTGGTGATAGTACAAGTGCTGGACTGTGTCCTGACTGCTCATGCCCAGTTTGGGGAGTGAAGTTCAGCCATATTAAGTCGCCGCGATCAGGTGTGTATACTACCATAGTTCACTACCTACTGGCTTGCCCCAATCTTCTAGTGCATGGCAATTTTCGGGAGTGATAATGCTGACCAGCTCATCAAGCGATAACTGATTATCTAGTAGTGGAGTAATAACGGCTGTTTTACCATTACTGATAATAGTTAGTTGGCTTGCGTCTTTAAGGTTTAGATCCTCGACAATAGTTTTCGGTAGGCGTACAGCCAAGCTAATTAAGCCGTCTCCCAAATCTTCTCAGCAAGCACGCCTTTGTCTTTGAGTTTCTCTATAGTCGTAAACCGCACTTGCGGTCTTTCTTCGTCATCATACTCCCAGATGTCAGCCATTAGTCCCCTGGTTCTGCGTTTAGCGTAGATGAGGTCTGTGAGGCTAGCACACACCAGCAAGATGGCTGGTCTTGCATCGCCCGTTTGTTCATCCCGCTCGTCTAGTTCTTCCTCTAAGTATTCCACATATTTCTTCAATTTGTTGCGGAGTCGATACCTCGGCAAGGTAGGATCAAAGAACTCTAGTAAGTAACTTGCTACAGTAGTGTCTGGATCACC
Source organism: uncultured Candidatus Saccharibacteria bacterium (assembly GCA_964583675.1). Taxonomy (GTDB): domain Bacteria; phylum Patescibacteriota; class Saccharimonadia; order CAILAD01. The sequence continues at coordinate 41,947 of CAZOVH010000008.1, forward strand.
AATACTTTCATCCGTATCACCCTCAGACTGGGCAATACATAGATCGGGGTGGATTAGCTCGTTATCGCTCAAGAAATGGTAACGCATCTCACTGCGGTAATCAGCCTCAGTTTCGTAGTAGTATCGTGTAGTCATGTAGTAGCTGCCGTTTCGTTTGTCATCAAGCTCTAGGCAGACATCTGCCAGTATAATACTACGGTCAATAAAGCCTCGGCTGCGTTCGTGTTCTCGGTAGCGTTTACGGAGTTCTTCATCTGGGTGGAAATCCATGTTCTGCATATGCCGAATGCCGTTAATGCCCATATAGTAGATAGGTGGCTTAGTTTTCTCAGCAAAGTGATCTTTGTTATATATCCAGTTGATATATTCTTTATCTCTAAGATCTTTAAGCCATAGGTTAATAGTCTTTTTATCTTTGTGTTTTAGGAATTTTTGTATTTGTATTCTTGTAAGGAATCTATGAGTATATAGGAGATCCAGTATTTCTCTTTGTTTATAGGTTATTTTTGGAATTTGAGTTAGTTTCATTTTGCCAAACCCTCCTACTCCCAGTTATATATAAAGGTAGGTACTACTATATTCCCAAACTAATAGATTGACACAAGCGCAAAGCTACCCTCGCCCTTGGTGGCAAGATTTACTAAAAATTGACTGTAAATATATGCTACATTCTGACGGAGCTGTATACTAGTTTGTATGGGTAAAAAGAAATTTCTAGACTTTATAAAACTCGCGGCCCAGCCTTTGCCAAAAGGAGCTGAAAAATCTTTTCGTGACGATGATTATAACGAAAGGCAAATTCTGAAACGTACGAATGAAGATAGTAAGGCGAAACTGCATGGTAAGTCCCATCCAAAGAACGCTTCAACTGGCCGAAAAAACCCTCGACGTGGTTCGTCGTAACCCCATCTTTTACGAATTCTTTGGCAATATGCCGAACAGACTTATGATCAAAGACTACTTTAACTCGTAGGTGCTTATAGATTTTACTTTCGTCAGTATGTAGCATAGAACCTACTCGGATATTAGATTCTAAAAATGGTATTGCAGTTTGAGAATTAGCTCGTGGAACGACCGCAGTTCTTACGTGTCCTCCTACCTCTAGTGCAGCCATAACGGGTGTTTTGCTATCTTTGTCTCTTTGCTTTTTCTTGCCGCCAATATAGGCTTCGTCTACTTCAACGGGTGTTCCTAAAAAACCGAGCTTACCACTTTCGTGCATGAGGATACGGATCATTTTGGCTATTCGGTGTGCAGTTTTGTATGACACTCCTACTTGCCTTTCAATTTCTTTAGCACTTACCCCGTTCTTGGATACGGAGAACAGATAGAGTGCATGAAACCAATCGGTTAGAGGCGTGGTGGTTTTTTCAAAGATTGTTCCGACTAGAGGGTATATGTGGAAGCGACACTCTTTGCAAACAAAAGACATCCGTTTTTTAACACGATAATACTTAGGGCTGACGATGCCGCAATTCGGGCAGGCTTTCAGGCCACCATATCGGGCATCAAAGAGATATTGCAAGCACGCATCATCATCTGGAAACTGAGCTCTCATGTTTTTGATGGTGTATCTCATACCCATATTGTAGCATGACTACTTGTCTTAAAGAAGCAAATAACACCTCAAAACATGTACAAATTGTTGTAAAATTATTTACCTGTGGATAATCTAGAGTCTGCTCAGAATAGCTAAAGGGTGTACTTGTCTTGACTACATACTCGTCG
>CAZOVH010000009.1:0-40042 GCA_964583675.1 uncultured Candidatus Saccharibacteria bacterium
TAGCGATTGCTGCTCGCTTGGTTAGGAATGATTCGCCAGAAGTTGCGAGTTTTGACTGTCCAGCCACTGTGATTGCGCGCTCTTTGACGTCGGCAGCAATCAGCGAGTGACTCTGCTCAGCCAAGATTGCCCCTGCGGCTAACATTGTGGATTGATCTTCAGTTGATGTCGCGCCACGACCACCACCTTTAAGGCCGGTGATGCTCTCAGCCTGGATTCTACCAGCTGCAACCACAAAGATTGCGCCAGCCACTACCAGGACGTGCGAGGCGAGGCGCCAGGCGCCACCGTGTGCTATTGATTTTTTCATTTTGGCCCCATGCCCTTTGATTGTCAGGCGGGGCGAGCGTTGATTTCCATCCTCTTCCAATTGAGAGGTGTTTGTGTGAGAAGAAGTCTTCGCGGCTCCATGCAGCGCATTCCCTACGGAATTTACTGAAGAAGCAATGCTTGGGCTTATTCTACGAATACAGCACTCCGTTGCTTGCAGCTGTCGGTTTCACTTTTGGTTGTTGTGTAAAAAGTAACCCGCTGATATTCAAGCTATGTTAACTGTCACCGCAATCAGTCTCCACCTAGGTGGACAAGCACACAATCGACCTTATATTAATTGTATTCGTGTGCCGTATCAGATTGGTCTGACAGGAGTTTTTGAGGGGCAGACTGTGGAGTAAAGCGGAGGGACACCAGAATAGGCTTACAACTCCACCACAGGCTCTCAAAAAGCTACGTCCGCTATACTAGCAAAGCCCCAGGAGCGTGTCAATGAGTCCAGCCCTATCTGTAAAATGGCTTTTTACGGCAGTTTCATCTGATAATTTACGGCGCTGCTTATCCACAACTTTGTAAAAAATCCCGCACTATTTCAGGTATTGCTCTATATTTGCCTGATGCTCAGCGTAGGTTTTAGCAAAATATACTTGGCGATCTTTGCCAATAAAGAATAGATAATCATTAGGTTCGGCATACACCACCGCCTTAATGGAGTCCAGGCTGGGGTTACATATCGGTGTTGGCGGCAGCCCCCGCGCCCGATATGTGTTGTACGGCGAGTTAATCGTTAGATCCGCCGCCGATGGCTCAACTTTACCGGTCACATAATTAATAGTTGGATCACTCTCCAGACGCATGCCTTGGGCTAGTCGATTGTAAAAAACTGCCGCAATCTTTGCCCGATCATCACTCTTGGCAGCTTCTTTTTCTACCATCGAAGCCAGTACCAGCCGTTGATATGGCGTGAGACTGGCCGCATACGCGTTCACACTTTTGCCGCCCTCAGGCTTAGGATTTACCAGATACGGAAGTGCATCAGAGCGAAACGCGGCAAGCATTTTTTGCGCCAATGCGCTGACATCTTGGGTTTTGAGAACTTCATACGTATTGGGGAAATATACGCCTTCAGGATTAGTTGAACCAGCCGGAGCGTTCAATTCCTTTAGTAACACGCTGGCTTCGGGCTGAGATTTTGCAACTGACTCGAATCCTTGCCCCTTAAAATCAGTGTCGCCCTCCAGAACAGCTGCTATTTGCTTTATAGTTTTCCCCTCGGCAATTGTTACCTGCCTCGCGGCAATTTTGCCCGAAGCCAAATAGTCCACGATCTCTACCATTGTCATATCTGGTGAGAGCATGTAAGGCCCTGGGCGTAACTGACCGCGCGCCGGGCCAAGTCGAGCATAAAGCTTAAACAGCGCGTCGCTCGAAATTACTTTCGCTTGGGCAAGCTGTGTGGCAATTGAGTCAATTGAGCTGCCCTCTTTAATAGTAATAAGCTGTGGCGCACCCGTGCCCGCAGGCGTATTAATAGCATAGATTGCCCAGCCTAACGTAAGTACAATGATCATGACGACAGCAGACACAGCAACCACTACCGACTTAGCGACTTTACGGTGGGCTGGTGGGCGGTTTACTGTGTGGATTGCGTGGCTCGAAACTTGATTTGGACGCTGGGACTTTGGTGGCATGGACTATTCAACCATGCTTTCCATGTAGTCATCGAGCAATACCACCGCCGCCATAGCGTCTAATTGAGCCTTTTCCTGTTCTCGACTCAACTTACCGAGTCGCTCGCGGGCCCGCTCCGAAGTTGCAAACTCATCATGCAGAATAATGTGCATGCCTGAGATATCGGCAAGTTCTCCAGCAAAGTGTCGAGCCTTGCGCGTTTGAGCCGTCTCGTTACCGTTAATATCTCGCGGCAGGCCGACAACCAACGTTTCTACCTTGTATTTGTCGGCTAACCTCACTATTTCTTCGTAAACACCATCTTCGTTTTTCAATGTACAAACTGGCTCGGCTCGTGTTACGTCGGCTGCCTTGTGAGCGATTCCTACTCGCACATCACCCGTGTCCACTCCTAAAAGTGGCTCGTGGATGGCCTCCTCGATATGTTCTCCCCCCATGTCGCTCATTTTGTTACCGATATTTCTACCTTGATATTACCCGTTGGAATTGGCATGTTTGGTACCAGCGGCCAACCATCAACTGTGGCGCCAGTTACATTTGGATACTGCTTTACGATGTCTGGGACTTCTTTTTTGGCCTTACCGGCAACTTCTTTTTTCAGTGCCTCGGCGTCAATCGGCTGCCCAATATAAGCTACGGTAGACATTGCGTAGCTGTAGCCAGTTTTTGTTTGACCCTTCGCCGTCAGCTTAGCCTGGTCTAAACCAGCGTCAAGAACTTTGGAGCCGTCTTTCAGGTCTGAGGCCAGTGCGGTCTCAACAACTTTCGTTAGATCAGCCTCGCTAGCTGCCAACACCGTATATTTTGCCTTAACATTAATTGTCGCATTCGTCGCCTCAGTGCCAACCGGCGGGTTTGATGACTGCGTGGTGGCGGTGGCAGTAAGCGTATCATCAAAAACCTTTTGATCTTCGCCAGCATCTTGCTTTAATTCCGTCAGTGCCTCAGCCTTAGAGCCTTCGAGCAACGTGTTCACAGCCGCATCGACATCAGACTGAGCCACCACTTTTATTTTCTTAGAAACACCACCAGTAGTCGTTCCCGTTCCAGAAACCCGAGACGACAAACCTACAACTGTAAATGATGCATTTGAGAAATTGTACTGATCGCCATTTTCAGCGGCAGTAATTGCCACAGAAACAGCTTTGGAGTTGCATACTGTACCACCGCCAGAGAACTCTCCTTCTGGCAGGGTAGCGGCGGCATTAGTGACAAAAGTCTTACCAGATGTCGTTACTTTTGTGCCAGCTGGGAGTGTGCGCGAATTTGAATCTTCACAGTTTTTTAGCGCCACCGATCCAGTAGCTTTTGAACCAACATCTTTTTCCCCGGTTGCCTCTACGCTCTGAGATAAGTCTTTGGTAATCTCCAACGTTTCAGCCGCCACAGAATTACCTGAAGTAGTACCACTAGTAACCAGCGTAAACTGAGTGTTTACATCGCGCCGATCGGCTGCCGCCTGCACGTTTACCGTTGCGGTTTGTACAAATGCCGAAAGCAGCCAGATAAGCAAAATCGCGCCAACAGCGGAGGCGCCAACCCATATCCATTTCTGGAATTTATTATAATTAGGTACTTTCCCACGGCCATTCGATTTTGTTTTCTTCGCCTTCTTGCTCTTGTTTCTTGCTGAAGCAGGTTCATCAAAACGCTGCACAGGCAGCTCTTCGTCTCTCGCCTTACTGGCCTCTTCCTCGGCAGCATCGGCTGCAAGTGGCGAGGCCAAAACAGCAGCTGTTGCTGCAGTAGCGGCCACTTTTGCCCCCTTCGGCTCCGGTTCTGAATCTGGCACGGCGGCCTCAGCTTTAACATTTTTAGCTACAGGAATGCCAACTTTCCCAGCTAGAGCAGTTGCACCTTTATCACCAGTTACTAATACAAGTTCTTTCTTTTTAGAAGTAGCAGCTTTTTTGAGGAGTTTAAGATTTACAACGCTTTGCAATAGCGGGGAGCGCGGCGGCACAACAATGCGCACCGTATCAGACTCAGCTTTTTTCAGCTTAGTAATGGCTTCGGTAATCTCAGCGTCATGCTCGAGATAAATAATGCTGTCTTCTTTTTCTGCCATAAGAGGTTATGGTTTTCATTATACAAGAAGTTACAGAATAAAAAAGAAACCTCCTCACTCACGTGAAGAGGTAGAGTTCTCGCGCGCCCAACGCTCTCTTGCACGTTGGGCACACTTATTGACGTAGTTGTATCCACTGAAAAAGCGCACCATCCACAGCGGCATACAATAGCTCGCAGCAAGAAAGTACAACAACGAATCGGGTGTGAAGGCGAAACGCCAGACCAAAAGAAGTACGGCAAGCACTACTGTTGTCTTGAAAGACAGCAGAGTCTGCCTCCGGAAGGGTTCAGGAGGAACGGTGCACGACTCCATGAGCACCTGCATATTTGGCTTGGTAGCCCACGAGGCATACTCACCCTCATACCAATTGCCCGTCTCGCTACTCAGCTTGTGCCAGCGTCCATTCGAGAAAATCATCACTCCGACAATACAGACGATACAAATTGCCAACACACTCACTCCAGTACTAGGTGCGAAAGATGTTTAATTATACAATTTCAATACTATTGAGTCAATATGCTATATCGAGAGCGTACGGCTGAGACGCTGCAAAAGTTGCTCGCCTTTTGCCTCGGTTCCAACGATGTCGAGCGCCAAGTTAGCGAGACCCATTGGCGTAATATCCTGCGGGCTAGTAAGACGGCCCGTATGGTCAAGCACACGGTTCACATCGGCTGGAGCCACAAAATCGATCTTGGGTTTACGGGCAAACGGCAAATCTTTGTACCATTCGGTTTGGAGGGCCTTTTTAATTTCCGGCAAGCCAGAGCCACCACCGCACAGCAAAATGCGGTTTGGCAAGTGATCAAGCTCATCAAACTCTGAGAGCGACAACTCCACGCCAGACAGCCAGACCTCAACATCCGTCTCCAAGGCATCAGCCACAGCAGATTCCTCAGCTTTTGCGAGCGCCCCCGCCGAGTGCTCTAATTTCAGCTTCTCGGCCTCTTCAAAACTTACGCTCAGACTCTGTGCTATGCGTTTAGTAAAACTCCGTCCGCCAATGGCAAACATTTTGGTGCCAACCACGCCGCCGTTATTTACCACGGCAATATCCGAGGTACCACCACCAATATCAATAAAAATTGCCGAAAATTCGGTACTGTCATCAGCCCCAACACTCTTGGCTACGGCAAACGGTTCAGCGGCAATATTAATCAGGTTGAGATCCAAGTCACGGGCGACGGACTGCAACGCACCTAAATGTACCATTGGGGCAAAAGCCGTAAATACCGCAATCGAAACATCCTGACCCTGAAAACCAATCGGATTTGTAACCCGATAGCCATCAATAGTGACATCTACCACTGCCGCATTCACCAGCTTCACCTGCATATCATTACTGCCAGTCTCCCAAGAAAGTTGATCTCGGACTTTATCAAAGGCCGTGCGTTGAACGCGTTCAATAATGTCTTTCAGCTCTACCATATCAATCTGTACTTCCGGCCGCGCTCGGCGATAACTCACCGTAGTACTCATACCTTTTACCAGCTCGCCGGCTATACCGATAACCGTATTGCGCGCCACCACACCAGACATTTTCTCCGCTTCTCGCAATGCTTTATCGCAGTTATCTACAACGCCAGCAATGTCGGTTACAGCCCCGCCAGCCATATCGGTAAGTCGCTGACGCTGCTTGGAGGCACCGATGATTTCTACATGATCGCCCTTCACTTCGCCTACCAAGGCCTTTACATACTCTGTGCCAATATCTAAAGACACAATGTAAGGATCCTGCTTTGCGGCAGAGCCTAGGTTCGTATTTTTTCCAAATTTAGGAATTTTTGGAAGCTTAAGCGCCATATAGCCTCTATTCTACCACGGCGCCTTTCTTCTTGAAAAAAGCCAGCCCATAGGAGATAATTGTGCCAGTTTTGCACCTTTACTGAAGGGAACTAGCTGTGCACAGCGATAGCTATGACTACCACTCCGGTGAAGATCCGCCCGTGGTTCGTGAAGCCAAGTGGCTACTGGACCAAGCAGCCTTCTGGCTCTTGGGCTGGTGGCTGCTCATCATGAAGTATTACTGGCCGAGCACCGCTCGAGCTGTCAACAACGTACCCAACGCCATGTCGGTCGCCCGCATCATCGTGTCACCCTTCGTGGCTTACCAACTTGGCGCCGCTATCTGGAATGCTGAGACCAATTCGGCTTGGATGTGGCTTGGTGTTACCGCCGGGCTCATCATCCTGGATGGGCTGGATGGGCCTTTGGCTCGTCGGCTTAACGCCGTTTCCGACTTCGGCAAGGCGATCGACCCGGCCGCAGACAAGGTCTTGATTTTGGTGCTCGCCATCACCTACCTGGTGCTGACTTGGCACCTGCAAGGTTGGCTGGTGTTCCTGCCGCTTCTTGGTGCACTTGGGTGGGTTATCTGGATTGAGTTAAAGCTGGTCCTGATTGCTCGCGACACCAAGTTGGCCGTCGACGCACTCGGTGACGTCCAGTTGCCTGGTGCGAATGTGTTTGGCAAGGTGAAGTTCACGATCCAGTCACTTTCTTTCGTGCTGGCCTACATCTTCATCATCATCTTCCCCGACTCAGCAGTTGGCGCACTGTGGCTAACCAGCACCCTGATCATCGCCCGCTATTTCGCCGACAAGAGCCTGCATCTGCATCGTGTGGATCTCTGGAAGTTCCAGACCGACGCGCGTAAGCGTGACGTGATGATTCCCCAGACCCGCTCACTGCATGAGCTCAAGCGCTGGGCGCGTCGACATACTCTCAACCAGGAGGCATCATGAAGGCAAAGCTGAAACTCATCTGCATCGCGACAGCAGGTACGGGCGCACTGATTGCGCTCGGCGCCATTGCCGCCGCTTTCGGCACCGGCCTGGCATCGTCCGATTTGCCTGCCGCCCAGAAAGCCTGAAAGACCGAAGCTAAGTAAACGTTTTCACAACTCAGACAACGGGAGGAAGTCCATGAAGAAGCGAATCGGTGTCACCCTGACACTCATCGGGATGACAGGACTGGCCTGGTGGGCGCTGAGGCGACTGGTGGGCTACGCACTGGAGGACTACTAATGCGTAAGCGATTGGTTCTGGCGGCACTCGCGATCGGTGGGCTAGCATGGCTCATCTACAAAGCACTCGGATGTGCAGCTGACGCCGAAGAGGAATGGCGTCGCGGGCTATGACGAGAGCTACGACCCGTACGGGAGGTAGGCCATGACACGCCCCTACAGATCATTCCTGATCGGGCTCAGCCTGGCAGTAGGACTCTGCTTCGCTGGCCTGCGCTGGCTCGCCAGTCAGATGCGAGATTCCGAGACTGACAGTTAGTCTTACCTACCCACACGTTCAGGCGTGTGGGTCTTTTTTATTCGAGAACAGCTTTTACGCGACGTACGCCCGCCGATGAGCTCTCTTCTTTTACAATACGAAAAGTACCGAGTTCGCCAGTACGTGGCACGTGCGGGCCACCACAAATTTCGCGACTGTACCAATCTCCAGCGGCGTCCCCCACCGTATACACCTTAACGATATCTGGGTATTTTTCACCAAAAGCACCAAGCGCACCAGCTTCAAACGCCTCGTCCTTGCCCATCTCTACAAAACTCACTTCTAGATTACGAGCGATTACATCATTAACAATGCGCTCAACTTCGGCGATTTGCTCTGGTGTCATTTTTTCGGCATGCGAAAAATCAAACCGCAAGCGCTCTGGCGTAATATTGCTGCCTCGCTGCATCACGTGATCGCCTAGTACATTGCGCAGTGCGCGATACATCAAGTGAGTAGCCGTATGATACTGCACGGTTTTTGCAGAATGATCTGCCAAACCGCCCTTAAACTGTCCGGCTGTTGCGGTTCGAGAACGATTTTTTTGCTCGTCGAGAAGTCGGTTAAATTCATCTTGCCAATCACCCGCTACTGGCACACCTTCTTTTTCTGCTTCTTCCAAACTCAATTCAGCTGGAAAACCATAGGTATCAGAAAGTTGAAAGATAAGCTTACCCGTAAGCTCCGTTCGCTTTCCGGTTGGCACTGGTGGTCGCTGCGTAAAATCGAGTTCAGACGTACGTTTTTCAAACTCTCGTAAACCACGCTCCAGTGTCTTGCGGAAGGCCTCTTCTTCGGCTTGCAATACACTCAACACATCTTCAGCTCGTTCCAGCACTTCAGAATAGTCATCTTTATAGATATCAATCACCACCGGCACCACCGCAGCCATCAGTCCAGTTTGCACGCCTAGTTCCAAGCCACCACGAATTGCCCGACGCACCAGTCGACGCATCACATAGCCTTGCGCTGTGTTGCTTGGCCGCACGCCATCAACCGCCATAAAAGTTGCGCCCCGCACATGGTCGGCAATAATTCGCATAGCTGCTTCATTGCCTTCATAAACTGTATCCGTGAGCTCCACAAGCTTTTCAACAATCGGCCATAAAATGCTCGTACGATACACGTCTGGTGAGTCGATCGCTGCAGCCGCCAAGCGCTCCAGGCCACCGCCAAAATCGATGTTTTTATGGCGTAATTCATCAAAACCAGCCTCGGTTTTGATGTACTGCATAAATACCGAGTTGCCAATTTCCAAAAAGCGCGGACTATCACTAGCTGGGTGTGGCTCACCAAAACTCGCGTCATGGTGGGCTTCACCAAAGTCATAAAACACCTCGCTGTCCGGACCGCCCGGCTCGCCCACTGGCATATTTTCTGGTACACCTGCTCGGCTCCACCAATTCTCTTTAGCATCATAGTAAAAAATACGTCCACCCTGCATGCCATCTCTATCACCATTTTCAGCCGATCCAATTTCTACAATTTTAGCGTCAACACCAGCTGCCTCGAAAAGCTCTTTCCAAACGCTGGCTGCTTCTTCATCGCGTGGAATACCAAGTTTTTCATCACCCGCAAAACAACTCACATAAATTTTATTTGGATCCAGCTGCAGCTCCACTGTCAAAAATTCCCAAAACCAACGGATTTGCTGCTCTTTAAAATAATCACCCAGCGACCAATTCCCGAGCATTTCAAAAAATGTGGTGTGACTCGTGTCGCCAACTTCATCAATATCTTGCACGCGGATACAAGTTTGTGAATCCGCCAGTCGCTTGCCTTCTGGATGCGGTTCACCCAATAGATACGGCACCATGGGCTGCATGCCAGAACCCGTAAACAGGGTGGTTGGATCGCCATCTGGGACGATATTTGCCCGCGGCACAATAACATGACCCTGGCGAGCCATGAATTCTAGGTATTTTTTACGAACTTCTTGCGCATTCATATCTGTAGATTATACCTGAAGAGGGCTGTTTTGTGGAGCTTTTTCTATTGACTTTTTATTACTTTTATGCTAATATTATACGGTTCTAGCAAACCCGCTGGATTCCACCAGACCCTCGACAGGGAGTACCTCACATGACCAAGAAGCGAGCCATCGTCGCGCTCATCAGCGCCTTCGCCGTGATCATCGGCATCATCGTCTTCGGCGGCAACGCCGGCGCCACGTCGTACTACGACGACGGCTACGGCTGCTACGAGCCCCCGGAGACCACGACCACCACCGTGTACGTCGAGGAGACGACCACCACGACCGTCGTCCCCGAGACGACCATCACCGTTCCGGTCACCACGACCACCGTCCAGTCGACACCCACGACCGCTCCCGACCTGCCCGAGCCCGAGATCGACACCCCACTCATCGTGGAACGCGAGCTCCCGCCCTACATCAGGCCGCTCCCGCCGGTCGACACACCCGTCACGCAGACCCACGGAGGCGGAGGGGCCGACATCAGCTTCACTGGCTGACCTCGCTTCACCCAACACACAGGGGCGCCCACATAGGGCGCCCCTTCAAACTTTTTACTGATGACTTTTTACTGCGGAATGCCGAACATCTCTACGGTAGCTGCATCCGGCGCCGCCTGACCACTATAAATAACAACCCAAGCATTATTCACCTTTTTGAGTGTCATTACATAACCGCCTTCGCCCGAAACTGCCACGGTCGCAAAGCTTTTATTTTTTGCGTTCAACTCTGGTTTAGCCAGCGTATCATTCGCTCCATCAACCATTGCATTCGCATAATTCTGGGCAGCAGTCGTGATAAGCTCCGTGTCTGTCTGCTTTGCAGCCTCAGTTTCTGTAGCTTGAGCCTCTTCAAGTTCTTTTACCTTCGCTTCAGCTTCTGTGGCTTTTTTGTCAGCAGCTTCTTTGTCTGTCTGTGCCTGCGCTACCTGAGCTTGAGCCGAGCGCGCCTGCCACCAAAGATAGCCAAACGCAGCTGTGCTAGCCATCAAAATAAGCACCAAAAGCACGACCAAGACTTTCTTGCCTCCGCCAGACTTACCCACATTAGAAGCAGGCATCCCCATTGGAGTAGAGCTGACCGTAGCGTTTGGGGCTGCTGGAGCCGGCGGAATATTCGCGCCTGGCTTAGTTGGCTCTACCGGTTTTGATAATGGCTCTGGAATTTTTTCGTCCATACTATTGTTGCTCCTTTAGTGATTTTACAAACGCCTGTACTGCAGCTTTCTCGGCCGTAACAACTTCTTGCACACTAGCATCTGCCGAACATGCCGACTGACCCGCCTCGTATACATAATAGCTATCGCCTAGCTTCAAAACCGTCTCGTTATCTACTTCAACGTCTTCAATCTTCCCACCTTTATAGGTGTCGCCTGCTGCATAACTCGTAAGTGCCCCGAGCGGACTAAATTCAGCCGTACATTTTGGTGCCGTGCTACTTACTTTGCGCTCCGCCTGTACTACTTTTGTAGATGAAAACGTAATAACTTTGTGGGCCTGCTTATTCGCATCGGTAGTCTCCCGAAATCGATAGGTGACTGTAGCCACATCATCGCCAAACGCGTAGGTAAGCCCAAGCTCTGGAATGGTCCTTGTAACGCTGACTGAAGTTGTGGACGAGCTCGTGTCGCCAGACAGGCCCTTATTAGCCTCGGTGAGTTTAGATACCTCCGTCTGCAAATCTGCGACCTGCTGCTTTTCGGTCCACCAAAGATAGCCAAAGATGCCAGCTGCAAGCAGTGCAATAATCATAAGAAAAATCAGAAATCCCTTGCCACCACCCTTGTCGCCACGTTGACGTTCCGCTTCGAATGCCGGCGGAATATTGCCATCATCAATAACATCTGGCTCAATAACCTCTGGCACTGGCTCGGACTTTACAGGCTCACTCTTTTTTGCCTGAGCTTTTTTTTGCTTACCATTAACCGCCACCTTTACCCCGTCAGCTTGGGGCGTGTTAGTGATTTTATCGCCACCCAATTCCTCGGCAATGTCGGCCATGGTCTTCGTTTCTTCTTTCTTATTGTGGTCGAGACGAATTTCGTCTTCGCCTTCGGGCTTTTCGTCGCCATCTGGTTTTGGCATGTACGCCATCGAGCCATCAGCAATGCTTGGTCCAGTAGATTGAGTTTTATCGTCACCAGTTGCCATAAAAAATATGATTCCTTATTTCACTAAGCAGTGTAGCATAAGGGCTTTCTCGTAGTACAGCTACTTGATTTTTCAATACATGAGCGTCAGAATATCTGCATCCACTCCCTAGGTAAGGAAGTGCTATGAGTACCTTTGATTCTGACCGCTATCAAGATCTACGCGACCACTTTGGCCATGACGACACCGATGACACCTATGGCCTGACTACATGGTTTACCCCAAGCGAGGTCGAGGCGATCGTACAGTTCTGTATGACACAGAACATCTGCCCCAGCCTACTTGTCTACTATGCCGTCGAGTCGGTCATGAGAGCAACAATTTCTAGCGACGGCCTCGCAGTTGTACTTAGGATCCCACCCTGCAACTAAGCACCACACCACACCTCAGCGTGTGGTTTTTTATTGGATTACGCCACCGCCTAAAACAGTTTCGCCGTTATAGACAACCGCATGCTGACCAGCCGCAACACCGCGATGAACCCCATGAACCAGCTGTATGCGCCACACACCATCTGCTTGTGGCTCAAGCTTGCACTCCAACAATTCACCGAGGTGACGAATTCGCACTTGATATATCGCATCAACTTTTGGCTGCTGCCACCATGTAACGTCTCCTACATTATAGTGGTCACGCTGCAGCTGACTTGGATTGGTTGTAACCGTAACCGTATTAGTCTTAAGATCTTTTGCCAACACATAATAAGGAGTACCGCCGCCAACCCCAAGCCCGTGTCGCTGGCCGACTGTATACAATGCAGCTCCGTCGTGTTGCCCAATTTCTTGGCCAGATTCACTCATAATTGGGCCCGGAGTGAGCTCCATAAACTCACCCAAAAAATCTTTGAGCGGAATTTTACCAACAAAGCACAAGCCCATACTTTCCTGGCGAGTAGCCGTCGGTAAATTTCGTTCCGTCGCCAGTTCGCGCACCCGGGGCTTTTTGTACTCACCTAACGGGAAGAGCACATGTTGTGCAGACTTAACTGGCATGCGATATAAGAAGTATGTCTGATCTTTCTTGCTATCAACGGCCTGCATAAGCCGGCCATTCTCCATACGTGCATAGTGACCGGTAGCAACAAAATCTGCACCCTCATCACGACACAGATTATAGAATAATGAAAACTTGATCTCTTCATTGCACAGTACATCAGGATTTGGCGTGAGCCCAGCGGCATAGGCCTGTACCATTACGTCCACCACCTGCTCTTTGTACTGATGCTGTAAATCAAAAATTTTGAGCTCAACCCCCAAATGAGCTGCCACGCTTTTTGCCGAACGCAAATCATCTTCCCAGGGGCATGGATTGCCAGCGATATCTTGCGTCCAATTCTTCATATACGCACCCACAACTTTATAACCTTGTTCTACAAGTAGGGCTGCCGCAACGCTAGAGTCAACCCCACCGGAAAGCCCAACATAAACGGTTTTTTGTGCATTCTTCATAGTTGACTATCTTAACGAAATATTTTACTATTTACAAGCTAACTGCACCCTATCCACGGAGTTACAACTCAGATGTCATCTCAAGCCACCTGGCTGCAACACCCCAACGCTGTCGATCAACGGCTCTTCGTCGCTGAAGGCTTCGACGGCGCCTACAAGTGCAAGACCAAGTGCGGATCACTCCAGATCTGGCACTACAACCCGAAGGACAGACTGTCGCCAAGCAGCATGAAAGTTGTGCATACCTTCGCTCCTGAGCAGGAAGAGATCATCGTTCTGGCCCGCAAGGATCCCCGGCATGCTATCGCAGCATATCTGGAGATCGCAGTCGAAGATCTGTCGGAAGAAGCTCTTGCGTCGTCAGCGGGCGTCCATCTCGGCCCTCGCGGTGGAGGTATGGAACATCTACTCACTCGTTCCTGTTAGCGACCAACCCGTCATCTCACGATGACGGGCTTTTTAGTAAAAAGTATGGCCGGGTGATCTCTCTCGAGACCACCCGGCCTGCCGCACTGGGATACGGCAACTACAGAGTAGGTTCGCCAGTGGCGCCAGTCTCTGTAGCCCCCCACGCAAGGCATGGGAAGTTGTTGGGAGACCTCTCACCCCCCGTAAAGAGGTCCCCCTCACCGACCCGAGGGCCGGATATGTGTCGCTTCACGCTCCGTGGAATTTGACGCTCGGACGACACACATGATTTTTAAGAGATTCAGATTCGAACCAGCAGTGCTCACTCGAAGCTGAACAGATAATACGCCCCTAATTCGGCCTCGTCAAGCCTTATTGATAGTTGCCCGTGGCGTAGATGTAGCCGACTTTAACTAACTCAGAAGCAGTGATCCAGACTCCAAACGGTGTGGCCCACCACGCAGATTTACTCCAAGCATTGTCGTAGCTTGAACTATTTTCGATAGTGTACCCATCCCCCAATATCTTTTGAAAAGTGATAAATGCTCGACGCTGATGATACGGAGACGTCACTAAAATAATTGATTTCGCATCATTTTCTTCTAGAATGCGCTTGGAGTTCACCGCGTTTTGGTAGGTAGTTTTAGCGTCTTCATCAATAATAATTGCACTATCGGGCACACCAGAACGTCGTGCTAATGCAGCCATCTCTCTGGCATTTGAGGGGCCGTCATCAAGCGCCGCTCCAGAGAAGATAATTTTGGGCGCCAAATCCTTCTTATAAAGTTCAATCCCTTGCTTGGCTCGTGTTTGAGTTTGCCCGCCAGACACCACTACGATAGTATCGGCCGGACTAGTTGAGTCTTGCGGTGAAAGATAAATTGCAGACCCAAATACCGCGGCAACGAATAAGCCAACAAGTACAAAAAAGCCAACTAGAAAACCAAAGAACTTTCTGGTACGACTCCGTCGTTTCTTCTCCTTTTTGCCACGAAAAAGCATAGCTTTATTGTACGACGATTTTGCGAATTGCGCCCACCAAGGCCTGCACATCATCATTTGTGGTCGAGCGACCAAGTGAAATGCGCAAGCTACCTTGTGCCTCGGCGCGTGTTCTTCCGAGTGCCAATAATACATGGCTCGGCTCGTCTGAAGACTCCGCGCAAGCTGCCCCGGTGGCAACTGCAAACCCAGCCGCATCAAGCGCCAACACTAAGTCTTCACCATCAAAACCCGCAAAGGAGATATTTATAAGACCGGCCAAATGTTTCTTGTTGTGGCCGTTCAGCTTAATTCCTGCAATATCCTTAAGGTCCCGCCATAGGTCATCGCGTAACCCCTGCAAACGACGCACTTCGTCTTTGCGCATCGCTTCAGCTTTTTCTGCAGCAGCCGCAAAGGCAACAGCTAAATCGACCGCCGGCGTTCCGGAGCGCAAACTCGCCTCTTGTCGGCCGCCAATAATCATTGGTGTGAGCGGGGTGCCACGCCGCACGTACAAAGCACCGATACCCAGCGGCCCATAAGCCTTAGCGCTTGAGAGCGTCATAAGGTCTACGCCCAAACGATCCACAGGTAGAGGCAGAAACCCAAGAGCTGCAGACGCATCGGTATGAAAAATGATTGGTGTTGCGATGCCGCGCTTTTCGCGATCGGCGCGAACCCCTCTCACCAGCTGTCCAATTTCGGCAATCGGCTGCACGGTGCCGATTTCACTTGTCGTAATCGCAATAGATATGAGCACAGTTTTATCGGTGATAAGTTTTTGAACAGTGGCCAGCTCCACCATGCCGGTTTCTGCAACCATAGCTTCCTGCGCATCGTAACCACTGGCGCGCGCGACTTGTGTGCAAGCTCGCACCGCCGCATGCTCTGTTGGAAGCGTAACAACTCGCGCTTGTGGCTCTCCACAGGCAGTAAGCGCCCCTAAAATTGCCAGGTTATCCGACTCTGTTGCGCCGCTCGTAAATACAATTTCACGAGCCTGTGCGCCAAGCACCACAGCGATCCGCTTGCGAGCAGAATCGAGTAAATCACGAGCTTCACGACCTTCGGCATAGAGACTGGCTGGGTTAGCATAGGCTCTCCGAGCTGCCTCCATTTCTTGCGCTACCTCAGTATCTAATGGTGTTGCGGCCGCATAATCAAAATAATAGCGTTTCATACTTATAGCCCAAACAAACTTTCCGCGTTGCGAGTTGTATCGTGCGCCAAAGTATCTACTTCAACGCCCCTAAGTAAAGCTAAAAAGTCCGCAATTGCCGGAACGTATGCCGGCTCGTTGCGCTTACCTCGATATGGCACTGGTGCTAAATACGGACAATCCGTCTCCAGGAGCATTCGATCTGCAGGAATACCCCTAGCTGCCTGCAGTTGAGCTTCATCTTTGGTAAACGTCATAATGCCATTTAACCCAAAAAAGAGTTCTCCATCATGGCTCAACGCTCGTTCAACTTCTCGCTCATGCCCAGTAAAGCTATGGATCACACCACGAACTTTTGAATAATCATTGAGCACTGCAAAAAAATCCTCCCATGCGTCACGAACATGAAAGATCAGTGGCAAATTATGCTCGAGAGCGATCTCAATCTGAGCCCGGAGCGCTCGATCTTGTTCTTGCTTGGTCGCAAGGTTGCGATAGTAGTCGAGCCCACATTCACCGATGGCAATAACGTCTTCTGCAAGATCAGCGATCGCGTCGAGGGCGGCATCACCAGCTTTTGTCTCGTGCGGATGGAGACCGGCGGTAGCAAATAACTTTACGCCAGTTTTTTGATGTGCATGGTCAGGATTTTGCGCAAAGGCTAGAGCCTGACGGCTATCCTCCGGCGTTACGCCAACATTAATAATCGTATCAACGCCAGCTTCGTGAGCGCGAGTAAGCGCTTCATCAGCATCCTTAAAGGCATCTGCAAAATGAAGATGAGCGTGGGTATCAATCATACGCTAATCTTCCTTTTCGATGCGCGGAAAGAGCATGCCACTACGCATATCCACACGCCCATCCGAAAAAATCCTGTGAATTTTCTCAGCCGTAAAAGGCATGAAGGCAGTTAAAGAAACAGATAATTGGATGATCTCACTAATCCAATTATCTAACAGCTTGGTAGTAGCCGTAAGGTCTGTCTTTGCAAGCTTCCAAGGTTCACTCTTATCAATTGCTTCGTTGAGTGAGTCGAGCTGCTTCCAGATTGCCTGAAGCTCATCATCAAAGCCGGCGTCCCCTAGCACGGTAAGCTTAGGCTTGCGCACCTCTACAATTGGCTCAAACCTGGCGTCACAATATTTCACAGTCATACTTGCGACACGCTGCACTAGGTTTCCTAGATTATTCACAAGGTCTGCAGTATAGACTGCATGAAAGCGCTCTAGCCCAAATTCCCCGTCAGAATCATGCGGAATGTAGCGAAGCAGGTAATATCTCAATGCATCTGCACCGTAGCGCTCCAGTATTTCGTCTGGCCCAATAGCATTGCCTAAACTTTTACTCATCTTCACACCGCCCGGTGCGTTAATAAAACCATGCACATACAAAGCTTTCGGCAGAGTAACTCCAGCACTCATCAGCATGACTGGCCAATACACAGAGTGAAAACGATTTATGTCTTTACCAACAATATGCAAATCTGCCGGCCACCACTTGTTAAACTCTGGCTCATCCGGGTAACCAACGCCAGTAATATAATTGGCGAGCGCATCGAACCATACATACATTACATGAGTGTCATCGCCTGGCACCTCCACACCCCATGCCAACTGACTCTTTGGCCGCGAAATTGAGAGGTCTTCAAGTTTGTTGTTACGTAAAAAACTCAAAATTTCATTTTTGCGGAGATCTGGGAAAACCCTATATTCATCATTTTTAATCAAGTCGATCAGCTTATCTTGATAAGGAGAAAGTTTTAAAAAATAACTCTCAATCGCCAACTCTTCAAGCGCACGATTTGGGTGTACTGGACACATGCCCTCAACGGCATCTTTGGAAGTGTAAAACAATTCACAAGCAACACAATAAAGACCGGTATATGTACCTTTGTAAATGTCTTTCTCGCAAGCACGCCAAAGTGCCTGCGCACCTTTTTTATGATGCTCATCCGTAGTGCGCACAAAAGCGTCATAATCTACATTAAGGTCACGGGCAAGCTGCACAAAACTTTCACTCATCTCGTTTACAAAGCTAAGTAGTTCAGCGCCAGCCTTTTCCGCTGCCTCGAACAACTTTTGCCCGTGCTCATCAGTGCCAATCTGAAAGTACACTTCATCGCCCAACTGACGGTGCCAGCGTGCTAACGTGTCGGCCTGAATAAACTCCATGGCATGCCCAAGATGCGGCTTGGCATTAGCATACGGTATAGAAGTTGTAAGATAATACTTATTTTTCTGACTGGTCATGATGTTCTACTTTCTTTAGCTCAGGCTCGGCAGGCATATAATCTTGGGAGTTTTTTTGTGTCACCGGCTTATCGTCAAGCGAATTATCGGGCTCTCTTACTCCGCGCTGCTTACTAAGTCGCAATTCTACCAGAATTAAACCGATAATTCCAGATAGAACTACACAAATTACAATGAACGGCCACCACTGTGCTGAGCCAGTCGCGACCGCTAGAACCGTATCGCTACCATCAGTTTTTTGTACAAAAAGCAGCTCAGCGGTTTTTGCGTAGCTTCCACCCACTACTGCCACGTTTTGGGTAAATTGCTGACGTGGCGCCAAAGAACCTAGAGTTACATTCTGGGTTGTATCGCCGTGCTTTATCTGCGCTGCATAATTATCACCCGCCACATTTTCTGGTGCAGTTACCGAATAACGCGAAATCGAGATACCGGGAAAGATAACATAGCTGCTCACATCCGCCCGACCTTCGCGATTAGCACTCGGGAAATCTTCTGAGTAACTTATAGTTGTCTCTTCGTATTGATAATTCATGTCCTGCTCACCAACCATTACGGCAGCTGGACTAGCATCTTCAGCACCCCACACCGCAAAAGCAAAATGATCCAAATCACTCTTGCCAAAATTATCAAACTTTTCCCCCCAGGTTGGATCAAGATTCATCCAGCCAATACCAGGAACATACACCTCTACCCAACTATGAAGCGAATCAGACACCGCTTTTGATTGCTTAAGATTACCTGCATAGGCATACCCAACTGGCATACGGGCTGGAATATTTTGACTGCGCAACAATGCGATAAGTAAGTCGGAATACTCGAGACACACAGCATT
The DNA here is from genome assembly GCA_964583675.1 of uncultured Candidatus Saccharibacteria bacterium. Lineage (GTDB taxonomy): Bacteria > Patescibacteriota > Saccharimonadia > CAILAD01. Next base: position 18,526 of record CAZOVH010000009.1, read on the forward strand.
ATCTGGATTTGCTAGAGCCTTATCGCTGCCCTGACGAATATTGTATTTAATCTTTTCATTATTATAGCTCAGCGTATCAACCGTCAGTTTATAGAGATTTCGTACTTTATCGATTACCTTATCAGTGCCGGCCACTGCCTGAGCAGCTTTGACTTGCAATTGCGGACTAGTGCTCTGCCAATATTGAGTTTGGCCAGTGTATTTCTTGGTAATTTCTACTGGGATATCTTGCATCGATCCACTTGTCGACAAATCATATTCCAGATATTTTACCTGCGCAGCCACATCAGTATTAACCACAATCTTAGTTCGCGCCGGTACATCGTAATCGGCCAAGACATTACCGTCGCCATCTAGACGAGTAGCAACAGGTTCTGGTGAAAGACTCTTAATAAAGATTTTCTGCGAACTAGTATCTGGTGGCAACGTAACCGTAAATCGCTTAGTTTGCCCAGTAGTGTTATCAAGCGGGAAAGCGAAGTTTGCCTCATAAATTGTTGACTCGCCAAAAATTAATGAAACTGAGCGCTTAAGATCGGCCGATTTAGGGAAGGTATAACGGATCAAATTTCCATCAGCACCATTGAGCTCTGGCAATACACCAGTAGAAAACAACTTACCAAAATCCTGTGGGGCCGAAACACTGACGGTATAATTTTCGTCGCTTCCAATTTGTGACAACGAGGGCACGTACAGGGTGCGCGAAGAACCCTTTACGTCCATCAGCTCATTCGTGTCATAACTCACACTAAACTCTAGCGTAGAACCGCGCGCATTCTGCGTGTCAAAATCTATCGTAATTTCTTTGTAATCGTAGTTATAGCCCAGCCCCTCACTCGATTTTTGCTCGAGCTTGGTTGGGATTTCGCCACCACCGACGTAGGTGGCACGTAAATTTTCTACAGTATTCGTTGGCGCAGCAATACGAATGAGGTCGAGTATTTTATCCGGGCGGTTGTAGGTGACTTTATAATTTGCAACTACCGTGGTTGTGCCAGATTCTTGGAGTTTGTAATTCAGTGCAATGTTATAGGTAAAATCTGCTGCGGCTTGCGTATGGCGAGCAAACGCAAATACCCCAAAAATAATGAGGAACAAGAGTAGAAATGAAACCCAGCGAAATCGCTTCAACATACACCCATAATAGCATAGGCGCTATCTGGAAAGTGGCTTATTTCTGAATGAGATCGTAGAGCTTTTTCCACTGGCCTAATGACAGCTCTTGAGCACGAGATGTTGCAGATAGTCCAGCCTGCAATAATACTTTCTCAATTTCCGGAGGCCCCACACGCAAACCAGCGGCCAGTGTGTTTTTAAGCTGCTTACGCTTTTGAGCAAAACCAAATTTTACCAAACGCATGAAATCACGCTCGTCTACATCAAGTGTAAGACCACGTGAAAGGTCTACATGCACTACTGCTGAGTCTACCTTTGGAGCGGGCCAAAAACATTCCGGCGGCACGAGTCGAACAATCTTTGCTGCGCCATGTAGCTGTACAGCCACCGAGAGCGCACTCATCTGACCAGGCTTAGCACACATCCGCTCCGCAACCTCTTTCTGTACCAAAAGCGTAATCGAGCTTGGACCAGATGGGGAAGTGATAAGACGACGAATAAGGGCGCCAGTAATAGAGTAGGGGATGTTCGCCACAACTTTATAGGGCAGGGGAGTCCCCCGCGGGGGGAGTGGCAATTCCAGCGCATCGCCGCGCACCACCGTTAGCTTATCAGCGTCTTGAGATTCTATGAGTGAGGCAAGCTTATCATCAAGCTCGTAAACTACTACCTGCCCCGCTCTTTGCACTAAAGCACTCGTCAGCACCCCAAGACCAGGACCCACCTCCAATACAGTATCGGCTGAATTCACCTCAGCTGCCTCGAGCATATCCGAGATTACTGACTCATCATGTAAGAAATGCTGGCCCAAACCCTTGTTTGGCGTGACATCAAATTTAGCCAGTAATGCCTTAAGCTGCGACTTATCCATGCCTAGCGCAAGTAGCGTCCGCAAACTGGCCACGGTTGTGCGCCGCGACGGGCGTAGAGCGCAAAGGCGGCAGCATCCTGCACTTCTGGCGGTGCATCAGCTGGATCATAGTATCCGCCGTAGTTATTCCAGGTACTGTAATTAAATTGATAGGCTCCACGATAGAGCGGGTTACGCTTATTTGCGTAATTTCCGCCAGCTTCACAAAAGCGGAGTTTTGCCCACTGCTCAGGAGTCGGCTGTCCCCCACGAGCAACAATTTTAGTACCTCGCACCACAACCGCATCAATCGAAGCGACCAATATTTTTTCATCCAATACACTACGCTTATCTGGCTGGCCAGCTGTTTTCTCCACCAAGTAAGTCACCTGCTTGCGCCCAGTCACGCCCGCTCGCCGAGTCTCAGTCTTACCCGCCTCCATATTAGCGTCATAAATTGTTTGAGTATTTGGCGCGATGTCTTCAAGTACTACTTGAGTTTCCTGCACAATCTTTGAGAGCACTACGCGTGCGCCAGGAGTAAGTTCAGTGGCTGCTGTAATTCCCTGTAGATCTTCTGGGCTATATTCAACATTCTTTTCTTTTAGTAACTCACCGACTGTAGTCGCTTGTGTACGAATATTGTAAAGTTCGCCGGCCACTACAAGTTGCACCGGCACAGCTCGGTCGACAATAACTTTATATCCCAAAGTGCGACTAGGCTGAAAATCTTGCACCTGCTCAATTTGTGCTTTGTCTTCGGGATACAATGTCACGCCAGCGGCAGCAGCAATTTTTCGTGCTGAACGATACCCAGTTACAACTTGTGTAAACTTACCACTATCTACAACTACCGCCGGCGCGGCGCGATATACGTTCACGTTATAGTTTGGCTGATCAACAACTGTATCTAGCTCCGGCTCCACAACATCACCTCTGCGCACTTCAACCCCATTTTCAGCCAAGATATCCTTTACTGTGGATGCGCTAGAAACAACATTGCGCTGCTCACCGTCGACATAGATCTGCACTACCCGCTTTTCATCGGCGAATACTCTAAAACTGTGACGAGTTTGAGCCGTGAGCGCCAAGCTGAGAGTTAATACCGTAACCACCACTGCAATAGCTGCAGCTGAACGCTGAATTCCTGCCCGCTCCAGATGAAGCAAGCCAATTTCAGCCTTCATACGAGCACCAAGCGTGCGCGGATGATTCAAAAGTGGATGGATACACCGAGCCACAAAACGATTTCGTTTTGTGATGATACCCTGTCTTAAAGATTGAATTTTTTGACGCCACCCAAGAGCCGCGCCAGTAGTTTGAGTACGTATACTCTGTTACCTCATCTCACTATTTTGTACAAAACAGTTTGTTTTACTGAGGCAAATTATACGTTTTATAGGTATAAACGTCAATCTTAAGCGGTTTATCTAAACACAAGAAAATAGGGCTGCCTTACATATTTGCAAGTGCATGCCCTTTATTGTGGGTGAGTTTGCCGGTCAAACCCCAAGTTTGAGCGCAACCAAGTGATTATCGACTTACTCCAGCTTGTTGAAGGATCTTGCTGGCCCTCCATCGTCACGGGTAGAGGCGTTGCAACCATCTGTTCGGTCAGATATTCAGCCAATGCAATGTGAAAATCCAAAACATCATCGTGCGTAATGGATGACGAATCACTTCGCCGTGGGTCATTCAGCTCCGATGGCAAACTCCATGTTTCACCTATGCAACCTGCGGCCAACAAGACATCTACTACATAAGGATCAGCTGGACGTACTTCGATCATTCGGCACACAGGGCACCGGAAGAGATACGTCGATTCATCAGTATCGGTACAGGTGCGCACCCGGATGCCACGAGATCGCAGCTCAACGTCGCCACAGTCACTACATGTTGCACTGATGAGGGCCATTTTGACTCCTTTTCCTTGGTGCTACATCTGGCTTTGAGATGCTTAAGCCAATGATACTCCCATAAATACCGCCGAAACAATAAATATTAGACTTTTTTACCTATCTGTGGCATAATATCAACCAAGAACAAGCCAGCCCTTAGAGGCTCTTTTTTTGTCGCCATACCAACTAACTTTAAGAGAAACTTATGCACGACGCACAACACATTCGCAATATCGCCATTGTCGCTCACGTAGACCATGGTAAAACCACACTTGTAGATGGCCTATTAAAGCAATCCAAAACTTTCGCCGACCACCAGGCCGAGATGAGTCAGACAACAATATTGGACTCTGGCGATCTTGAGCGTGAGCGAGGCATCACCATTACCGCCAAGACAACTGCGGTTGAATATCAGGGTACAAAAATTAACATTATTGATACACCTGGACACGCCGACTTTTCGGGCGAGGTTGAGCGCACTCTCTCGATGGCAGACGGTGTCATCCTAGTGGTTGACGCGCAAGAAGGCCCGATGCCGCAAACCAAGTTTGTACTCACCCGTGCGCTCAAACTTGGCCTCACTCCAATTGTGGTGATTAATAAAATTGATAAGCGCGACCAGCGCGTAGCTGAAGTCGAAGACGAAATCGGACACCTGTTTTTGGATCTTGCTACCTCAGACGATCAGCTCGACTACCCAACCTACTATGCAATTGGCCGCGAAGGTAAAGCCTGGACAAGCATGCCGACAGACGTAACTGAATCGGCCGACCTCACACCAGTTTTTGAAGCTATCGTGAGCCACATCCCCGCCCCTCGAGTAGAGGCTGAAAAACCCTTCCAAATGCTCGTAACTTCCCTCGCTTGGGATTCTTATCAGGGCAAATACGCAATTGGCCGCATTCAACGCGGTTCTGTGAAGGCCGGTGATGCAATCGTCCGTATTGCCACCGATGGCAGTGAACACAAAACTAAGGTCGACAAAATTTTTGTTTCTCGGGGACTTGAACGTGTTGAAGTAACACAGGCTAGCGCTGGTGAAATTGCTCAGCTCACGGGTATTGCCGATGCTCACATCGGTGAAACACTGGGTGATGCTGATGCCCCAGAGGCACTCCCCGTAATGGAGATCGAGGCTCCAACTTTGCAGATTGCAATTAGCCCAAACACCTCTCCATTTGCAGGAAAAGAAGGTAAATTTACCACCTCACGCCAAATTGCCGCTCGTCTTCAGAAAGAGCTCGAAACTAATGTGAGCTTACGAGTTGAAGAACAAGGCACCACGTTCTTGGTTTCTGGCCGCGGTGAGCTCCACTTGTCAGTACTTATTGAAACCCTCCGACGCGAAGGATTTGAGCTAGAAGTTGGTCGCCCAACCGTTGTGTACAAAGAAGAAGAGGGCAAAAAACTCGAGCCTATCGAAGAGTTGATGGTAGAAGTACCGGAAGAATTTACTGGTGCTGTAAACGCTGAGCTTGGTCGCCGACGCGCCGAACTTAAAGACATGCAGCCAACCACCAAGGGCGTCACGCAGCTGGTCTTTCACTTGCCGACGCGAGCACTTTTGGGCTTGCGTAACTTGCTCCTCACCGCCACCAAAGGCACAGTGATTATGAATAGTTTACTCATCGGCTACGAACCCGTCGGCGCCCCGCTCGCCAAGCTCCGCAATGGCGTACTCATTTCAGCCGAGACTGGTAACGCAGTAATCTACTCACTTAAGACCGTTGAAGAACGTGGCACCGCTTTCATCGGCCCTGGCACAAAAGTGTATGAGGGTATGATTATTGGCCTCAATCGCCGCTCTGATGACATGGAAATTAATGTCTGCAAAGAAAAGAAGCTCACCAACGTGCGTGCCAGCTCCACGGATATGACCACTCAACTTACGCCCTTTACCGAGCTCTCTCTGGAAGAAGCTTTGGACTTCATCGAAAATGATGAGCTCCTCGAGGTGACTCCAGAATCGTTGCGCATGCGCAAGCGCTTCCTCAAAGCTGGCGAACGTAAAAAAGCTGCGAAGAACTAAATAAAAAACGAGCTTGAAGGGCCTAAACCCCTCAAGCTCAAATGCCTAGAGTACGTACTCCCGGCCAATGTCGTTGCGCATCTGCGCACCAGGCCAGGTGAATCCATGGGCGGCCTTGGTGGCTTTGTCGTGCGCCCAGTGCTTGGTCTCACCAAGAGCCGTCAAGCACAGCACGCGCCCACCATTGACGATGAGCTCACCAGCTGCACTCCACGCAACCCCGGCGTAGAACGGTGTCACGCGATTTACAGTCCTCCAGTTGTCATCGCCGAAAATCTGAATTGGTTGCCCCTTGACCGGACTCTTCGGATAGTCCTCCGCGGCAACCACAACCGTCACAGCATGATCCGCACTGAACTCCGGCTGAGTCATGCCCTCTCCAGCTGCAGCCTGGCGCAACAACTCCGCGAAATCGGAAGTTGAACGAGCCAACACCGACTGGATCTCCGGGTCTCCGAAGCGCACATTGAACTCCAAGACCTTCGGGCCCTCCGGCGTAATCATCAAGCCGGCGTAGAGCACGCCACGGTAATCGATACCACGACGCTTCAACTCTTCAAGCACTGGACGAATGCAGATTTCTGCCCACTCTTCGTGCATATGCTCATTACCGGCTGGCGAATACGAGCCCATGCCACCGGTGTTCGGTCCGCGATCACCATCCAAGAGTCGCTTATAGTCAACTGCCCCTGGGAGCAGCACATAATCTTCGCCGTTGCATACGGCAAAGATTGACACCTCATAGCCAGGCAGCAGCTCTTCAATGACCACCTGCCTACCAGCATCACCAAATGACCCATCGAGCTTGGACACACCGTCCTGGATGGCATCCGACTTAGCGGTGTACACGCCGAACTCATCAACGTTCTTGAAAACACCCACGCCCTTACCGGCCGCTAGGCCGTCAGTCTTAATCACACAACCAAGACCAGTACTCATTCGTCGATCAAAGAAATACTGGACGCCGATCCGAACCTCTTCATGCGTTCTGGCGACAGAGAACTTGGCCGTCGGTACACCTGCCCTATTGAGCAGATACTTCATCCAAATCTTCGAGCCTTCCAGCTGCGCACCGTCAGCACCCGGGCCGAAGACCAGCTTGTCTTGTGCCCGCAGCTCGTCAGCCAAACCGTCAACCAATGGTTGTTCGGGGCTGATCACGAAGAGATCCGCATCGAGCTCAAGTGGCGCTACGTCGGTGCTCCATGGGATACCAGCATTACCCGGCGTTGCCAAAGCCTCATGACCTTGACGGTCAAAGGTGTGCGCCAGGGCGTGTGCCCGTGCATCGGATCCAACCACAACGATCTTCATGAGTGAAGGTTCCTTCCATTCAAACAAACCCTATTTGAGTCAGTTTTTTGAACTCAAACATTCTCCCAGATGTAGCCTAAATTCTCAAGGGCTAGATTTTCTTCAGTGGCGCAAAATTTAGATTCAATCGCTTAATCCCCACTCGATCGAATGAAACCTGGACATCATCTTCCTCTATCCCTAAAACCTTGCCCTGACCAAACATAGCATGCTCAACAATGTCACCAATTTCTAACTCCACCACATGCTCGAATTCATCCGGAAACGGATCGCTGCGATAGCCAGAGCCTTGCGCACTACCACCAAACTTGAGCGCACCAACACCTAGCTTATGTGGCCCAGCAATCAACCCCGATTCACAATAATCTGGCGGAATCTCCATAACAAAGCGTGAAATCGCATTACGCTGCGTCGATCCATACAGCAAGCGCATGGTGGCGTGCGTGAGGTACAGCCGTTCGCGTGCTCGAGTCATCCCTACATAACAGAGGCGTCGCTCCTCTTCTAGCTCGGCCGGCTCAAACAATGTCCGCGAATGCGGGAAAATCCCTTCTTCCATACCAATCATAAACACCACTCGGAACTCCAAGCCTTTGGCCGCATGTAGCGTCATCAGCGTCACCGCATCAGTACTCGCCTCCCAACTATCAAGGTCCGTCACCAGCGAAATTTCCGATAAAAACTCCTCCAGCGCCGTCGTGCCAAAACCACGTGCCACGCCAAGAAATTCCTGAACGTTTTCAATCCTATCTCCCGCCGTCAAAGATCCATCATTAAGGGCGTCCAAATAACCAGTCTTTTTTAAAATAAGTTCAGCTAACTCAGCCACCGGCAGTCGCTCCGAAGCTTCACGAAAATCATGGATGAGCGTGGCAAAATCTTCAAAAGCCGCCTTAGCTTTTGGCGTCAGGCCCGGCACTTCGGCCGCACTCGCGCAGGCTGTGAGGATATCTACATCTTGCAAGGCGGCATAATCGCTCATAACGGAGAGTGATTTATCACCCAGTCCACGCGCCGGAACGTTAACGATACGACGCCAACTTACCGTGTCTTGTGGATTGGCCACAAAGCGCATATATGCCAACGTATCTTTAATTTCCTTACGCTCATAGAAACGCAGACCGCCAACAATTTGATACGGCATATTGTAGCGTAAAAATGATTCTTCTAAGCTACGCGATTGGGCATTTGTGCGATACAGCACGGCACAATCCGAATGCCTATAGCCCTGCTCCGCAACCAGTCGGTCGATGGTCTGGATTACAAATTGCCCCTCAGCCTGTTCGTCTGCAACTTGTTGAATAATAATCTTCTCGCCTTCACCCAGCTGCGTGAAAAGCTGCTTATCGGTACGCACCGTATTCTTTGTGATTACCGAATGTGCAGCGTCTAAGATGTGCTGCGTCGAACGATAATTTTGCTCAAGCTTAATCACTTTGGCATTTGGATAGTCGGACTCGAAATTTAAGATATTCTCATAATTGGCCCCGCGCCAAGAATAAATCGACTGCCAATCATCGCCAACCACACACACGTTGTTATGAGCCTGTGCCAGAAGCTGGATGAGTTTGTACTGCGCGTGGTTTGTGTCCTGATACTCGTCAACTAAAATATAGGCGAATTGTTTTTGATAACGATCTAGCACTTCAGGATTTTCATCAAACAAACGCGCGGTTAACATAATGATATCGTCAAAATCCATGGCGCCATTTTCGCGCAAGCGTTTTTGATATTCCGGATACACCCGAGCAGCCGTTTCTTGCACTCTGCCCTGTGCCAGCTTGGCGTATTCACCCGGCAACATCAATTCGTTTTTAGCTGAAGAGATCGAAGAGCGAATCGATTGTGGCGTAAACACTTTTTCTTGAATCCCAAGATCTTTACACACTAGCTTCACTACCGCTTGAGCATCAGCTTCATCGTAAATAACAAAGCTCTGCGGATAGCCTAAGTGCATGGCTTCGCGTCGCAAAATCCGCACAGCAATCGCGTGAAAGGTACCCAAAAATGGCATGTAGCTTTTATCATCACTGTCTCGACCCAAAAGACCATTGAGCCTTTGACGCATTTCGGTTGCCGCTTTATTAGTAAATGTAACTGCCAAAATGTGCGAAGGATGAATCTTCTTCTCTTCAACCAGATAAGCAATGCGATGAGTGAGGGTTTTCGTCTTACCAGAACCAGCTCCGGCAAGCATGAGTACCGGCCCATCTACCGCCAAAACGCCATCACGTTGGGCTTCATTTAGATCTTGCAAGAGTGCGTGCATATTTTCTATTTTACCTGAAGAAAGCATAAGCCGAAAGTGGTACGAAAACTCTTATGTTTAATGTGTGTTGCTCTCTCAAAAACTGTATACTTAAAAGCATCATGGAACCAACACCACCAAACGATACTATGCCAGTTCCGACCGGCGAAAAAGAATTTGCTAAAAAAGGCAATAACCCCGAGCTCACTCCTGCCGAGCTGCAAAAGCGTAAGCTCATCAAAATCGCAATTATTGCCATCGTGACGATTAGTCTTATCGTCATAGTACCCGTCATCATACTAACTGTCGCAAAGAACACCAAAAAAGAAACCACTGAAAACAATCTCGTAATTACCCCAAAGCCCTCAGTTGATCCAAATGCAACTTCAGATTTTGGTCCCGAACGCGTCTTTGTGCGTAACGCCGCCAGCTTTAATGTGCCTTACAACCTCAAAATTACCGTTCCGACCGCCTGGGATGCTGCCTTTGCTAACTCCCCAAGCAAGGCTTATCCATGGGAAAATAGCACCCTGACACAAGCTCTCACCTCAAAATTCTCCCCACTCTCCAGCTCCAACACCAGCATAGTTTCTGGTAACTATATCGCTATTATGGATGTCACAGAATGGCTGAAGACCGACAAAAATGTTGTACCTATGACCGTCGCGCAAAAGCAGAAATGGTTTAACGACCTAACCGCCATAACACCAGAAAATGTCGGATCGCTGGCACCAACCATACCAAATCCTCGCCTCAGCTCAGAGTCAGGTGGACGCCAGCACCTCACACCAGTCTCAGTATCCGAAAATCGCTTCCGAGGTTTTAGCTATATTACTAATCGTGCTACGAGTGCCTATACTCCCGAGATTATTACTATGCTAGCCGGAACTTATGAGGGCAAGCAGCTAATAATTTACAGTCAGCACAATGTACGCGACACAGCTTGGGCTACTATTAACGAGCTACGTGAACGCAGCGATCAAGAAACTACTGCGCAAATAAACGCTACGGTTGCAGATTTTCAACGCGGACTTTTGGGTGCCGATACCATCGCCATTCATGATGAATATCTAAAGGCGATCAACACCACCTCGATGAAGCTAGCCGAATAATTTACTTGGTTCGGGTTTTTGCGATGTGTTCGCGAGCACCAGCGGCGTCAGTCCAGCCGTCAAAATGTACATCCACACCAGACCAATCGTTTTTCCAGTCTTTGTAGTGGCTGTAGAAATGCTCAACATACTTCTTAAAATCATCGCCGAGCTGATCAACTTCCGTGAGATAGTCCTTGGTAGCGTCCTTAGCGGCAACACAAATAAGCTTCTCGTCACCTTCCCCATCATCAACCATGCGTACCATCCCAATTGCACGGCAGGGAACAACCACGCCCGGATAGAGAGGTTCATCGATCAACACTAAGGCGTCTAAGGGATCGCCATCATCGCACAAAGTTTGTGGTACGTAACCATAATCGTATGGATAAGCAAAAGCTACGTTATTTACTCGATCCAGAAAAACTGCACCGGTATCTTTATCAACTTCATACTTATTTTTTAGTTGACCGCGCGGAATTTCGATAACAACATTTACCACTTCCGGGGCTTTTTCACCAATTCCAACATTCTTTAAAGACATACTTTCTCCAAGCTAGTTACTTTATTTAGGTTACCATGAGAACAAGAAAAGACAAGGTTGAGCTTTATGCAGCAGCTTTCTCAATAATACTGGCGAAGCTCTTATAATTTGTGCTTGCGCCACCAACGAGCAGCCCCTGGCAATCGTGCAACTTCAAATAGCTGGCCGCATTGCTCGCATTTACGCTGCCGCCATACAGCAATGGAACCGCACTCGCCAAAGCCGACCCGTGCAGCGCACCAAGAGCCTTGCGGATATATTCAAACATTTCGCGAGCATCATCTGGCTTAGCACTTTCACCACTTCCGATAGCCCAAACTGGCTCGTAAGCGATGATGACATCCCCCATTTCCTCTGGAGTAAGTAGCGAGAGGCCCGTCTCTAATTGATCAGCCACCACCTGCTTAGCATGGCCCGACTCTCGCTCATGACGGGTTTCCCCAACGCACAAAATTGGCGTGAGACCATGCCTTCGAGTTGCTGCAACTTTCTGGGCAATTAATCCATCCCGCTCATGAAAAGTATGTCGTCTTTCGGAGTGTCCGCAGAGCACATACTGCACCAAATCAGCCACCATCGCTACACTAACTTCACCCGTAAATGCTCCTTCGTCCATTGGATAAGCATTTTGCACACCCAGCGAGAATTTATCGTGCTCCGAGAGCTCGTGCCGCACAGTAGTGAGGTCTACCGATGGCGGGCACAAAACCACCTGCACATCTGCTGGGACGCGACCTACCTCTTTTTTTAAGCGGTTCACCAAAAGACTTGCTTCAGCTGGCGAGCAATACATCTTCCAATTCCCAACGATGTAAGTTTTTTTCGTCATAACGGTTATGTTCTATTGTAGCATTTTGTGAGCACTAAAAAAGAGCGATCGCGAGTAAGCGAGAGAGCATGTATTGTCCAAACAAAATAACCATTGTGTAGACTACCAAAAAGCGCCAACGTACACCTTGCCGGTAAGCAAGTCGCATTGCATAGAGCCCAAGCGCTAATAGGCTCAGAACTACCGAAAGCTGCAAGGCCACGTAAATTTTCCCGTTTGGCTCGCACCACAAAGGCAGTATGTAGGCTTGCTCGTACCCGCAGTTTGCTAAAAGCTCGAGTGAAAAAGACCACGCCAACCAGAATTCAATCAGTAAAAATGGGGTGAAGAAAACTGCCTGCCACCACCGTGTATATTTTGGTAAGCGCTTTGGTGGCGGTGGAACATTTGCGACATACTGTCCGCTCGTACGAGTTTTCCTTACCTGCCGCGGCTTAGCATTTGTGTGGCGTTTTACCGGTTTCTTCGCTGCCATTTAAGCCACCAAAAGTCTTACGGTATCAGTTTTACCAGCCACGCCAACATGTGTCCCAAACGCCGAGACTACTACATCACCAGCATCCAGTGCGCCGCGCTTACGAAATTCAGCCAGCACCTCTGCATGAATGAGTCGTCCTTTTGGTACCTGGAACGATTTGCCACCCCACACAATTGCGATCTGATTACACACCCGCTCATCGGGGCTAGCCATAATAATCGAGGCATTTGGCCGCATAGAAGAGATGGAAAGCGCCGTCGAGCCCGTAAGCGTTTCGGCCAATATCAACTTGGCACCCACATGATTGGCAAGCGTAATTGCGGCCAGGCTCACCGCGTCTTGGGCAGTATGCGCGGCAGTAAGTTTGTGAGCAGTCCCAAGCTGATGCGTCTCAGCAAGAAATGCCTCTGTCGATAAAATAATCCTCTTCATCATCTGCACCGTCTCAACCGGAAAAGCCCCCGTAGCCGTTTCTCCCGACAGCATTACTGCATCCACACCAAGCGAAACTGCAGTTGCAACATCATTTACTTCGGCACGAGTCGGCTGTAAGTTTGCGGTCATCGACTCGAGCATTTGTGTCGCCATAATTACCGGACGCTTTTTTTCGCGACAAATTCGAATAATCTTTCGGCCTACAATCGGGACAAGCTCGGGACTCGTCTCAGTCGCTAAATCTCCGCGAGCAATCATTACTGCATCTGAGGCTTCGATAATTTCATGTAGATTCTCTACGGCTGGTGCAGTCTCAATTTTTGAAATAATGCGTACATTACGCTTAGATTTTTTAATAATCTCCCTAAGACGCTCAACATCCTCGGCGGTATGGATAAACGAAAGAGCGATGTAATCTATGTCTTGCTTAAGGCCAAATTTAACATCATCTAAATCTTTTTTAGTAAGTTTCGAGCCCTCAATCAGCGTGTCTGGTAAATTAATGCCATGCTGCGAACCAAACTTACCGCCGCTTAACACCCGCACTTTTACCACGCCAGAGCGAACTGAAACTATTTCTGTGGTTACTTGGCCGTCGCGCAATAAAAGTCGCTCACCTTTTTTGACTTCGTTCGTAAAGTCGTACTGAATTGGAATTTGCCCAGACTTATGTGAACCCTCAAGGGCAAATTCTAACGTGTCACCGGCAGCGACAGTGAGCATTTCAGGTACGGTAGCTACGCGAATTTTTGGACCCTGTAAATCCTGAATAATCGCTACAGACCGCTTAAGTTTATGGGCTGTTTCGCGCACGCGCTTCATTACACCAGCATGCCAGCTATGGCGGTTATGCGAAAAATTAAGGCGCACACCATTTACGCCAGACTTTAGTAAGGCTTCGATTTTTTCCTCGCTCGCCGGACCAATTGTGGCAATGATCTTAGTCTTTTTATATTGACTGGCATTGATTCTGCTCATGCTTACATTGTACAGGAATGTGTCATGATTCCCTTATATTGACTTTTTAGTATTTTTTGTTATAATAATACAGTTATCGCACCCCTCCCCAAAGGAGTTGGCATGTCTCCACAGCCCAAGCACAATCGCAAGTCTGAGTCCCTACAGCGAGAACACGAATACGGAGAGCCGTTTCGCCCTTACGGCGTGGCCATCGTGATGGTCGCCATGGTCGGCATCATCCTGGTGCTCCTCGTTTCGCGTTCCGGCACATCATGCTCTGGCGAGCAGACCGTCAAAATCTATCCAGGCGACAGTCTCACGTACATGATCCTGAGCAACGTCGACGGTTCCAACGAGCGTTCAACGTCCCTCGAGAGCATCATCTCGATGGTCACCGCGGATCAGCCCGAACTCGGTCGAGGACTCAAGGACGGTGAGACCGTCACGCTACCCAAGTCATGCTCCGGCAACAATTTCAGCTCCGGCTGGGATCGAGGTCAGTAATGACCACCCCGTTCTTCCCTTCAAAAGGAAGAGCGGGCTTTTTTATGGGCGCAATGTTCCAGCAAAAATCTGCCAGGCAAGCGCAGATTTTGCAACTAGGGACAGAATTACGTACACCTTCTCACCATAGAGATAGTCCTTCCATGGCCCAATCTTTTTGTATTGCAACACCATGTTGATCGCGAAGCAGTTAAAGAAGAAGAAAATCGAAACATAAATCCCATACACAAAACTTGGGATTTGTGCTTCTGCCGGCCCAAAGGCTTCTGCAGCCGTAAAGTAGATAGCGATTACTATCCAAGGAATGAGACCCGCCAAACAACCAAGCCAGTATGAAAGCCAGCTTGTCTTTTTGGTAGTTTGATTGTGCACCTCCATAACCAAGCCCAAGAGGTTCATAGTTGCAACCAGTGAGAACATCATAAGCAGTGATGCCGCATCATAAATGCCAGTCAGCAGAGCTATCGCTACAATCATCGTGCTGGCAGAAAACGAATATTCTACCCAGCGAAAACGGTTCATGCCGCGCGCTAAGTCGGCATTGTATTTCTTATTTCCAACCGTAGCAATTAGCAAATGGAAGAATGAACTAAGAGCTAGAAAGATAATAATTGGCAATACGAGTGCCACATCTCCTACCTGCTCAACGGCTGGCTTGAGAGTTTTCGAGACTAAATCAAACTTTAAAAAGCTAACATTGATTGGATAGACAACGTCCCACTTGGCAATTGCAGCCATAAGAAGCGCCTGCGCCCCATGCAATGCCGCCATTGTAAGATTCCATTTTTTGAGCGATTGAGGTGTAACTTTTTTTGCCAAGGTATAGTCCTTATGCTTATAAGACTACAATACCCTCTCTATCTTTTAAGCTCAATGTAGTTTTGGTATTTTCACCAAAAATGTAGAACCGACGCCCAGCTCACTATGTGCCTCAATCACGCCACCGTGAGCCTCAGCAATTTGTTTGGCGATAGAGAGGCCAATGCCAAATCCTTCAACTTTCTGTTTACTGCGACTCGCATCAGCTCGATAAAAACGCTCAAAAATATGCTCTAGCTGGCTAGCTTTTATACCTTCACCTTCATCGGCAACCATAATCACTGCATGCTTGCCTTCGGTATATGTCTTGAGCCAAATTGTTTTGCCGCTGACGCTGTATTTAATCGCGTTATCGAGCAAGATCACCATCAACTCAACTAAGTTCTCGTTATCGCCCCGCACCGATACTTTTTTCAATTCCGTTTCTATGCCAATCTTTTTTGCTTTTGCCGATTTTTCTACCCGCTCCATTGCTTCGCCCGCCAAACTCGCAACCTCGATTTTTACCGGCCTTTCGATTGCACCGCCATTTCGCGCTAATCGCAATAAGCCATCCACTAGACTACGCACACGTGTTACTTCTTCTAAATTACTAGAAAGCACTTCACGCGCATCGGCGGCGGAAAGTTTTTTATCACGTAATGCGACTTCGGTTTCAGTCTGCATAACTGCCAGCGGTGTGCGCAGCTCATGCGAAGCGTCAGCCGTAAAGCGAGTTTGAGCCTCCAGCGCTTCTTCAATTGGCCGAATGGTTCGGCGAGCAAAAAAGTAGCTTAGTCCACCGCCGGCCGCAAGAATAATGATATTAAACACAAATAAGTTTGCGCGGATATTTGCCTCTCCCTGCTTAAGACGTTCAAGCCGAAACGAGTCATAGCTACTCTCACTACCAAAATACAACATCGGGCCACTGGCAGTTGGCCTTCGTAAACCTCGCTCCAACTCAGACAGTGAAACTCGATATACAAACACGCTAAATGTTAAGCTCAACAACATAATAAAACCCAAGTACCAAGCGGTTAACTTAAGTGCCGGCGTCCAGCTAACTGGAGTTTTTTCAGCCGGCTGCGTCATGCGCCATCCACCCCCACAGAATACCCGAAACCACGCGCAGTATGGATAAGATTTGGACCCGAAAAAGGCTGGTCTACTTTTCTACGCAAATAGCCAATAAATACCTCTACATTATTTGGCAGTACATCAGCATCATATTCCCACACATGATCAATAATTTTTTCTTTTGAAAGCACTTGCCCTTCGTTGCGCATTAAGTACTCCAAAAGCGCAAATTCTTTTGCAGAAAGCTTAATGAGTCGACCGGCCCGCTTAGCTGTAAAGGATGTTGGATCTAACTCAAGATCTGCAACCTTAAGCACAACATCGGCAGCTTGATTAGGGCGACGCAATAATGCGTGCAAACGCGCCAACAGCTCCTCAAAAGCAAATGGCTTAACTAGATAATCGTCGGCTCCGGCGTTTAGCCCAGCAACCCGATCGCGTACCTGATCTTTAGCGGTCAACATTAAGATAGGCGTCTTGTTGCCGGCATCACGCAGCGTACGACAAACCTCCATGCCATCCATTTCAGGGAGCATGCGATCAAGCACGATCACATCGTATTCATCAGCCTCAGCGGCAGCCAGCCCAGCCGCACCATCCAAGGCGATCTCAACTGAAAATCGCTCTTGCTCTAGGCCACGCTGGAGAGCTCGAGCAATCTTTTCTTCATCTTCAACAACAAGGATTTTCATACTTCTCATATTCTACCTTGTTTCTGAGAAAAAACTTAAAAACAAACCGACCTGGAGGGTAGGCCGGCTTGTACGGTAGGACGCTGTTTATGCTGGTTAATTTTCGGCTGGTGCGTCTGGCGGCGGACCATCACCACGCATACCACCCATCCCTGGGCCACCATGTCCGCGGCTACCAAACATCAAGTATTCGGTCGGAATGTTGTTTTCCTCAGCCCATTTCTTAAGATCATCGCGCTCTGCCTTCATGGCTGAGCGTCGTTCGGCTTCGGTCATATTTTTCATCTCGTCCCGCTTGGCTTCACGGTTTGACTCAAGTTCTTGCATCTTTGCCACTATCTTATCTTTTTGTTCGGTTGTAAGCTTACCCGCATCAACCGCCTCTTGCAGGCGCTCTTCAACTCGCTTCTGCATCTCAGCGTGACGCTCAGCATGATCGCCATCAATCACCTTCTGCACCTCATCTTTATTGAGATTAAATTGCGTAGCGATTTTTTCTGCCAAACTTGTGCCGCTAGCCTCTTGTGCAGCAACAGTTCCTACGCCAACCACCGAAGCGATTCCGAGTGAAGCAATGGCTGCGGCCAGCATCTTCTTTTTGTTCATATAGATAACTCCCTTTAACACCCTCAAGCCTAAACCGCTAAACTGAAATATCACTTAGAGTACGGAAACCAGGAAGAGGCGCATAGCCATAAGTGTATATACACTCACTCACCAACAAAATAAAAAGCCCCACGAGAACAACCAATGTAAAACGCCGACATAATAGCCGGCGCCTTGCATTGGTGACCCCACGGAGAATACTTTGTATAAAGTCTCGTGTAAGACTTTAGCGAACTCCTTCGGAGTCCAGTTTTCACGAGAAAACTACCAAGCAAAAAGCCCAGCTTACACTGGACTCTTTGCTTGGTGAGCTCCGCGTCCCTGTCCTGGAACTCTTTATACCCAGATATAATTAGCCTCTCAGATAAGCTAGGGGAACTAGGCATTGAGGAGTACTTCAATGTTTAGCTTCAAAAGACGCAAACTAGACCCTAGTGCGCTACTATCGTCTCAGCTTTTCGATGAACGAGCATTCTACAAAGCTTTCATATCCGATCTCAAGCGTTGCCAGAAGCAAGTCGTGATCGAAAGCCCTTATTTGTCATGCAGACGAGCTAACCAACTGGCTCCAATTCTCAAGAAACTCATCAGAAAAGGAGTAAAGGTTCGAATAAACACACGTAATCCTAACCACCATGACCAAAATCTCAGAATCCAAGGCTGGAAAGTGTTTTACCAGTTCAAAGACTTAGGCATAAAAGTAAAACTCTGTGATGACATGCGCCACCGCAAACTCGCTGTTTTAGACGACTGCGTCTTGTGGGAAGGCAGTCTAAATATCTTATCGCAGAGCACTAGCCGAGAGATCATGAGGCGTATTCAGTCGCCTGAGCTATGTAGACAGATGATCAGCTTTACAGGGATGAATAAGTGGTTTTGGTGATACAATGAGTGATATTATGAGTGACTACGAAATTACCGACGAGCAGATTGATGCAATGTTACGTTACCTACAAAACTTCCACCCAGAGCAAGCAACCAAAGAGTTCGCCGAGAACTGGTTGCGATTCTGGAAAGCCAAGATTCGCAATATGTCTCTAGAGAATCTAGACAACGACAAAATGGAAGAAATGTTTGAAGCGTTTACAAAACTAGATCGATAGAATATCTGATGAGTTAGCTTTGAGAGCTTTTAAGATCTTGGTGAATGTCTTTAGTGACGGAACAGCTTCGTCTCGCTCAATCTTGGCGTAATAGTTAGTATCCGTATCTGCTTTTTTGGCAACCTCGGCCTGAGTTAAGCCTTGTTTGAGGCGGTGCTGCTTTAATCTAGAACCAATGGTATCTTTTGACATGTGTTGAATATATTATAACACTTTATTCAATCTGATAACACCTACCATACGCTGCTACGTTGGTAGCTTAAGGAGATTACAATACTGCCAAAACTACTCCTGAACAGCTTTAATCCAGCCACCGCACATCCTGCCCAGCTCCATCAGCCTGATGATGCCATGCTCGGTTTGTTTGTTAGGCAAGAAACCGATGGCATTGGCGGTAGACAGCAGTTTCCGGAGCACTTCTAGCTCAACGTTCAGATCGAACAGTATGACAGCTTTTTTGCGCAGTGTTTTAGCATTTCTGGCGCGCAGGATCATACGCAGGCTATCCAGCGCGCTGTTACTTATTTGTTGAGCCATCACCAGGCGTTGGTTTTTGGGGAACTTGTTGAGCGTCGGGAACAACCACACCAAGAACTCCTGCATCTTGATGTAGATCAGTAGTTCTCCATCCGACTGTTGCAGTGACGGCTTGGAACGCCCAGGATCAGACTTGGGAGACGAGGGTTGTGTGTGTCGTTGGGGTGATGAAGCGGGGTGATCCATATTTTAGTTTTAGCCCTGGCGTCCGGCACGGCCGGAGCCAAGGAAAAAAGATTAAAGGCCTTAAGTGGTAAGGTGCCAAGGGGTAAGGGATAAGCGACAGGTATTACAGGGCAGCTCGGAACCCAAGGTACGAAGAGGAAACCGACGGTGCGGCCTCGAGATCGAGCGTGAAAGCCCCCGAGTCCGGCCCAATGACCCAATCGCCACCGCGGACGAAGCCAACGACGCCGGGAGAGCCGGTGGAGAAGTCCGAGAAGAGGACGCCGAGCCCTTGGGCCACGCCCCAGCTGGCTGCAGCCGGGTTTTGGACAGCCGGGTTAATATAGCTAAGAGTGTTGTAGCTGCCAACTACCGGCAGGCCAAAGCCAGTGTTAAGGTTATATTCGAATAGGCCACCGCTGACTGCCCCATCGTTCGGTATATCCCCGCGGGTGGCAGTGCCACTGGTCCAGTGCAAAACATTACCAACCAAATCCCAGAGGACTGAGCCGTTACTGAGGGTGAGCGTGCGTTTTTGAGTGCCAGTGGTACTACCGCAGACCGTATTAACGCCTGCCGTGACCGTACCGTAGCAAGCCTGGGCATCGTTGGTACTAGACTCCAGTGGGAAGTTAGGGGTACTGTCGTTATGGCCAGAGGCTAGAACCTTGCCAGCCGTGCCGGGTGCATTACCACAGTTGCTACCATCGGCATCACACCAGTTGGCTGGTTGCAAAAGGATATTATGAGCAATGGTCATCCATTCGTTTTCGGTGAGCAAGTGGGCACCAGTGCCAGCGGTTTGACTGGCGGTAATGGCATCAGTTTGAGATATATTCGTCCAGGGCTGGTCGGTAGCGGTGGAGACAGCCGTGCCACCAGTGTAGGTATTGCTAAGGAAGCTACCATCGCCGTTGATGTCGTTACTACTAGCTACCGTACCGCCACTGTTTTTAGCCGTGTACTTCATGACACAGAAGTCAGTAGTGCTGTAAGCGGGGTTACCAGGGACGACGACAAAGCCGGTCGGGCAAGTTAGGGGTGGGACGGGAGACGGGGTGGGAGTGGGAGTAGTGGCTCCAGTACCAGCAGTTTGACCAGCAGGAGTACAGTTGGGACTAGCTGCCAGACTTTTGGTAGGAACGAGGATGAAACTACCAACTAGCCCAAAGACGAGGAGTAGGCTAAAGAAACCCTTGTTTAAACGTCGGCCGGAGTAGAGGAAGTAAAATGTTAGAACAGACAGAATCAGAAGACCAAAGGCAATGGCGATATACGGAGCAATGTTAGCTCCAGTGTCGGCAAGAGTTTGGCAGGCTTGTTGCATAGTGTTGGTTATTCCTTAGTCTTCATTCTGTTTTTTGGTAGGTTTGATAATGGGCGCTGGGTATGCGGCAAATGGATGACATTTGGCTACCACTTTGGTGCCACTTGAATGGCAATTGTTGGTTCAGGTTGTATTTTATCATGTTCATGCTTATATGGTATATAGTACCCCCCCCTGAAGGTTTAGCAAGTGTGAAAATAGAAAAAAAGGAAGAATAATCAGCTGCCTACAAGAGTCCAAAGCCATACAGGCTAATTGCAGTAAAAATTGCCCAATCTTCATAGTTATGCGTTAAACTATCTATGCTTATGAAATATCGGAATCACAATTACCGAGATAGGAGGTTCCGCCAGCGCCATCGTTGGTTGACCTGGCTAATACCAGCTGTCTTACTAGCCGCGGGAGTCTATTTATTGTTTCTGGTTTATTCCCCCCGACTAGCTACTACCCCACTGGCTCCCTTGATCGGTGGTAGCTCCCCACAAACCGTTGACGCTGGAGCCACCACTCCTGATAACGCAGATTATATTATCATCCCTAAGATAAACCTGAAGGTAGCTATTGTAACCGGCACCAACGAGGCGGCCCTACTGAAAGGAGCTTGGCACCGGTTTCCAGAACGGGGTGATCCAATCAAGGGTGGTAATTTCATTCTCTCCGCCCACCGGTTCCTACTGGGCTGGACGCCCCAGCAAACCCGGGCCAAGTCACCTTTCTATAGTATCGATAAGCTGAACGTCGGTGACCCCATCACTATTGTCTACCAAGGTAAAACGTACAGCTATCACATTACAAAAACCTACAGTGTTAAGCCAAACCAAGTCTCCATCGAAGACCCCTCCGCTACCGCCAAACTTACCCTCTATAGCTGCACCCTCAAAGGCTCAGCTGATGGTCGGAGTGTGATTGAGGC
>CAZOVH010000010.1:0-34560 GCA_964583675.1 uncultured Candidatus Saccharibacteria bacterium
ATGGCTGGGATGATAGGACTCGAACCTATGATCTCCTGTGCCAGAAACAGGCGCCTTACCAACTTGGCCACATCCCATAAATTATTACTTTCAAAGTACCGCCGAATTATAGCCTATTCTCGAGTAAATTTCTAGCCCCAGTAAGAAAATGAATGGCCCCGCACAACATGTGTGCGAGGCCATAGGCCGGTGACGGATGTGAATCCCAACTCGTCCCAATATGTTACGCCACCAGCTCCAAATACCCCCCTTCTAGCCGGTCGAGCTCATGCTCGATGTAGGTACGGAAGGCCGAGTGCCAAATCACGCCCAGGTGATCGGCAACTCCGTCGACCAATTCGATGCCGTGCGAGCGTGTGAGCCCTGCCCGAATGAGCAGGCCGTGCATCCAAGCCGGAGCCATCACCACGTTGTGAGCTCCCGTCACCGTGGATGCAAACCATGGCACCACCAGCTCATCCAGCACCGAGAACAGCGAATGGACATTCTCGGCTGTGTAGGTTTGGTCCTCACGCAGCTCATGCAAGAAGCGCGAGTGGGCTGCCATAGTGCGGATGGCCGGCAGCCACAAGATTTTGCCGAGGTTTGCCAGACGCGTGCCGTGGAACGGAGCGCCAAAGCAGAACACCGCTCGCACTCGCTCCGGATAATACCGCGCCAGGTGTAGAGCAATGAGCGACCCCTGACTGTGCCCCACCAAGATGAAGTGCTGAGTGGCACTTAGGGCAAACACCTTGCGGGCCAACTCATCTGACGCCTCATCGATGCGACCCAAGCCGAACTTTGGGATGGCAAGAACGATCACCTTGTACCCGCGCGCCTCGAACAGCCCAGCTAGCCTCGTATAGGCGAAGGCGGCAAGCTGTGGACAAAACGTCCCCATGAAAATCACAACTGTGGTATCGGCACAGGGCCGAGGTTGCGCACGCATAACTCACCCCCTTTGGTTTGTAAGGAACGAGCATTTGCTGTTTAGAAGTTGTGCGAAACGCTTAGGCTTAAATATGCGCCGAGTTATGCAAAATGTAAATAAAAAAGCCGTTGGAATTATCCCAACGGCGAGCCCGTAACTAGCGGACCTTGAGCTCTTCTGCCTCGTATTCGATGTCCAAAGGTTCGATGATGACACGGCGTGGCCCTACTTTGACGTGCCCGAGGAGCATGGCATCCATACCACATTCCTGAGCCACCTCCAGAGTCGAGTTAATCGCATTCGGGCGCACGATCACGATGAAGCCAACTCCCATGTTGTAGGTGGCGTACATCTCGCGCACATCGATCTCGCCGTGCTGAGCGATATGCTTGAACACCGGCTGTGGACCAGGGACCTTCTGGATGAGGTACGTGAAATCGACCCCGGCATAACGCATGATCTTGCGCCAGCCGTGCCCGGTGACGTTCACGCCGTAGCTCCAGCGCAGACCAATCTTCTGGCACGCGCGCAAGAAGGGCACGTAGTTCACCGTCGGGTCGGTCAATGCGACTCCAAATTGCCGTGTAGTACCCGGCATTGTGGTATAGAAGCCTGTGGCATTCGCAATCTCGCGCGCCTTGGTGAGTCCGTTGGCGTGGACGCCGCTCGAGGCCAGACCAACAATCACATCATCCGGCTGGATGTTAGCTGGGTTCACGAGCATGTCACGATCATGCAAAAAGCCGGTGGCCGATCCTGAGATCTCGATGATGCCTGGCTCGACAATCTCACGAAGCGTAGGCGTCTCGCCAAAGCCCCAGACAGCACCGGAATCATGACATCCTGACTGCCAGCCGGAGACCAAGCACTCGACAGCAACCTCATCTTCGAACCAGGCCGAATCTCCAACGGCCAGGTGCATACCAATCACCATCGGCGGAATACCCAGTGTGATGAGGTCGTTCACAATCATCGCAATGGTGTCACGAGCGATGTGACTGTAGCCATTGCGTGGAAAATCAGTACCCGATGACATACGAGTGAGCTCGATGAGCTGCTCGACCACCCGGTTCTTGGTGCCGAGACCTTCGATGACATGGCCGGAATAGAAGTCGCCATGATCCAACACGTAGCAACTCTCGCCGCGTGTCCAGGTGAGCTCTTCCACGCCAGAATCTTCCAGCACATGCGTCGTGTCCAGCCCAGCCTTGGTAGCCTGGCGCTTGAACGCATCCAGCTGATCATAGCCGATCAGCTCATCCTGGCTCTGGCCAGACGTTTCGTTTGCCATTGTGAGGTACTTCTTCCTACTTGTGGATAGAACGCGGGTTGGTGTACCGTAAGAATCATCAATTCTCAAGCATAAGGACTTAGCTCACAACAGAGCCATCGGGAAATAATTTTCCAGCCTCATACAGCTTTGCTGATTCTGCAACAAGTTCTGCCGCAACCTTAAAATTTAGATCTTCGAGTTTTTTAAAACGAATACAGCTTTTACCAACACTCACTTTGCCAAGCCGATCTTTATGGACCTCAGCCAAGTAGCCTTGTGGCGTGGCGCAACAAACGTAGAGCGAAACATAATTCTTTTGGCTGGCAAGCCCAATAATCATCCAATCCCCCTCGCGCCCGCTAGCATACTTATAATGATAGGTACCAAAACCAATCATGTCACTCATTATGTGTGGCTTAAGCTCGGGCGCAGCCTTTCGCACCATATTATAAACCGCCTGAATAATTTCGCGACGATCACCCAGTAGTGACTCGATATATTGCTTTGGTGTTGTAATTGAGCTTGATGCCTTCATAGCTAGAGTATGTCACAGTTTGCTTGACACCTAAAGACTACCCCCGCAAGATAAGAATAATGCTTTCGCTTCTTTTTGTTATTGGTCTGCAAGTCGCCCTGGCGAGCTTCTTTATCTATTACGTAATACACAATGACCACGGGCAAAAGGAGCCAAAAAAAGGCATTCAGGCAGCGATTGGCTTCGGACTCGTTGCGCTCGTAATTACCGTCGCCCTCACCCTGACCCTAAAAACCCTCCCAGGCCTAGAAGAAGTTGCGGACCTAAATCGAGATGCGCTGCAAGCCGGAACCATCGATATAACGTATTTGTTTCTCGCCGCTATGTTGATTGGTGTTGTAGAGGAGACCGCTAAAGCTCTGCCGCTCGCTCTCTACATTTATAAGAAGCCATATTTTAATGAACTCACCGACGGTATTTTATACTTTGGAATTACCGGCATTGTGTTTGGCCTGGCCGAATCTATCATCTACACCCTCATGTCTGGAGCTGGTGTGGGACTGATGCGGGTTATTATTACGCCATTCTTGCACGCCGGTTTTTCTATGTGGTTTGGGTACGCACTGGCCCGCTACAAGCTCCACATTGGCGGACTAACACCTGTTATGTTTGCCTTTGTCGGGTCTATGCTACTGCACGGACTCTACGATTTCGGGCTCTTTACCGGTAGTGCAGAACTCGTAGTTGGGTCTCTGGCACTTGCCCTCTCGCTCAATATTGGCGTATTCCTCATGTATCGTCATGCCCAAAAAATTGACGCCAAACTCATTGCTGCCGGACTGGAAGACAGACCCACCACTTAATCTAGCGACATAATTACTTATCTGGCATAATGGCCAAGTTAGCTTCTACCCTGGAGGAACCATGAAGCTTCGTACCCTGGCAAGAAAGGCCCTGCGCAACCGGGCTCACCCTGCAGTGGCTGTCAGTGTCGGTCTGGGTGTTACCCAAGTGGCAAACATCGCAACCACCGCGTGGCTCCATCGCTCGCTCGCTCACAAAGCCGTAGAGTTCGATCCGCGTATCGTGAAGTTCTTTGACCTCGTGATTCGTTGTGCCACGGGCATGGATCCAAACGAATGGGCAGCCGTACATCAGCAGCACCATGCCCACTCCGATGAGCTTGGCGACCCCCACTCACCTGTCATGGATGGGCTCGCAACTGTGCAGTTCAACAATGTTGGCGAATACAAGCGTGCCGCCAAGACCGAAGACGTACTGCGACGGCGTAAGCTTCTCACTCCAACTCCGTACGAGCACATCAAGATGCTCTCGGGTGGTCGCGGGCTCATCATTGGCATCGGAACGGCCGTGGCACTTCTCGGCCCCACAAATGGGCTCATCGTCTCGCTCGTGCACTGGCCAACCTACATCGGCCTGTCGGCATCCGTAAACAGCTCACATGCCTTCTATCCGCATGCTGATGTCATCAAACAAGGCTTCGTGTCCCATATCTTGTGGCATTTCTACAACGAATTTGGCTACCGCAATTACGAAACCGATGAGTACAGCTCAAACCAGCGTTGGCTGGCCTGGCTAACCATGGGCGAGGGACTGCACAACAACCATCACGGTAGGCCCACTTCACCAAACTTCAATCACAAGCCAGATGAGCACGATCTGGGCTGGATGGTGATTCGTTGGCTGGAGCGGCATGGACTTGCGATGGTGCGCGATCGGCCAGCAGTTTTGCCGTAATAATCAAGGCTCTCGATCACGAGGGCCTTTTCTTTTACTAAAACTCTTATGGTATAATTGCCGCAACTAGTAATTAATAGGTATACACATGCCACAAGCAAAAAAATCCACACCAAAAAAGAGCAATGTTGCTCGCTCGAACAAAGTAAACACGAAATACATATTTAAACCATGGCACGCGATCGCTGGTCTGGCATTATTTATTGCCGGCGGTTTCGTTGTTGCTTATTCACAAGCCTCATCGGATAGCGCTGCAACAAAGGCTCAGCTGCCACTCATTCAGTACGAAGAAGGAAATGGAGCTGCCGTCGTAGAGCGAGAGGGCTCTAGTTCAAAGTTGGTGCAGGGACCAAAGACTATCCAGTTAACCCAGACCGGTGAGCTCTTCTGCTTTAGTGAAAATCAAGATCAGGGCGCCACAAGAAAACTCCCTAAGCCAGAAGTCACCCAACTGTTAACAGACTTAAGTAATGCTGGATTAACTGAATTGCCGGCACCATCGGGAGATCAGGCTCAAGTACAGACAAAGCTCATTCGCTACATTGATCCTAAATCTGGAGTAGTCGTAGAAATTAATCTAAATAACGTTACAAGCGGAAACACAAGCTATGTAAAAGCTGTAAGTGCACTGCAGGCCGCTTGCGCAAAGAGCAACCAACCCACCAAGCGCCAAAATGCTCCTGAAATAGAAGTGACAACAAACACCCCGACCACAATGCATCTTCCTACAATTCAACGCGCTATCGTAGGAACAGCGCATGCTGGCTCAACGCCAGACCCAAAAATTACCTGGCTCAATCGCTTCAATGACGTATTGCGCTGGAATGTGCAAAACGCCCGAGCGCAAAATGGCCTGCCAGCCTATGCAATCGAACCATGCCTTGGGGTAAGCGCATCCCGATGGTCTACCACAATGGCGACCAACTATAACAACAACGTAGCCGCCAAAGAATCAAAATCTTTGCCTCTCATTTACCATAGTAAAGTGTTAGAAGTAATTGATGCTGCGTGTGGCCCCAACTATACTCGCGGAGGTGAGAATGTGGGTACAGGTGTAGCCATGCAAGTATCGGCTGATGAAGCCGCCAAGCAAATGTTCGATGCCTATATGGCTTCGCCAGGCCATAGAGCAGCTATCCTAGATCCTAGATTTAATGGGTTTAATACAGCAACAATTATCTCAGCTAATGGCTATCGCGTATTCAATACTCAACATTTCCGTTGGCGCTAAAGCACCAGCATAGAATCACCATAAGACAAGAATTTGTAATCCCCAGCTAGAGCGTGCCCATAGGCTCGCTTGAGAAAATCCTCGCCAGCAAATGCAGCTGCAAGTTGAATCACGGTTGATTCGGGAGCATGAAAGTTTGTCAGAAGCATATCAACTACGCGAAATGCGTAGCCTGGATGAATAAAAATATCCGCCTCACCATTCACTTCTTGATCTGAACTTTCGAGAATATCTCCTGCAGCGTATTCAAGCGCACGACTTACGGTTGTGCCAAGCGCGACAACTCGCCCGCCCTGTGTTTTTGCATTACGTATTTTCTTTGTAGTTTCAGCAGGAATTTCAAAATATTCCTCGTGCATTTTGTGATCATCGACTTTTTCAGAGCGGATTGGTAGAAACGTTCCTCTGCCCACGTGGAGCGTAAGATACACGACTTCAACCCCCTTCATCTTAATTGCCTGCAATAATTCGTCAGTCATATTAAGTGATGCAGTTGGGGCTGCTACAGAGCCAGTTTCTTGTGCAAATATAGTCTGATATCGCTGTGCATCTTCCTGATTTACCTCACGCCGAATATATGGCGGCAGCGGTGTCGCACCATATTCGTCAGCAATGTCTACCATGCTCCGATCGGCTTCAATAATTGCTTGACCACCATCCAAAACATCAAGTACCTGAAGTTTTTCAATGCCCACAAACAACTCATCACCTGCTCGCAACTTACCGCGATACACAACCTGCGCCTGGTTTTCTGGCAGTTCACGCAAGTGTTTTTCCGTTAACATCAACTCGCGTTCGCGGCCATCAGCAAATTTTGCGATTAATCGTGCCGGCATCACTTTCGTGTCATTCAACACAAGCACGTCCCCTGGCTCGAGGTAGTCTATAACATCTGTGTAGCGCCTGTCCTCTAGCTCGTGAGTATCACGATGCAGTACGAGCAAACGCGAAGCCCCACGCGTCTTTGGCGGCTCTTGTGCAATTTTTTCTGGTGGAAGTACGTAAAACTCGGCGGCCACTTACAAGTCCGTTAGGTCTGGTCGATTTTCTGAGGTCTTTTTAATGGCATCCTGCCGACGCCATTCATTAATTTTTGCATGGTTACCACCCAAAAGCTCCTCTGGTACTTTCATCCCGCGAAACTCCTGTGGGCGCGTATAATGAGCATGCTCCAAAAGTCCTTGCGAAAAACTTTCCTCCTCGTGCGAGCGCTGATCACCTAGTACACCTGGCAATAAACGAACAATACTGTCGGCAACTGCCATTGCAGGAATTTCTCCCCCCGTGAGTACAAAATCCCCCATCGAAATCTCTTCATCGACAATTGAGAGGATACGCTCGTCAAAGCCTTCATAGTGACCGCAGAGGATAATCAGGCCAGACTCTTTTGAGAGCCGCTTGGCATCAAGCTGGCGAAATTGTTTGCCACGAGGTGTCATCATAACTACTTTGGCGTTAGGGTTAGTTTCTTTGCAAAATTCTACCGCCGCGAATATCGGCTCCGGCTTTAAGAGCATGCCTGCCCCTCCTCCATACGGAGTATCATCAACCTGCTGGCGTGGACCAATACCAAACTCACGCAAGTTAATTGCGCGAAACTCAACCGCACCGACCTCTCGAGCTTTGTGCAGCATAGAATGGTCAAGGACTTGGCTAAATATTTCTGGAAATAGTGTGATTATGTCGATTTTCATAGCTATATGCGTAGTGTTGTCATTCATTGACAAATCTGTAAAATTTTAGCATAATACAGCAATTCTGTCCATGCTGAAAGGCTCCATGATCGATCGCACACCGTCAGATGCTGGAGTCGCTAAAACGTCTCGACACACGCAACTAGACAACTTGTTCCCGAGTGAGAACTATCGAAACACGTGTCCGGCCCCAGAAAAACCCACCATAGAGAAAGCTAGGGTCTTTTTTATATATCCATATCGAGGTCATCAAGACCTTCGCGTGCTTTTTTCTTGATCGCCTCAACATCATCATCTTCAGCTGGCGCCTCCTCAGCATCAACTGTTTCAACTCGATCCGGCTCGTTTTCTGCAACCTCCTCGCTAGCTGACCCGCTTCGATCCACCGCCTGAGCCCGGTCCGATCCTTCTGGATCTACAATCTTGAGGTTGTAACGCGCATCGTCTTTAGCTCCTAAAACCCGCAACAACGTACGAATTGCCTTTGCAGTCCCACCTGCCTTACCGATAATCTTCCCCATATCTTCAGGATTCACCGAAAGCGTTAAGAGCACTCCGCGATCATCAATTGTACGCTCCAGCTGCACATCCTCTGGATGGTCAACAATATTTTTTACTACGTACTCAATAAAATCCTTATCATGTTCAGCCATATCTGCTCCTCACCCGCGGGGTATTATCGTTTCCGCTTACGTTGTATTGTACGAGAAAGTTCTTAGGAAAACAAAAATCCCGCTCAAGTTGCGGGATTTTGCGAGACTTTTTGAATAACTATGCGGAGTCTTCTTTTGTAGCTTCTTCAGCTGCATCAGCGGCAGCTTCTTGGGCTGGAGCGTCATTCTGCACTTCTGCCGGAGCTTCGGTAGCGGCTTCAGCAGCAATTTCTGCAGTCGCAGTTTCTTCTTCCTTAACTTCAGGCTCTTTTTTAGGGGCACGCTGCTTTTCGGCAATCTTAGCCCACTTTGGTAACTCCATGCCTTCGCGAACCATCAGGCGCAATACAGTATTTGACGGCTGCGCACCTTGGCTTACGCGAGTTGCAATGCGCTCTTTATCCAGAACCAACTCTTTGGTGTGTGGGTTATAGTGGCCGAGAACCTCTACAAACTTACCGGTTGCTGCACGGGTCTTTTCAGCGGCAACTACGCGATACGAAGCAGATTTTTTGCGGCCCGTACGAGCCAAACGAATTACTAGCATACAATCCTTACTTGATTACAATTACAGTTTCTGACCAAGGTCAATTGCCACGAGCGTTTCAAAAGACGCTCATTAGGCACGAATGAACCCCATTTTACCGATATTCCACCAGATTGTCAACAGGTTAGCTTGCCAACTCAACTTCTGAGAGTTTTACTAACAACACAGTGGAGGCTGTACGTGGACTCGCCGTAACCCCGTAGAGCTGATCCGCATGCACCATCGTTTCATGGTTGTGAGTAATCACCAAAATTTGCGACTTCTTTGCAAGCCGAGTGAGGGTCTGTTGAAATAGTTGGGCATTGCGGTCATCGAGAGCCGCATCAACTTCATCTAGAAGTACAAACGGGCTTGGATTTACCTCTAAGATTGCTGCAAGCAGGGCAATTGCGGAAAGTGCCTTTTCGCCGCCCGATAATGTCGACAGAGCTGTCACTCGTTTGCCTGGTGGCTGCACTGATATTTCGATGCCGTAATTTTCTTCATCCAACTGCAGTAGCGTAAGTTCCGCAGACCCACCAGTAAACAAGCTCGCAAAGTTCTTTCCAAAGGCTTTATTTATGCGTGCAAAATTTTCTTCAAATGTAGATTTAATGCGCCGGGCCAACTCTTCGAGCACTTTCTCCAAATCCCCAATCGCCCGCTCCATATCTTGCGCCTGACCCTCCAGATATGCTATTCGCTCATCAAGTTCGGCATGAGTGGCAACCAATGTCTCATCTATTTCCCCAATCAAAGCAAGTTCGGCCTCTAAACGCGTAATATCATCGCGCGAAACTTGGCTCTCAGACTTGTTTGTGTGAGCAACATTCACGCCCCAGTGTTGAGCCTGTGCAAGTAATGATGTTTCATCGCGGGATAGCTCCTTGTGTTGCGCTTTGCATCTCTCAAGCTCATCTTGACGCACCCGCACCAACTGATGCGCCTCTTCGAGCGCGTGTGCAATCTCCACTTGTTTCTGGGTTGTGTCGTGGCTAGAAATCCCATTAAGCTCGGTCCGTAAACGTTCTTGTTCAGCCTCGTACGTATCTCGCTTAGTGTGCATTTTTTGCAATTCTTTCTCGCGCACAGCAACTTCTTTCTTCAAGGCCTTCAGTTCTTTTTCGTGGGTTGGAGCTTTCAGTTCTTCAAGCTCTCGCTCTTGTGCATGAATATCCAGCTCCAGCGATCGAATGCGGATAATAATCGTGGTTTGTCTCTCGGTAATTTCTTCTCGCTTAGTCATCTCTCGAGCAATCTGCTGTTGCAAACGCGCAATGCGCTCTGGCGCATCTGCCAAATCAGAGTCATGAGCAAGCTTTACGGTACGTACCAGTTTATGCAGCACAATTCGTAACTGGTCTTTTGAGAGTTCCTTGTCGTCGGTGAGCTGTCGCGAGATCATTTGTGCCAACCCGAGCGCTTGCCCAAGATAGCCAGCTCGTTGATTTGCGCGCAATGCCTGACGCAAGGCAGTAAGCTGTTTCGTCAAACCACGAATTTTGTCATCAAACACTGCTACTTTTTCATTCAAACCCTCAGATTTTTTGGTTTGCTCTTGAAGTTGCTCTTTTAAGCTCGCGAGGCGCTTAGTGGCTTGATCTCGGCTTTTCCCGGGCTGCACACGCTTAGCTTTAGTCGCGACATCAGCCTGCTTCAACTCCAGCTCCACTTCCGCCCGAGCAATGAGCTCTGTAATGTCGGTGCGTTTCTGATCTAGATCGGCCAATGCGCTGAGCACTGCAGCATGCTCGGCAGTATTGGTTTTGCTTGCCGAAGCCAAGCTGTCAGCTTTAGCTTGCAAGTCTTTTTCTTGTTTTGCGAGTTGAAAAATATATTTCTCAAGACTTATGGTTTGCTGCTTAGTGGTTTTTTGCGCATCACGCACACGCATCAGCTCCTGCTGTAAAAAAGTCTGTTGAGCTACTTTTAAATTACCCGCAACCTCACGTCGACGCGCCAACCGGTCAACCTGCCGGCCAATTTTGTCGCGCTCCGGGACAAGCTGAGCGGATTCACCCCGTAATGTATCGGCCTGCTCACGCGCCTGACGCAGACGTGCTAACACTTCCGCACGCTCAAGCTCAAAGCCACGAATTCCGCTCGCCTCTTCAAACAAGAGCTTACGTTCAGCTGGACTGGCAATGATTAAGCCCTCCACCATCCCCTGACCAATCACAGTGTAGCTCGATGTTCCAAAGCCAGCTTGAGCTAAAATCTTGGCTAAATCACGCGCCAAAACTTTACGTCCATTTATACGATACTCACTCTCGCCGGACCGATAGATCTTACGCGATATTTGCAACTCTTCTGTGGCCAGCTCTGTATCGCGAGCATCACCCGAAAGCACCATACTTACCTCGGCCATAGATGCCTTAGCCCGACCTTTCTCGGTACCAGAAAAAATCAGCTCCTCAGTTTTTGCGGCTCGCAGGGTACGACCAGCACGCTCACCCAACACCCAGCGGATTGCTTCAGCAATATTGCTCTTACCCGAGCCGTTCGGGCCAACAATCGCCGAAACACCCGGCTCCAGCTCGAGCTTCACTCGATCCGCAAACGATTTAAACCCAGCAATTTCTAAACGCCTGAGATACAAAAACTCACCCTCATTGATATATACATTTTAGTGCATTACGCCAAGTAAAAGTATGGTTTAGCGCTTTGGCTTATAACCAGCCAAGGCTTCGGCCGCAGCGGCCTGCTGGGCGTTCTGCTTTGAGTTACCCTGGCCCTTGCCGCACAGGCGCGAGCCAACATACACGCCAATCGTAAAAATCTTCTCGTGATCAGGGCCTTCTTCGGCAAGTAGCTGATAGTGCGGTGTTACACCTTCCTTCTCTTGCGCCAGCTCCTGAAAACGACTCTTAGCATCAATATAGGTACCTTCTTTTAGAATAGTCTCGAGCTGGGAAATAACATTCTTCGTAATAAATTCTGCGGCTGTGTCGTAACCATGATCTAGATACAGCGCGCCAATAATCGCCTCAATCATGTTGGCAAGGAGCGCCTGACGAGTACGCCCACCGCTTTTAGCTTCACCTCGGCTCATCATAAGGTACTGGCCAAGTTCCAAGCGCTCAGCAACTTCAGCCAGACTCTCCGTCTTCACCAAAGCACTACGCCAAGCTGTCATCTCGCCTTCGGGGTTTTCAAAATTGCGGAATAAATAATCGGTAACTACCAGCTCCAGTACCGCATCCCCGAGGAATTCCATGCGTTCGTTGTGGTTAATCTGGTGTTTTTTGTGCTCGTTTAAATAGCTTCGGTGTGTGAAGGCTTCTCGATAGAGCTCTTCATTTACAAAGCTTACTCCTAAAATTTTTTCAATCGCATCTTTTTCGCGTAGTTCGATACTCATACTAGTTGCTTTTCTTTAATTATATCAACAGAACGTGCCATAAGGTTTTTTAAATCCTTATATTCTAAAATCTGCTGGGCTTTGGCAGCTGGGAACCAGCGAGCACCAACAATGCCTTCGCTCTCTTCAACCACTACCGGCTCATCTGGATCGATCGCTTCGATCAGATAAATAAAGGTTGTCATGAAAATTAAGCGACCTTCGAACCGATAGAAAAAGTGCACTTTATCAAGTTTTTCGACAATCCGCGTGTTTTTTAGGCCAGTTTCTTCGCCAATTTCGCGCAAAGCCGTCTGCTCCAGCGTTTCGCCAGCTTCAACATGCCCCTTTGGCACGCTCCAACGACCCTTTAAATCTTCGATCAACAAAAACTCCACACCGTCTTGGTGCTTGCGAAATACCACGCCACCAGCCGAGTACTCGCGTACTGCTCGCGCTGGTTTGCGAGTATTCTTTTGATTGCGATTACGGTTCGCCTGCGGACGTGTGTTTTTATTCCGCGTCGGTCGCTGGCTCGGCTTCTGCGTTGCTTCCGTCTGCTGCGTCGGAGCTATCTGGCTCGTCGGCTGCTGCACGTTCTGCTTTTTCGCCCTGCGCCGACCGTTGTGGAGACGCTTTTTTGCCTTCGCCGGTTTCGCGTTCTCGCTGGATTTTGTGATCTTCGGTTGGGTCATAAAATTCGCTTTGTCGATAGATAGTACCAAGCACGCCATTTATGAATCGGCTGGAGTTCTCTCCACCAAAACTTTTGGCCAGCTCCACGGCTTCGTTAATGACAACTTTTGGTGGAACTTCGCGCTTGATCATGAGCTCGTAAATGGCGAGACGCAGAATGGTCAGATCCATCTTTGCAATCTGGTCTAAGGGCCATTCTGGCGCTGCTGGGGCAATCATCGCGTCCGCATCTTCGCGGTGCTTCATCGCGCCCAGAGCAATGTCTCGTACAAAATCTTCTTCACCAAGTGAGTCTTTATACACCGCAATGTTACGGTCTAAAATCTCATTCACATCAGATGTGAGTCCTTCTACACCAGAACGCGTGCGAAACTCATATTCGTAGAGAGTTTGCAGTGCTACAACGCGGGCGAGGTGGCGATTAGAAGACATGGTGCGATTGGTTTACCTTTAATAGAGCTTATGTATTAGTTTAGCGTTTTCCGGCCAGTCTGGCGACCCCTTTTTGGGCTGCTCGGTAAAATCGGCGAGGAATTACAAGTCCACTTGTCGGCTCGGTTACCAGCTGCTCTGCCTTGAGGGCATCGTGGCTACGGCGCTGACCTTTTGTGGCTTTAGAAGTACGCTTTTTTGGTACTGCCATGTTCGATCTTTCTCCTATATTTAAAGATATTTTCACGCGTGTGTGGTGTGGAATTTAACGACACCCTGTCACAGGATTCTAAAAGTACGGATACTTCGAATGCTTTTAACGCATGTTCGAAGACAATTGTAACAGATTAGAGCCTATTTGGCAAGGAAGAAATATGTCGTGCATAATGAATACAAAGAGAAAGCCGCATACCCATGAAGAGTATGCGGCGATTGTGGAGCCGGGGGGAATCGAACCCCCGTCCAGAAGGTAAATTCCTACCCTGCTACGACTATTCCTGATATTCGAGCTTGCGGCTGCTCAGGTGACAGGTCACCAGGCCGAATCGTCTTTCCGAATCGTCAGTCAGTCTTTTCTGATCGTCAGCCGTCTGTTCCGACCGTCATTCTCCGCTTCTGTTGCCAAGCTGCGGTGAATTGGCTCCGTCCTTCTCACTTCAAATGAGTGACAATAATCACGGCTATCAGGCGGCGATTATTTTGGGTACCCCGTTTAACGAGTCTGAGCAACTCGAGTCGCAAAAGTAAGTCTTTAGTCCCCCTGTCGAAACCGATCGGCCCCAGAGAATGGCTACACGCGAGCGAACCCGCGACAGCCAACGATCACGCCTTCATCATCGCGCACGAGCAGATCCGTCACGATGATGTCATGGGTACGACCCTCGTCCTTGAGAGCCAGAGCGATGAAGCGCGAGACCACGTAGAAAATGCCGGTGACCGGCTCGGGCACACCCGTGATGCTGCCAGCGCGTGTGCGGTGCAGACGGAATGCGATGCCTTCGTGCATGATCTCATCATCGGCGAACCGATCGATCTGCACCTGCGCCACCGTTCCAGACGGCTCGATGGCGCAATGGAGCTCCCCTGCTTCGTCCACCACATGGATGGCGTGTTCGGTGAGATTGATGATCTTGCTCATTGGTTGCCTTTCGGCTCAGAGAATCGACTTACTCGATTCTAACTTTCTGGAAAGGTTCGGGGATAATCCCAACCGCAATATTCGATACACATCAAATACTCTGGTTGGGACCCTCCTGAGTCCCGTTGTAGAGCTCAGGAGGGTGAGGTCAGGGCTGCATCGTGGTCTCCACGAGTTCACCCGGACGGGCGTCAGAGGGACAGCGCACGGGCACCATCATCACGTCACCCTCTTTGAGGGCTCGAGTTGCGGCGCGACCGGTGCGCACGAAGATGAGGCGCTTCCACTCGTCTTCCGCACGTGCACTCGGCCAGCTGTCCTCGATCTCGCGAGGCATGGTGTCGACGGCGAACTTGTGCGCGGCGTAGTTGCTGTCGAGCTTCACCTCACGCGTGCAGGCATAGGTCTCGTCGACCTTGGAAACCGGCACCGTGCCGGACGTGCAACCCGCGAGGGTCACGAGAGCGAACATGAACAGGGCGATCACGAAGATCTTGCGCATTTTATCACCTCACGACGATCCAGGCTGCGTTGGCCTGCGGGGAGCTTCCCCACCAAAAATCACGAACATCATGAACTTTGGTGAGTCCCGGAACCCGAAGGTTCCGGGGATGCAGCCTAGAGCTGCGAGATTCTGCCGGGGTGCTATTACCCCACAGTGCGGACGCGAATGGTCAAGACCGAAGCCTTTAGAAACCACAAGCGGCACTCCCGGCGCGCAGCGACTCCCACGAGAAGAGGAAGGGTATGATGTGGAAATCGCGCGGGCTGATTCGGCAGTTAGGCCGCCAGGTCTTCGTCCAGCTCTCCGGTGTATGGATCACGGTACGGAGACCCTATGCTCTCCTGTCGACAACCTCGACACTCTGGTCCACCGCAGCGCTTGCCGCAGTGTACGCAGTACCGGCTGAGGTGTTGGTGGGCGTTGGGGTGGGGCTTCTTCTGTGTGCTCATAGCACTAAGTCCAATATTCCAGGCCCAGTGCTATGAATACACAGAAGTTATTCAAGGTTCGTAACGTACCAGCTCGCTATAAACTACGTACTGGAACCGATTTTAACAAAGATAAACTTTTTTGTCAATATATTTTGTCAATATACTGTATTTTACCATCTTTACTACTTATTATATCTGTAAACTTTATTATTTTTTTGTTATTTTTTACAAAAAAGACCCACTGTGGGCCTCAATAGCGTCGTCATATAATTATGTTTTGGGATGACCCCGTGTGTACGGGGCCATCCCGATGCTCGATTTGATGCTCTTGTTCCTGCTTTTCTGCGTTCTTAGCTGCTTACTTCAGGGATGTCGAGCGAGCACGCCCAGTCTTCGCCACCTGGCAGTTTGGGACATGCTTTGATCCAGCGCTACGCTAGATCAGGTTGGCCTACGAGCAAGGCCTGGATGTTTGTTGACGGATCAGTGACGGTCAGATGCCGCCTGGCTGACTCCTCATGGTTGTCCCCTTTCGGGTCCTGTTGTGTCCATTGTTGTGGACAGACCAAGAGTACTTCCTCTCGGTCTCAGCTTAGCCAGAGGTAAGTCTGACTCGCCTCTTGCTTTGCTAGCAACGACCAAATTATACACAAGCATTAATTATTTGTCAATATATATCAACAACTAAAAAACTTACTTCTGCTTTTGCTCCCAGGCTAGTTCAAAAAGCTGTCGCATAACCGCAACAAGTTCTTTACTTTCAATAATTACGCCAACTGGCTCTTGGCTGCCATACGAAATAATCGTCATCTTATCACTATAAATATTTATGTCACCGCGAGCTTTCTCGGAGAGCCGCTTTACCTGTCGCCCAGTCGTAGCATCATCACTCACATCAATCGACCCTGAGTAAAAAAGTCGACTCGTAATTTCTTTTTTCTGGCGGCGCTTGGGACCTTCTTCGAGAATATTCGGAAAAATCTTAAGGAGCTCATCAATATCCTCGACCGCATACACTACCTCGCGGCGATTCGCCTTGCGCTTCATATACGCATCCATAGTGTACACAGCATCTTTACCCTTAAAGAAGCGAACCACGGGTGCGTCCTCTGCTTCAGTACGATTTATTTGCTGCAAGTCTTTCATGGCAACTTTCAAGTTTTCCTTGCGTCCAGCAATTTCTTTCCCCATCGCATCCAGGTATCGATCAATAGATTCTGGGGATTCGGCAACGAAAACCGTTTTCTTACCTTCCATGGTCTCTGAGACCAACCCCATATCAGCAAGTTCTGCCAGAATTACGTACGTTGTAGCGCGGTTTACTTCTGCCTGTTCGGCAATACGCTGCACGGCTGCTGGACCCAAAAAGAGGGCAGCAACATACACTTTAGCCTGCTTTTCTGTGAGGCCAACAGCTTCGAGTTTTTTGGCGAGATTTACGATTTGCATGAGACTATTATACTTTAGTTGTCAGTTTTTGTCAACAGATTAAAGAACTTGAGTAAAAAGAAGACCCGCGTGCTCTCTCCTGAGGGAGGAAAGCACGCGGGCTGGTAGCCGACCCGAAGGTCAGCCGCCGGTTGCCCCATCGAGGCGCTCGGAAGCCTTGGTGAGCTGCTGGATCTCGGTGGAGACCTGCTCCACCTTGATGGCACCGGGCTCGTCCGGCTTGGCCGGGACGGCGAAGAACTCGCCGGCCGTGAGTGTGGTGCCGGTGGTGCCGGTCAACAGACGCGACAAGCGCTGCCACTCTGCCTGGTAGCGAGCCAACTCCAAGGCCTTGGCCTCATCTGAGAGACCATCCTCACGCACACGCTCTTCGATGAGCGTGTTCGGGAACACCGCCAGCGCAGCAGTCTCGAGCGTGTCGCCGTCGCGCGCCTGCAGGATGATCGCGTGGTCGTAGACCGTGGCGATGTCCTCAGCGGAGTTGATCTCCGCGTCGCCACGCGTGAGCATGTAGATCGAGAAGACCGCGAGAAGGACGACGATTGCCAAACTGACCCACACCTTCCATGCGAGCTTGTCGTCATCGATCGGCTGGGGTGGTGGTGCGAGCGCGTCCTGGCTCGTGGTTCGGGGTTCGTCCGTGATGGACATTGGGACCTCCTAGGGGTCTCGTGGTGTACGGATACTGCGAGGTGCAATAACCCGCTATTTATAGCAAATAATTACTTTTTTGTCAAGGATAATTAACACAATCCTTTAACGCGCAACAACAAAGTTAACGAGACGATCTGGCACCACAATAACTTTTACTACTTGCGCACCTCGGGTCCAGTTGTGCTCAGCGTTCAAGCCCCTGGCTTGCTCTTCGATTGCACCAGGTAACTTACCCGACTCCATCACAAACTCACCAC
Organism: uncultured Candidatus Saccharibacteria bacterium; assembly: GCA_964583675.1. GTDB lineage: Bacteria > Patescibacteriota > Saccharimonadia > CAILAD01. The sequence continues at coordinate 17,426 of CAZOVH010000010.1, forward strand.
GTAACTTACCGTTAACCTGCACGGCAATCGTTGCCAACTCATCGCGAGCTTTGTCTTCATCAAACGTTGGCCAGGCTTCCAGATGCACACTTTCCTGCTCGCCCAGCTCCTGCCAGAGTTCTTCGGCCAAAAACGGTGCAAATGGAGCGACTAGACGTGCAAATGTCTGCACATGCTCTCTCCATAGCAGAACGGCAACATTACCTGCCCGCTGAGTCTTGCCTAGCGCAGTAACATACTCCATCATCGCAGCAATAGCTGTATTAAAACGAGTATTCTCCAGATCTTCAGTGACCTTTTTTACGAGCTTATGCAGTGAAGAATCGAGTGCAGTTTCGGCCGCAGCATCAATTTCTTGTGGCGAGTACTCAGCAGAAATTGTAGCGTACACTTTCTGCAAGAAGCGATACGTACCTTCAAACCGCTGTGGATCCCAAGGGCCACCATCTTCCCACGGCCCCATAAACATGAGATACATTCGCACGGCATCAGCGCCGTATTTTTCCACATACTGCACCGGATCGATGACATTTCCCTTCGATTTACTCATCTTATTTCCATCGGGGCCAAGGATCATCCCCTGATTAATAAGTTTCGTAAATGGTTCCTCAAAGCTCACCAGTTTTTGGTCGTGCAAGAACTTTGTAATGAAGCGCGAGTAGAGTAAGTGCAAAATGGCGTGCTCCACTCCGCCCATGTAGCGATCTACAGGTAACCACTTTTCGACGGCTTCCGGGTCAAACGCTGCTTGTTCGTAGCTTGGGTTTGGATAGCGCAAAAAGTACCAACTAGAATCAACAAACGTGTCCATAGTATCAGTTTCACGGCGAGCATCGGTATTACCGCACTTTGGGCAGGCAACTTTTACATAATCAGGATGAGTGTGAAGTGGCGAGCGACCAGTTTTATCAAACTCTTGACCAAGCGGCAGCACCACAGGCAAGTCTTTTTCGGGCACCGGCACCACACCACATTCTTCGCAGTAAATCATCGGGATTGGCGCACCCCAGTAGCGCTGGCGCGAAATCAACCAATCACGTAGCCGGTAATTGGTTGTAGCTTCACCAAAACCACCTTTGTGGAGCCAAGCTACTATCTCACTCTTGGCATCGGCACTAGAAAGACCATCAAACTGACCAGAGTTCACCATAACACCCGTACCGGCATGAATGTTTTGACGCAAAAACGTATCAAATACATATTTGTGCAGCTCATCCTGTAACAGGGTTTCAATTTCTCGCGCTGGCTTCCATTCAACCGCAAACTTCCCGACTTCGTCGTGCTCAAGCTTGGTGTCGATTTTCTCGTCGCTAGTGAGCTCAAAATGTACGCCCACCGCTTCGATCTGCCGCGCCTTACCCTTAGAGTGAGCAAAGTAATGATGGTGGATTTTACCAGTTTGACCGACATATTTCAACCCAGTGTAGCCAGTTTCTTCGATGACCTCCCGAGTAGCACAGGCAACAATATCTTCGTCAGTCTCACGACCGCCACCAACAAGTAAATATCCACCCTGCTTAGCACCCCAGTTAATCACCAATACTTCATCGGTTCGCGGGTTGTGAACCAAAGCAACAATACTTTTACGGTGTTCAGGGTTATCCTGCAACTTACCGGTAACTGGCTCGATCACTTCAACAATTGGCAGATTGTATTTCTTTGCAAACGCATGGTCTCGCTCGTCGTGAGCTGGCACAGCCATAATTGCGCCAGTGCCGTAGCCCATCAGTACGTAGTCAGCTACCCAAACAGGAATTTTTTCGGCATTCGCCGGATTGACTACGTACCCACCGGTAAATACACCAGTTTTTTCTTTGGCCTCCATACGGTCTACATCTGTGCGTGCCCCGGCCCACTGCTGATACTGTTCAACTTCAGCTCGCTGTTCGTCCGTGGTGAGCTCTGCAACCAATGGATGCTCGGGGGCAACCACCATAAACGTAGCACCAAAGATCGTATCCGGACGCGTAGTAAATACTTCGAGCGCTTGGTCTTTTCCATACAACTTAAACTCGATGCGCGCACCTTCACTACGCCCAATCCAGTTGCGCTGCTGCTGCTTCACTCGGTCAGGCCAGTCGAGACCATCCAGATCATCGAGCAAACGATCAGCGTAATCAGTAATAGTAAAATACCACTGCTTGAGATTTTTGCGTTCAACAGTTGTACCGCAGCGCTCACATTCCCCGTGTACCACTTGTTCGTTTGCCAGTACCGTTTGGCAGCTCGGGCACCAATTGACCGTGCCATCGCGACGTACAGCTTTACCTGCATGATAAAGCTGCAAAAATAGCCACTGAGTCCATTTGTAATACTCGGGCTTTGAGGTGTTAACGAGTCGATCTAAATCATACATGCCGCCCAGCGTTTTGTACTGTTCGTAAAAACTGGCGGTGTTTCTATCAGTCCACTCATCGGCAGGAATACCATTCTTAATAGCGGCATTTTCGGCTGGTAAACCAAAGGCATCATAGCCTAGTGGCTGCAAGACATCTTTACCCCGCATCCGCTCGAAACGGCCAAGCGTATCAGCCGGCGCAAAATTATACCAATGCCCGACGTGCAAATTACCTGAAGGATATGGAAACATCACCAGGTTATAAAATGGGCGCTTAGGGCTCTCCGACGTCGCGTAAATCTTCGATTTTTCCCAAACCGCTCGCCATTTAGCTTCGCTGGCTTGTGGATCGTAATTAGCCTTGCTCATGGCCGCAATTATACCTGATTATCAGGAGTAAATCGAGGTCTACGCGTCTGTGGGCTTCTGTGCCTCCACGTAGAAAGTATGCCAGTGTTTAGCCACGCCATCGTGAGTTTTGCCATCCTCTTCCTCTTCACGAACCTCAGCGCCTTCAAAGCCAGTCAGCAGCTTTTCTATATCTTCTCGCGAGTGAAAGTTCATCTTCTTATATGCGCGTGAGCCGTCGGCTAAAGTTTTTTGCGCCCAATCATCACGATCTCCGACCAAAATAACCGCCAGCTTGCCGCCGGGTTTTAATGATGCCTTAAGTGCCTCCCACAAGCGAGCGAAGTCTTCTGGGGGAGCGAATTGCAAACTCAAATAAGCGACGGCTAGATCTATTGAGTGTGGCTCTAAGTGGTCACCTAACTCTTCGTTCGCAACTTTTAGAAATTCTAACCGCTCCACATCGTGCCCAAAATCGTTCACATCCATTTGCAAAGACGCGGCTGCGTTCTCTGCGCCGTCCGTAATGTCGGTCGCAATCACGTGCCCAAAGCCTGCGTCTAAGAGTGCCTTGGTTTCTATCATATTGCCGCCACCAATTTCTAACGCCGTCATTTCCTGAAATGATGCGCCATTCTTTTGCATCGCTTCTAAAAGCTGGGTTAGTTCCGAGCGAGGCTTGCGATTTTTATGGTGCTCGTAATATTCGCCCCAATCGGGTTTACGCTCACCCGTTTCGCCCTTAGGCATGGTAACTAAAGATCGCCCAATAGTTTACATATTCTAGCAAATAGTGCTCAGTCACTTTTGTTGGTCCGGTTTGGCGCACGGGGTCATGCACAAAAAACGAGCGATCTTCCGCCTGGTAGCCAGAAATCACCACCTGATGATTCTCTTTATTTTCAGAGAATCCAGATTTTACGCTTACAATAACTGGATTACCTAGCTCTAAAGAATCATGCAAGGATAGTAAAAATTTATCAGCCAAAGAACGCCTGTCTGCTTCTAGACTAATTTGATATTTCACCGCAGACATCTGGGCGGCGTCATAGCCTTCGTTCTCCTCAAAAAACGTTGGGTCTTGCGAAGGCGCCGTCCAATTACGTCGCCAGGATACCAAGCCATAGCTGGTTAGCACCCGTACTTGTCCAGGATGCCACCAATCGTTATGCTCGTTCACCGCGCCATAGCTCTCGGCCCGACGAAAAATCTCTGCCGCCTGAACATGATGCCCAAGCTGCGACTCTATAATCATTTCTAAACACGCCAAGCCGCAACGCTGTCGTGGTGCCATAAGGTGCACGCCTAACAGTTCAGGATTTTCTTGCCAACTATGATGAATGTCGATTTTTGCGTCGCTCACAGTCCAAAACTCTTTTTCTTTTTACGCTTCCAGGTTTTTGACTGACGTACTAGCTCGCGGGATGGCTGCAAACCTGGTGCGAGTAAAATACGACTGGTCTCCTCAGTAAACACCCCGTTTTGCGAGCCTTTTACAAAGATTACATCACCTTTCGCTACATGTTTTTTAAGATAATGCCCAGCCTCGTATGGAGTGCGGAATTGCTTAATGCGCACCCTCTCCATGCCAGCTTCTTCAGCCGCTGGGCCGATATACTGCCCCGCGACTTTACCAACCGTTACCAGCATGTCTAAATTTTTGGTAGCGGCGTACTCGCCCACTTCGCGATGCAAATCTGCTGCTGCCACGCCAAGCTCGTTCATACTACCAAGCACAGCAATATGCCCCTTGCCTGAAATTTCCATCAATGTATCAAGGCCGGCTTTAACAGCCGCCGGGCTAGAGTTGTATGAATCATCAATTAATACAGCATCATTCACGGCCTCCAACATACGCATACGCCCAACTGGCGAAGGAATTTTTGCAAGTGCTGTGGCAATTTTTGCTCCACCCATACCAAGCTCGCGGGCCACACAGGCGGCCCCCAAAAGTGCACTCAACCCATGCTGAGCAATAAGTTGTGTGCGCACTACCTGATGCTCTTTGCCCAAGTAGAGGTCAGCACTGAGCCGGCCATTTTTACCACGCACCACGTTTTCAAAATGCACCACACCTTTTCCTAGCCCATATGCCACGGCACTCTTGCGCCGCTCCATCACCTCACGAACGTCATCAAAATCTGCATTGTAATACACTTGCTCAGACTCACTCACCAATGCAACCGCATCATCACGCAAGGTATCAAGCGAGCTAAATCGCTCCATGTGGGCAGGGCTCACACCGGTAAGCACACCAATTTTGGGTTGCATAAGCCGTACCCATGGCGTCATCATCGCCCGTTCGTCTTCAGCGATCTCCAACACAACCAAATCATACGGATAGCTTTCTATCATGTCGGACATTTGGCGAAAAACAGCTCGCCAGGCCGCCGGGCTAGAGATTCTGTCTGGCGCCTTAAGCCCAAACAATGCCAAGGGTACGCCAAACTCGGTATTGTAGCTATCTTCTGAATAACACACCTTGTGGCCGCCCGCTTCTAGCGTGCGACCAATCGCCATTTTGGTGCTAGTTTTGCCAACAGTGCCGGTTACCATAACCACCGTAATATCATGCACCGAGAGCAGTCGCTGCACATGACGGCGCAGCTGACGCACTACAATTTTTCCGGCAATCTTTTTTATCATTAAGACAATTCTACCACTTCTGGCCGTGTCAGTGCGTGTTGCACGAGCTCACTCACCAGACCTACAAAATCTATACCTATCGCTGCAGCTGCTTGTGGAAGAAGGCTGGTGTTCGTCATACCCGGCAGAGTATTCGCCTCCAACACCCACAGGCGACGCTGCGCCAAGATCATATCCACCCGACTATACCCCTGCAATTTGAGGGCGCGATGCACGCCAAGGGCGGTGCGGCCAATTGCTGCATTGGTGACTTCCGAGAAAGGTGCCGGGGTAATCTCTTCTGTGGCGCCGACTGAATATTTCGCTTTGTAATCGAAAAAATGGTGATTCAGCGGACGAATTAACGTTGGCGGTAGCGCAAACGTTTCCCCATTCTGTTCCAAAATTCCGCACGTTACCTCATGGCCGCGCACAAACCGCTGCACAATCACCTGGCCATGCTGTGCACTTGTTAGTTCTAGTGCCTCCGTAAGCTCCGAGACATCTCGTGCAATCGTCACCCCAATAGAACTACCACTCGCGTTTGGCTTTACTACCACCGGCAAGCCATACGCCGCCACTGCCTGACGAATAATTCTCGGCCGCGCCACCACCCACTTGGCTCGCTCAATCACCGTATAGTCTGGCACGGCAAAGCCAGCTCGCCGCAACACCTGGCTCGACGCATGCTTATCAAATGCCAGCCTACTCGCTCGCACACCACTCCCCTGATACGGCAACCCTGCCCGGTCGAGCAGTCGCTGCACACCACCATCTTCACCAAACACACCGTGCATAGCAATCAACGCGGCATCAATGAGATAGGGTAGCTTCTCCACCGCATCACGCACACCAAACGCTTCCTCGTACTCATTTGCCAGATACGAAACCCTATCTGTATACACATACCAGCTCTGATCGGGTGTCACTAAAATTGGCTTCGTCGAATACCCAAGTTGCTCAGCTGCGAGCAAAATATTTTCGGCCGAAGCGCGCGAGACCGCATATTCGGGAGACGGGCCCCCAATTAAAACTCCTAATCTCACCCCTGTTTGCATATAGTAAGTATACCTGGCACTGATTAGGCACGACTAGCTTTTTTGCGCCTCGGTAAACACCACGCAGCAATTCTTAGTAAAACATACGGCGCCGGAACGCTCACAATAAGGATTAGTGCGATGATTTGCACTGGATTGAGTCGTAAAAATGCCAAAACCGTGATGGAGATAATCCAAGCAATCGCAATGGCCGACCAGACTGCACGGCGGACGTGAGCTGCACCAACGTCATCTTTGTGGTAGCGCTTTGCTAGAGTAAAAAAGTTTGGCAACGGTCGAGTTGAGGCTAGAAAATTTTTGCGTTCAAACTGCGCTTCGGCAGCCAATACGCCAATACCTCGCACAAATTGAGGCCCGAATGTTGAGATATAATTTTTGAACCAATGTTGCATACCGTTAGTATAGCGCTTTTACTTGTCATACAGTTACCTGCGCATGATGGTCCACTACGGCCCACAACTCAACATGCTGCGTGGCGACATCTTTTTCGTCGCTGACAAGCGCTAGCACCCCGCCCTCCACATGTTGGGGGCGTTATTCTACCTACCAATCAATACACTCAAAGACAACTCATCTGGTAAACTGGCAAATTAACTCACTGGGAGGCTAGGCATGAAAATCATCTCGTCGGCCCGCAACAATACTCAGGCGATAGCGCGCAATGGGCAAAGTGACTACTTTTAGATGGTGTGGCAATGTATATCTAACTTCTGGATTTTCTGCAGCCAATGGTCGTAAGTGACGACGCCAATCAAGAATTACATAACTGACCGTCGTTGCCATGGCTAGAATGGCAGGCAGACCCACAAGCCATGGACCAACTCTCACTAAACTAGACGGTGTTGAGCCACCACTCGTGCCGGGTTGCGGAGAGATTGACGGTGTGCTGGCCACTAGCTGAATGCGGCCGAGCTTATTGGCAAAATTCTGGAGGAACCATATCTGGCCATCTGGCCCCGAAATAATGTCTGTCGGAAAACTCGAGAGAGCCGCAGTAGGACGCCAAGAGATAGCACCGGCAGTTGTCATACGACCGACCCGACTACCCAAGCCGACCGTGAACCACAATGCTCCATCAGTACCAGTAGTAATCGCCGTCGGACCAACACCTTCAACATCATTTGGAGCGCCTAAAACATCGGGTAAGGCAAACTCGGTGATTGTGCCGCTGGTGGTGATGCGGCCAATTTTATTTCCAGTTATCTGCGTGAACCAAAGGGCTCCGTCCGGGCCAGCTGTTATGCCTACTGGATAAGAATTCGCAGTAGGAATTGCATATTCGGTGATTGTGCCGCTGGTGGTGATACGGCCAATTTTATTTCCAGTACTCTCCGTAAACCACAGAGCGTCATCTGGACCTTTCACTATATTGAGCGGCACCCCGCTGGCGGTCGGGATGGCGTATTCGGTGATTGTGCCGCTGGTGGTGATGCGGCCAATTTTATTTCCAGTACTCTCCGTAAACCACAGAGCGTCATCGGGACCAGCAACAATGCCCCACGGCCCACCGCCAGATGGTAAATCATATTCTAAAAATGAACCGCTCGTGGTGATACGGCCAATTTTATTTGCCGACCTTTCGGTAAACCACAGAGCGTCATCGGGACCGGCCGTAATACCTACCGGATTACTAGAGACGGTAGGAACCGTATAATCAGTCACATCGCCAGAAAGACTCATGCGACTAATCTTATTGAAGGACTGATTAGTAAACCACAAAGCATTATCTGGGCCACTCGTTAAGTTTAACGGTAGGCTCTGAGTAGGTAATGGATAGTCAGTAATTGCCTCATCTGCCTCAGCTACCTCGATGCGGCCAATCTGATGATCGCCGGCTTGCGTAAAATAGATGCGGCCATCAGGACCAGTCGCCAAAAAGTACGGGAAACTATCTTCAGTTGGCAGAAGTCTCGTATGAATCTCGCCCGAAGTACTTATCTGGCCAATCTGATTTGTGCCAGCCGCAGAAAACCATAATCTCCCATCAGGACCGCTAGTTATGCCGATTGGATTTGAGGAAGGCGCACTCAACGCGTACTCGTTAATATCTCCGTCAGTTGTAATGCGGCCTATTTTATTGCCTACACTTTCTGTGAACCAAAGCGCACCGTCAGGACCAGAAGCAATACCCAGTGGCTCGCTTCCAGATGTCGGTATAGGGTATTCCGTAATTGTGCCGCTCGTGGTTATGCGGCCAATTTTATTACCTACACTTTCCACAAACCAAAGCGCACCGTCAGGACCGGCAACAATATCAACCGGGGCACTCCCGGCCGTAGGAATGGCGTATTCTGTAATTGTGCCGCTCGTGGTTATGCGGCCAATACGGTTGCCAGCATCCTGTGTGAACCATAATGCGCCGTCAGAGCCGGCCGTAATAGTAGAAGGCTCACTACCAGCGTTTGGTAACACATACTCCGTAATTGTGCCGCTCGTGGTTATGCGGCCAATTTTATTGCCATTACGCTGAGTAAACCATAGGGCGCCGTCAGAGCCGGCAGCAATAGAGGTTGAAAAAGCTCCAACGGTTGGAATTGTATACTCGGTAATGGACCCATCGTATGCCATACGGCCAATGCGGTTGCCTACCCCCTGCGTAAACCACATGGCATCATCTGGACCTTTTACAATATCAAACGGCAACGAATCGGCTGTCGGGATATTAAACTCCTCAAGGTCGTAAGGTGCAGCAACCGCAGGTGCTGCAGACACAATTCCTAGAGCCAAAAGTAATACCCCCAACAAAAAACGCACGAAATTACGCACGCGTCACTCGATTGCGATTGGATCTCGTGGCTATATATATTCCAATACTCGCCATAAATAACAGAGCTACAGCAACGAGCACTACCCTCACATCATCCCCGGTATCAGCCAATAAACCCTGTGGGGTCTCGGAATTGCCTGTATCTAAAGGTGCTTCAGCAAGCACCGGACAAACTCCATTATATTCGTATGCGCCAACATCAAACGCTGCACACTGCGGTCGCGAAACTCCACGCTGATCAGTGGTTACTCCACTAATAACCGTGCCTGTATCAATCGCTGGCGAGCCTGCCAGCAGTGCCATGGTCGGTACACTGCCACCATTATTCTGCAGGGGGCCAAGCGTCGACATAATATTCGAAACGCTTTCCTGATCACCAGTATTTGTAAACCCACAACTCGCGTCGTCGGCAATATTGTTACCTAGGGAAGTAATAACTGCAGTCTCCGTACCGCCACCACCAAATGGCAAAGCCGCACAATTAACTGCGGAAGCATTAGCCTGGTTGTCAGCAACTAAGGTATTTCGTACTGTAGTGATGACTGAGGCACTAGAACCAGATCCTGTATATGCACCTGTCACGATCCCAGAGGCGGGAAATCCTACAACACTATGTCCTACAACCGTGACGTTCTCCAATGTTAAATTTAGTTCGTCCGTAGAGCCAGATGAACTTGGAGACTGTGCGACCGCAAAAATACCATATGAGTCGTTTGCACTATCATCAGTAAAAGTACTATTCCTAATACGCGCATTAATGGTGTGCGTCGAGTTATTTTGATCTTCTCCAGCCGAAATCGATACCCCACCCATCACCTTGCTAGGACTATTGGCGTTGTACACCGTAAGCCTATCAATATTCACACCTATTTCATTCGTTACCGCGCCGCCCGCAGCCAACACAGTCACACCGGCTCCTAGTGTGTCATGGATATATACGTCAGAGATGTTGAGCTGAGCAGTTACAAGATCTTGATTAACAATAAAATAGATGTTCGCATCTTCTTGCCCATCAGTAATCTCTACCTCACTGATATTGGCGCTACAGTTCGCCACTGCAAGCGGATAGGCACCACTGCTGCTTGGGGTATTACGAATTAAAAGCCCACTCACAGTAAAGTTTATCAGGCTATTTGGCGTTGGATTATTGCAGGAAATGCCTGCAAATGCATCCCCTGCGTCAATAATACTTTGCCCCATCCCGGCGCCAGTTATCGTAAGATTCCCTTCACTAGATACATTTGCTCCAACATTCCACGTTCCTGCAGGAACAATAATTTCATCGTCTCCATAAATCCCAGTCCCAGTACATCCACCCGTATCTGCATCGTTGTTTGCAGAGAGAATTGCATTGTCGATAGCACAACCACCACTCAATGTAATTGATGCTGCAGATGCATCTTGGGGTAACACAAAAGTTAATACAGTCATTAATCCAGCAGTAATGATTAAGCGTAGCAGAAGCTTTTTCATAATCTTAATTTTAGCACGCAGAATATTGCACACTGTTAAATAAAGTCTAATAGATGCAAAAAACGTGCCAAATGCACGTTTTTCTAAAGAGATACCGATGGTGGACCTTGTGAGTCAGTATTCGCGGTCAGTCCGTGATCTGGAAAAGCGAAACATAACCGGATTCAATACGAACGTGAGATGGATCGGGGCAAAGGGATCGTCTGTCGAGGGAGGGTCTGCGATACACACCCTCCCTATATCTCGCCATCGGCACCTGTCGTCAAGTGAGGCAGCGGAGCTCGTAGCTCGGTACCGAGATGGCGAGAGAATCAAGGATCTAGCTCCCAGCTACAAGATCCACCGCTCCACGGTGATAGCACACCTCCGCAAAGCTGGAGAGCTGAAGCACAAGGGTTGGACCGCCGAAACCACAGCCGAAGCTAGGAAGCTCAAGGCTGCCGGCCTGACAATCGTGGAGATTGCAGCCAAGCTCGGCAGGCCTCCGTCAACGGTGCAGAGGCGGCTGAGTCGGGGTTAATGCATTGAGTGATCCATCATCATCGATGAATCGTAAGTTCCGTAGCCCCAATCTGAATACCAAGCTTCCATACGATCAATCTCAGATGTTTGAGCTGCGATAATGTCTCGCCCGAGCGCCTTCACTTCCTCATGCTTGGCGCGATCATTGATCAATTCAGCCATCTCTATTGCGCCCTGGTGGTGAGGTATCATCTGACGGATGAACTCCTTGTCAAACTCATCCCCCTCTTTATCGCGCAACATCTCAACCATATGATCCATCGAACCTTCGCTATACATCATCTTTGACTTGTCGACGGGTAGCGGTTCAGTCTTCGCGGTCGCCTGCGTCACGCCAAACGTCAAGCTGGCTCCAACAATCAGTCCAATGACTCCGAACATAATCTGCTGTTTATTCATATCAACTCCCTCCAAATACATTTTATTACGAATCAGAATCCTCAAGCCGCAGACGCACCCTGCGCAGCAACTGCGCGTTCAATGCGACGACCACGGTGGAAGCACTCATCAAGATTGCTCCCGCCGCGGGCGACAAAGTCAGCCCGGCAAATGCGAACACGCCCGCAGCCAACGGAATAGCCACAACGTTGTACCCAGCTCCCCATACGAGGTTCTGTACCATCTTGTTGTAGCTTGCTCGTGAGAGCTTGATCACTCCTACAACTCCACGAGGATCGGATGAAGCAAGCACCACACCGGCAGACTCGATAGCAAAATCAGTGCCTGCACCGATAGCGAGCCCAACATCAGCGCGAGCTAAAGCTGGCGCGTCGTTCACGCCATCTCCCACCATGGCGACTTTCTGGCCGCGACTCATAAGGTCCGAAACCGCTCGGTCTTTGTCATCGGGCAATACCTCAGAGAACACTTCGTCAATTCCAAGCTGCTTGGCGACCGACTCCGCAACCTGTTTAGCGTCGCCTGTGATCATCGCCGAACGGATACCCATACCTCGCAAGACATTGATTGCAGCTTTAGACTCGGGACGTATGGCATCCTCGAGTGCAAACGCACCGACTATCTGCTTGTTACGGATCACATGCAGGACAGCAGCTCCACGAGCGCGCCAGGGATCTGTATGCTTTGCTATCGCTGCAGGTTCAACCAGTTCTCGCTCATTGAGTAAAGCTGGCCCACCAACTGCCACCTGCGCTCCATCGACTGTCGCCTCCACGCCGCGTCCGGTCAGACTGTGAACTCGCGTAGCCTTTCCTCGTGCATCCACCTCATCGGCTTTCGCAACGATTGCTCGAGCTAAGGGATGCTCACTTTCTGCCTCTACGGCTGAGGCGATCTTGAGAAGTTGTTTCTCGCCAATGCCATGAGCTGCTAGGTCTGTAACTCGGTGCTCACCGAGGGTAAGAGTGCCAGTCTTATCAAATAGGACCGTTTCAACTGTTCTCATTCGCTCCAGGGCGAGTCGACTCTTCACCAGGATGCCCGCGCGCGCAGACACTGCGGTTGATACAGCGATAGTCAAAGGAATCGCCAGGCCAAGTGCGTGCGGACAGGCAATTACCAGAACAGTGACCGTGCGCTCTATTGCCGCATCAACGTTGCCAAGTGCAGTCCATACTATAAAGGTGACAAGCCCAGATATCACTGCAACATAGAAAAGCATCCCAGCAAACCGGTCCGCTAATGCCTGTGCTTTGGACTGCGACTGCTGAGCTTCCTGCACGAGACGCTGGATGCCAGCTAATGCGGTGTCATCACCGACTGCGGAGACTCGAACTCGAATAGAAGAATCTGTAGAGACAGTGCCGGCAACAACACGATCACCAACGTGTTTGGACACCGGACGTGACTCACCCGTGATCATCGACTCATCCAGAGCTGCATCACCTTCCGTGATCTCGCCATCCGCTGGCACACGAGCCCCTGCACGAACGAGCACGACATCACCGACAATCAATTGTGCAATACGCACTTTGGCGGGCTCACCATCCTTCTCGATTCGCTCGGCTTCATCTGGGAGCAGCTCTGCAAGGGCCGTCAACGCCCCTTGCGCCTGACCAATTGCGCGCGTCTCCAGCCAATGGCCAAGCAACATAATCGTCACGAGCGTTGCCAGCTCAAACCAAATATCTACATTGATCAAGCCCAGCGTCGTTGCTAGCGATGCGGTAAATGCCACCAGGAGCCCCATGGAGATTAACAACATCATTCCTGGCTGACGGGACTGAATCTCTTGCCAGCCGCCTTTTAGGAACACGAGACCGCCATACAGGAAGACAGCCGTTCCGAAGAGTGGCGCAATCCATTCATGTCCCGGAATCATCGGGGCTGTGTAGCCAAGGAGATCCTGGAGCATGTGGCTGTAAGCCACTGCGGGCATCGTGAGCAGGAGACAGACCCAGAATTTGCGCCGGAAGATCGCAGGGTCGTGTCCAGCGTGTTTGTCGTGGCTGTGTGGACCTTCTTCATGGTGATCGTGAGAATGGTGACTCATCATGACTTCACCAAACGATCTACGGCTGCTATTGCCTCATCGAGCTTTGCTCGCCCGGCTATCGAATCACTACGTACTGCATCCACTACGCAGTGATCCAAATGATCACGCAGGAGCGATAATGCTACACGGTCGAGTGCACCATTAACTGCGCTTACCTGGTCGAGAACGTCGATGCAGTAGCGATCCTCGTCAACCATCTTACGCACGCCTCTGATCTGCCCCTCAATTCTTGACAGTCTTTTCAGTATTGCTTGTTTGTCGGAACTGTACCCAGCCATAGTCTTACTCACCTTAATGTACTCATTATACCCCCAGGGGGTATAAATGCAAGACTTCGCTACATCGAACGGCTTGACTTCTCAGTGTGGACATGCGAAGACGAAAATAGACCCTTGCAAAGGGCCTACATCTTGAATATCATCTGTCCCACAGCTTCTGAAAGATGTCAGAAGTCGGGTTTCTATTGGTGTCTTACTGGTGGAGCTAGGGAGACTCGAACTCCCGACCTCTTGCATGCCATGCAAGCGCTCTAGCCAACTGAGCTATAGCCCCGCGTTAAAGAACTGCTTTATTTTGCCAGATATCACTGTTTTTTTCAAGTAAAAAGATGTGCCCCACCTCCTCAACGGAGATGGGGCGGCAGAACCGAAGCTCTACGTGGTGGCGGAAGTACCGACCACCGGCTGTCGACGCGAGCGCCGAGCAACTTCCTTGGGCCTCTTGGTCGCAGGCCGCCGCTTGGGCTTCTTGGGATCGGCCTTCTTGGGGTTGGACTTGCCCTTGGCCTGCGGATTGCGATACTGCGGCGACGGCTTCCGACGAAGATGATCGCGGAAGACATAACCAAACCAGCACTGCATGTTGCAGAACGCCGGACGGCCTTCGAGGTTCTCGTAGTCGTAGTAGACCCGCTTCTTGCGGGACTTGCAGTACGAACAACGGTCCACGTCTCGTCGCACTTCTCGGTAGGTGTACAGGCCGCCTGGCAGCGCGACCACAGTGCAGCCAGGAACGTTGGGGTTGGGTGGTCTGTGCAAGAGTCCACTTTCGGTAAGGGTACAGTAACGCCAACATATTACAACTTTTATATAATATTGTCAATATTTTTCTTTATCTCTCACATGGGTTTTGCTATCATGCTTCTGGTACCTTACCCATCTGGAGGCAACGTGCAACCCCCTGTGTTGAGCAAATACACAATCAAGCTCCATCCTGTCGATGACATGCTGGAGTTCTGCGCCGAAGCGTTCGACAAGATGGTCGATTTTGCAGTACGACCAGAACTCGACCATCACGATTTCTCTGCCGAGCAAAGCCGTGCCCCGGAAGAAGTTACCGTCACCATCGTGACACCGCCGGAAGGCTTCACCTATCGCTACATGGACGACTGGATGCACAATCACCATGCTTCGAGAGGCACACTCACACACCTGTGCACCTGGCGGGAACAGCACATCGAACGAGCTGAAGGATTCGGCAACGTCGTCGCGTTCGGCACCATCTTCATCATGGGTATCACAGGCCGCACACCCAGGAGCTTCGTGCCTTTCGCCCATCGGTGGGGCGAAGTGGCTCGCCTGAGCATTCGGCCCAACGAGGCTACTTGGCGCGCTGGCTCAAGCTTCCTGGCAGTGCTCGACGCCGACAACCCGTCTTCCTGAGTGGAAGGCGGTTTTTTACTTTATCGCAGAAATTATAACGTGTTTATTGGTACGAGCTTTTACTTCGCACTCACCAAAAGCTTCTGTACACGCTCTTTGCACCCAAGGCTTAAGCCGAGCCTCAACAACTATCATCAACTGCCCACCAGTGATAAGGTGCTCTCGGCTCTCGGCGATCATCGTCTCTACCACTTCCCGGCCGCGGTGCGTTGGTGGATTACTCACAATAAGATCAAATTCTTGCACGTCAACGTCTTCAAACCCATGGCTGGCGACAATCTCAACGTTTGTCAGTTTGTTATGCACAACATTTAGGGAGGCAGTCTTTATCGCGCCAATATCGCTATCTAAACCAAGTATTTTTGCCTGAGAATTACTTGCACCCAGCCACAAAGCCATCGCACCCCAGCCACAGCCCCAATCCAGCGCACACGTATATGTAACTACTGTAAGTTGCTCTAAAAGCAGGCGCGTACCTTTATCTAAATCTTTCGGACTAAACAAATCGGGTCGAGTTTCTGCCTCAATCTTTTTGCCGCCAACTTCAAAACTTACCATATAAGCTCATGCCCTCCGACGATAACTGTCGTTTTGCCTTCTGGTGCACCAAGCTGTTTCAGGCGACGAAAGACCCCAGCGCGGCTCATAGCACGGCGCAAACGCTCCACGGCTTGATCTTGCTGAAAGTTGGTACGACCACCCCAGCGATCGGCAACATTACCTTTCAGTACAAACCGGTCATCGGCTTCTGGTTCCAAATACCAGTCCACTATCGATTCTACCGGTACATCAATAATTTGCTCATCTTCAAGTGCCTCAAACACAGGCGCCTCAGCAATCGTGCGTGTAGTTCGCGCCAAGAGCTCATCTATCCCAACATGCTCTTGAGCCGAAATGAGTACAACCTCGCTCATCTTTATTTTAGCGGCGCGTGCAAGTTCTTTGCGTTTAGCTTTTAGTTCATCCTCCAAAAGATAGCTGGACTTTGAGAGCACAACAACACTCGGCTTAGCGGCGAGTTTTTCCGAATACCCCGCCAGCTCTTTGCGAATGGTTGCATAACTTTTTGCAATATCTTCATCTGTCGCATCAACGAGATGCACTAAGGCTCGAGTACGCTCAACGTGACGCAAAAACTCATCGCCCAAACCTTTTCCTTCTGAAGCGCCTTCAATCAAGCCTGGAATATCGGCAAAAATAAGCTCATTGTCGTGATAGCGGACCATACCGAGATTTGGCGTGAGTGTCGTAAATGCATAATCAGCAATCTTGGGTCGGGCCGAAGATACCACCGAAAGCAATGTAGACTTACCAGCATTTGGCAAGCCAACCAACCCGACATCAGCAATTAGTTTAAGTTCAAATGTTAATTCGGTCGCATCGCCAGGCAATCCAAGCTCGGCAAATTTTGGCGCCTGATAGGTAGAGCTGACAAAGTGCGTGTTGCCACGGCCACCATTGCCACCCCGCGCAACAATAGCCGTCTGGCCATCTTCTGTGAGGTCGGCGATTACATCATCACCACGTCGCACGATAGTGCCTGGCGGAACAATGAGCGTGAGATTTTGCCCATTTTTACCAGAACACTTGTTTGGACCACCGGCTATACCCATCTCGGCCTTCCACACTTTTTTCACACGATACTTCGAGAGAGTCGAGCTATTATGGCTGGCCTGCACAACCACATCACCACCGCGTCCACCATCGCCACCATCCGGGCCGCCGCGCGGATTATGGCGATTACGAAGAAACGAGACCCGGCCATCACCACCGCGTCCTGCCTGTACTTGTACTGTTGTGTAATCTAAAAACATAGCTGATGTAAGAAATCTCGTAAAACTTTGACAGTATAACAGATTTATGGTTATATTGCACTAGTTTCGTACCT
>CAZOVH010000011.1:0-30457 GCA_964583675.1 uncultured Candidatus Saccharibacteria bacterium
GGCCTTACTCAAGCTTGCGCATAACCCAAGCTTACGCAAAAAAATGGGAGACGCCGCACACAATAAAGCTTCCGAATTTACCATTGATAGACAGGCAGCCAAATTAGAAGAAATTTATACGAGAACACTGAAGAAGCATGACAAATAGTGTAAAAAAAACAATATTAATTATGTCTTCATCTTTTGGACAGGGACATATGGCAACCGCACGAGCCCTAGAAAGTGCTGCTCAAAACCATCCTGAATATAATATTGATGTAAAAATTATCGATTTCTCAGAAGAAATTGGAAAACTCTTTAATAAGACTTCGAAAAAAATGTATGAGATCAACACAAAGCATCTACCCGCTCTTTACAAATGGATGTATATCTCGACAGATATAACCCACACGCCTATACGTCTAGCCAATCTTTTAAGCTTCCCTTTAAGACAGGGTCACCTCAAAAAACTTCTAGCCTCCCAGCACCCAGACCTCATTATTTCCAATTATCCAATTTGGCAATACCTCGCTTTGCAAATTTCTAAGAAGAATTTTCCGGATGTTGAATTTGCGACGCTTATCACCGACTCAATTTCTGTACATTCATCTTGGGTCATACCGGACAGTGACTTCTACATAGTCTCCAATGAACCAACCGCATCTAGCTTACATACCCTAGGGGTGCAAAACGACAAAATTCACGCCCTTGGCTACCCAGTGCACGAAAGTTTTTCGACCAATAATTCAAGCGTAAAAGCCACTCTAACGGATATAGATCTGCCAAAAAATCGAAATATTATTTTGTTCAGTGCTTCTGCCTTGCGTGCTTCTTACGTGCGGCGTGTTAGCTCCGCAATTATCGCAAACTACCCCAACCACAGCTTGATTGTCATCACGGGTCGCGACAAAGATCTACATAAACAAATTCAAAATGATGCCATGTGGTCAGCCCCTCATAGCTATCTCATTGGTTGGACCCAGAACATGCCAGAACTCATAAAAGCCAGCGACATTGTCATTACAAAAGCTGGTGGATCAACTGTTATGGAATGTATTGCCGCAAAAAAACCATTAGTGATAAACAAGATCATCCCTGGACAAGAAGAAGGTAATGCCGAGCTCGTTGAGCGCTATAAATTAGGACATATTGCCCGCAAAAGCAGCGAAATTGTAACCGCCCTCAATGAGATATATAAGGACTACAACAGCTACACGGACAGACTCACGGCTCTAAGTAAGCCAGAGGCAGCCCGTTCGATTATTGAATTCCTCGCCCGCCGTCTCAGCCGCAAAACATCATAGCTCTTACGTTTTTTCACTGGTTCGGGTATCATAAGGGCAATGGATGGATTCATACCGCAACCATTTAACAGTGCAGAATATTCAGGGGGGCATCAGGAAACTGGCGCCCCTTTATCTGCGATTCCACAAAAACCAGATGACACCCATCATAATAGGCTCAATCTGAATACAGAGGGTATGAAAACCGAGGTACGTCGTGACTACATCCACGATTACTATGTCCTCATCGCCCCTAAACGTGCCGGGCGACCGTACGATGCAGCCGCAAGTGATCATCCGCTCGTGGAAACATCAAGCTCACCCCGCCTCGATCTGCAGGAAGAAATCTACACTCTTCCAAACGATAAAGCTGACGGCTGGGCAGTTAAGGTAGTGGCAAACAAATTCCCAGCCCTCACCGTCGATAATCCAGACGCGTATGGCGCCCAGGAAATCGTAATTGATACACCCTTACGCAACACCGCATTTGGAGAGCTGCCAGTGGAACAAATTGAAAAAATACTTCTTACCTATCAGGCTCGATCGCAAGCCCTGCATGACATGCCGCATATCCGCTACGTTAGTATTTTTCGTAATGATGGCTTTGAAGCCGGCGCTTCACTAGCCCACGCCCACTCACAAATTTTTGCGCTTCCCTTTGAGCCTCCACGTTTACGCGCTGAGGCCCGCACAATACAACAATTTGTTCTCGAAAATACCCGAGACCCCTATGACGATATCATTCACTTTGAAAAGCGCGAAAACCTGCGCATAATCGCCGAGAATCAGGATTGGATCTCATTTGCCCCCTACGCGCCACAGTGGCAAATGGAGGCCTGGGTTCTCCCTAAACTAAGCAAAGTCCACATGAGCGATCTTGAGGGTCACGAAATTACTTCTTTAGCCCCTCTGGTTAAGCAGATTGCAGAAAAGCTTAATGGCAACAGCATTAATTTTAACCTCTCAATCGAAGAGGGGCTTGTGACCCACCAGCGCTTAGCTTTTAAATTTAAGGGGCGTAACGTAGTCTCGCCATGGGGTGGCCTGGAAGTTTCGACCGGAATTATCATTAACACCATCCCGCCAGAAGCGGCTGCAGAATGGTATCGCTCAAGCATATAGCTCTCAAGCTTGTGATGTGATTTTTTGTTCGGTATAGTGTTCGTAATTAACCAGGAACACTATCATGCTCGCCCGCACTCACGCTATCACCCACTATGGTGCGCAACCCCACCGCATCACCATTGAAACTGATATTTTTGCCGGCCTGCCCGGGATATCACTTGTCGGACTACCTACAAAAAGTGTCGAGGAATCACGCGAGAGATTGCGAAGCGCCATACGCAATAGCGGGCTAGAATTTCCTATGCGCAAAATCGTTCTCAATCTTGCGCCTGCCGACACCGCTAAACATGGCACTGGCTTTGAGCTCGCGATGGCAGTCGGCATCCTCATTGCATCAAAGCAAGTATCGCCACAGCCTGAAGATATTCTGTTTTCTGCCGAACTCTCATTGGATGGGTCCCTGAGGCCAGCTCGAGACAGTGCGGCCAGTGTTATTTCAGCCCAGCAAGTGGCGTGCAAAACTCTCGTTATTGCGTGTGATGCCCCGCCCATTCCAGATTCGATCAAAACACAAGTAACAGTGGTTCGTATTAAAAATCTCCGTGAACTCTATCGCTGGCTTATCGATGAAGCTCCATGTCCAAACCATCCCGGACCAATACAAAATGTTGATAAAAAAACATCATTAGTTGATTTTTCAACAATCAAAGGCTTGGAGGTGCCGAAGCGAGCACTAGAAATTGCCGCTGCTGGCGGCCACAATGTGCTGCTCATTGGCCCACCCGGCAGTGGTAAAACTCTCTTAGCTCACGCTTTTCCTACAATTCTCCCCAAACTAGATACAGACGAGCTTGCAGAAGTAGCCTATCTCCACGGCATCCATAACCCAAGCGCCCAACATCTCCAATCAAGACCCATTCGGTCACCGCACCACACCGCCAGCGATGTTGCGCTCGTAGGTGGCGGACAAATACCGAAGCCCGGAGAAGTGACTTTGGCTCACCGCGGAGTACTATTCCTGGATGAGCTGCCAGAATTTCGCCGATCGGTACTAGAGGCACTCCGTCAACCAATTGAGGATGGAGAAGTACATATCTCACGCGCTCAAACCGCCCTCACTTATCCGGCTAAATTCATACTCATTGCCGCAATGAACCCATGTCCATGTGGATACGACGGGTCCGCAAAACAAGCGTGCATATGCAGTGCCGCGACCGTAAACCGCTACCAAGCCAGAATTTCCGGACCACTCCTGGATCGCTTTGACATGCACTGCTTCATTACTGAGCCATCCATTACGAGCCCATTCGAGGCCACATCAAAAGCTATGCCATCTAGCGCCATTCTCAAGCGTGTAGAGCTTACTAGAGACATACAGGCAAGTCGTTTTAAGATGCATGGAATTACAACAAATAGCGAGATCCCCTCTCAAGAACTTACTACTTTTTGTAATGCTTCTAGCGATGCACAAAAGCTTCTAGAGAATGCCCTACGCAGACAACACATATCTCAAAGAGGTGCGGCTCGCGCTTTAAAAATTAGCCGAACCATTGCTGATTTAGAAAAATCACCAACAATTGAGACAACACATCTCTCTGAGGCTCTTCAGTTTAGGAGTGGGCTCGCTCGAAAGAGCTCCACTCAGACGGCTAGTTTTTTAGCTGAATAAGCCCACTAAGCCACTCATCCGCAGTTGTAAAACGAAATACGAGAAAAACTACCAAGTAAAAAACAAGCAGCACTAATGCGATAAGACCAATATAAACTATCTCCCTACGAACAAACTGGGTTTCACTTTGTGGCAACTTAGTAAAGTCCTGGTTTTCTACTTTGGCAGCATTTTTTTTATGACTACTATTTTCTTTTGCCGTATCAACTTGAGATGCAGCTGCAGGAGTTGAGACTTCGTCAGCCGACGCCGCCGTATGCATCCGGCCTTTTTTGGCCTGATATCGTAGATGTTGTTTTTTGCGCGCCACGCGAGCCTCCTTCTGCACTATTTCCTTTCATTCTACGGTCTCCTCCTTATCTTGCCAAGCTTTTATCTGAAGGACTATAATGAGTATAAAGTTTGAAGGGGAATGAATTGGATATCTTTTTGATTGTGTGTGTGGTGGCGTTGGCTAGCATCTGTGGCTGGCTCGTCTATAAATTACTCAAAATTGAGAAGGAGTTTGGCATTTTCTTTAACAATACCCAACCCCAACCGGTAATGCGTGCCCTAAATCAATACGCTGGCCAGATTCAACAACAAACAAAAGATATCGAACACCTCCAACATTCCCTTAAAGAAACCACTATTCTAGCAGAAAAAGCCGGTACACGTCTCGGTTTCGTACGCTTTAATCCATTTAATGACACCGGTGGAGACCAAAGCTTCTGTCTAGCAATAATTGATGCTCGCGGGAATGGCTATGTACTCTCAAGTATTCATGCCCGAACCGGCACTCGAGTGTATGCCAAACAAATTCAGCACGGACACAGCTCTCATAACTTATCTGAAGAAGAGGCTGCTGCCCTCGCTAAGGCCAATAAGCAAAATCCACGCGAACCACATGCCAGCTAAAAGATCGCCGTTTGACTACCGGCAAACCGCCGGATTCTACTTTTCTGCCCTCGCCAAAATAGAAGGTAAAATTCGAGAACAAGAAGACATTGTTATAGATGGCGAATACACCGGCGAAATCACAACAAATGGCTTTTGTGAGATTAGTGAAAATGGAAAGCTCAACGGCTCAATCGAGGCACGCAACGTCACTCTGTTGGGAGTAGTAGATGGAGAAGTAAGCGGAAGAGACTCTATTGTTGTAAAAAAGTCAGCAAAAGTACGGGGCGTATTACTTACACCACGAATTAGTATAGATGCTGGGTCAGAAATCGATGCACGCATCAAGCAGCCAAGCGGCAAGAAAGAGTCTACTACATGAATAGCCTCTTCATAGAGCCAGGTCTGCCGTTTGACACCCAAAAATTAATACAACTCTTGCAAAAGCTTGCTCTTGAAGCACGCCTAGAAGTCGATGTCGTCCAACTGCCAAACAAAGAAGAGCTCCCACAAAAATTAGAACAAGCCATAGCAAAAAACCCAGACACCATTATTGCACTGGGTGGATTTTCTTGGCTCGATACGATTATTTCAGAATCCTGCCGCCTATCGCATGCCGGCCCAAACGAAACACCAATTTTTGCTCACATCTCCCCTCCAGAAAAGCTTGCACTCACCTGGCGTATCGCTCCCTACATGGAGCGTGGCCTCAAGCGATCTATGCAGGCCATCGCCGCCAGAAAAATAACCGAGCAAAAGGCCTTTGTTTGCGCTGATACTATTTGGTTTACCCATACACTACGCATCAAAAATGATACTTCAAGCGAAGCGCCTAGTCGCTTTCTCGTTTCCACTCCAAATGGAAGTGAGCTACGCATTGATGCTCCGGTTGAACTCGTAACAATCAGTGTTCACGAAGATATTACCAGTCGAGAACAGCATATAATTACGATTACTGCCGAAAAAAGACACACCATTCACACTACTAAGCTCCAGGAGAAGGATGCAAATCTCTTGGAGAAGAAATTGAAAACAAGAACTGTTCAAAAAACCACAGAAGATGTATTTCATATACAGGCTTCAAGAATAGACGTTCACACCCCTCATCGCTTCGCAAGCGAGGCGTTTTCTAAAAATCTGCCGGAAAAATTCCGTATAGAGCCTGCCCAATTCTCAATCAAGATGATAACCGAGAAAAACGACATCTTAAAATATTGATTTTCTCGGATTTCAGTGGTATGATGGTGCTACAAACGAACAGGAGTACTGAAAGCATTAATAAGAAGCGCATTCGCATCAACCGCCAGATAACAGCCCGTGAGGTGCGTCTGATTGGTGCGGAGTCCGAACAGCTCGGAGTCGTCTCCCTCGAGAAAGCTCTCCAGGAAGCCGAAAACGCTGGCCTCGACCTAGTTGAGGTTGCTCCTCAGTCAACTCCACCCGTCGTTCGCGTCATCGACTGGGGAAAGTATCGTTACGAGCAGGATAAACACCTGCAAAAAAGCCGACGCAATCAGAAACAAGTCGACATCAAGCAGGTGCGCCTTGGACTCAAAACCGATACACATGATATCGAAACCAAGGTAAAGGCAGCCCGCAAATTTCTCGATCAAGGCCATAAAGTACGGATTAATCTACGCTTTCGTGGTCGCGAGATCACCCACCCCGATCTGGGTCGTGGTGTTCTCGAGCGCTTTGTAGAGCAGCTTACGGACGAAGCTACCGTTGAGCAGCCAATCGCTCTAAGCGGACGAGAAATGTCGACAGTATTAGCAAGGAAAAAAGATGCCAAAAGTTAAGACCCGCAAGACCGCTGCAAAGCGCTTTAAGATTACCGCTAAAGGTACTCTACTTCGTCGTCGTGCCTATCGTACTCACAAGCTGATTGCTAAGAGTGGGGCACGCAAGCGCATGTACTCGAAAGAGCATGCTGTTGAAGCAGCAAACGTAAAAGCAATTAAGAAAATGCTGGGAGCCAAATAATGCGCGTTAAACGTTCTGTTACCGCCCGCCGTCGGCATAAAAAAATCCTCAAGATGACTAAAGGTATGGGGCACACCCGTCGTGCTTCCTACCGCAAGGCCCATGAAGCTGTGCTCAAGTCACTTAGCTATGCATACCGTGATCGCCGCAATAAAAAGCGCGACTTCCGTTCACTTTGGATTGCCCGCATCAATGCTGCTGCGCGCCAGGAAGGTACCACCTATTCTCAGCTTATTGCCGACCTGGGTAAGGCCAATATTACCCTCAATCGCAAAATGCTTGCGGAAATTGCTGCTCGTGAACCACAAGCATTTTCAGCAGTCGTAAAAGCCTCAACTAATTCCAAATAAAATCGGCTAAAATAGCCGCTCAATAGCGACCCTTTCAACAGGGTCGCTATTGTTTTGTAAATACAAATTGTAATTTTTCATCATCTATCTGAAAAAACTGTCGACCAGCCGTACGGCCCTCGCCTTGTACGCCGTTAGAACCGCCCACAAACGTATACCTCTCCGGCACTTCAACCTGGAAGTCTACCTGCTGCCCAAACCATCCAAACTGCGCTAAAAGTGTCTGATCAATCACCACCTCATCCAGCATGGCGTAGCGCACCGGTAGCATAAACTCTTCTGACAAAGCGCTTGTAGTTAGAGGTTTTGTCAGCATATCTGCGCCAAAAACCGTGGGATCCTCCTGCTGTGTGAGCCCCGACGGCAATACATCTATGCTGCCAACCGGCAATGTTACTTGTAGCCAACTCAAATCATCACCCACAATGAAATTCTGGCCACCACTTTTTGGATCTATGTAGAAACCCGCATAGTCTGACTGATGCTTACGAGCTATCTCGACGAGTAAGCGCGCTTGCCCATCATCTGCAATCTTCAATGTATATTTTACAGTTTGAGCAATTGCCTGTGAGGATTTATTTGCTGCATGATTTGCTGCGGCCACCTGTAAAGTATTTAAATCTCCCGGCTTAGCGACCGGGGCTTGATAGCTAGACAACTCCTTCATGACTCGTTCATCGCCCAAATATGCGTAGAGTTGCTGCGTCTGCATCAGCCCCGTAACGTCGTCACCTAATTGAGCTAATTGAGCTGCATTCAGTTGGGGTAATTTTTCAAACATCTTATCGGCCAATACTTTTAATATAGTTTTTGGGTCTTTACCTGCGGCCTTATCTTGACCGGCTTCTACCTCCTGTTGCAGGGTGGATAAAATATTATCTCGCGTAACCGTCAATGAGTACTCCGACAATTCAATCGGTCCAGTGTAATAGAGAATTAAGGAAAGTACTTTTGGTGTAATTATAACAACATTATCTATATACTCACCAGTTTCTCGCGCAAATAAGCCCCTAAATAGTTGGGCATTTGTATTGCTATCGGTCGAAATAAGCGAGTCTCGCGCGGCTAAGTTTCCAGTCAAGTTTTTTAAATACTCAGGCGGCTCAACAAACAGTCCTTTCTCCTCTGTGCGATGATCGTAATAATACACACTCCGCACCGATTCGAGCTTAAGCGAACCATTCCCGCCTTCAAGAACTCCGACACTACCAACAAACCCGCCGCCGATGCGTTGCTCCGCATGATTTGCAAACACTAGAAGAGTTCGAGTAGGTCGATCAGCCTGTGCCAAGGCCGAATATAGCTGATAAGCTGGCTTATTTTGCAACTGAAGCGATTGTGTAGGGGCAAGAATTTTATACAAAGGCTGCGTAATAATCAAAAATACCCCAAATACCACCAGAGAAATAACAAGCGTTTTTCTATGTATGAGACCAGCCGGCATGCTTAAGCCCCTCACCTACCACTTGCCACAGCTGCTGACTAAAATTTGATTCGCTAAACTTCTCAGCATGCTTCTGCAGAATCTGAGTAGAGTATTTTTGAGCGTCAAAATCCTTAAGTGCCTGAGCAAAAGCACTTACTGATTGAGACGGTATAAGTTCACCTGTTTTGCCGGGAATAACGGTTTCGGTTGCTCCGCCAGCAGCATATGCAATAACGGGGGTGCCCGCGGCCATCGCCTCGACGGGGGCTATACCAAAATCTTCTTCCCCTGGAAAAAGCAATGCCTCAGCATGCTGCACATACGCCACCAAATCGTCATCGGTAGCATGCCCCTTAAATATAACGCTGTCATCGGCCATCTCTCTGAGTTTCTTAAGCTCACTACCACCACCAACAACTACGAGCTGTCTGCCAGCCCTCTGAGATGCCCGTACGGCAATATCGAAGCGTTTGTATGGGATAAGGCGAGATGCAACCACAAAGTAGCTATCTGGCGTATCGCTGGGTCTTGAGTGGGGCTTGGCAAAGCGCTCGGTATCAACCGGCGGATACAGCACTTCAGCAGTACGCTTATAGTATTTCTCTATGCGCTTCTGCACAGTTATGGAATTTGCCAACAATATATCTGGTCGCTGCGCTGCAGCAAAATCCCACTGACGCGACGCCTTGATGGTGCGCTTCAGCTGAAAACGGACGATAGGATCAAGTACGCCAAACCCTGGATCTTTGAGATACTGATCGTAATGACTCCAAAAATACCGCGTCGGAGTGTGGATATATGATATATGCAGTGTAGATTCCGGAGTAATAATGCCCTTTGCCTCTGCCGTTGATGAGCTTATCACCAAATCATAGTCAGAGAAATCGAAGCTCTCAAAGGCGTATCGCCGCAGAACCGGAAAAAGCTGATGCCTCTTTCGAGCCATGGGTAATTTCTGAAGAAAAGAAGTGTGAACCTTATGTCTCTTCAGGGCATCTCCAAACCCCTCTGGCCGATACACGCTCGTAAATACCTCGGCTTGTGGAAACACTTTTAGTATTTCAAACACCACTTTTTCGGCGCCGGCTATGTTAGTAAGCCAATCGTGCACTACCGCCACTCGCAAAGTTGCGATATCGCGAACCGCCATAGTAAGCTAATAACCCTTCCGCTTAAAAATCACACCAATGGTGCGAAACAGGATGCGTAAATCAAGAGAAGCTTTCCAATTCTCTACGTAATACACATCAAGCTTTATGCGCTCATCATAGCTAACATCGTTTCGGCCGGATACTTGCCACAAACCAGTAATCCCCGGCTTAATCAACAAGAAAGTTGGTGCCTTATCTTTGTATCGCGCCAGCTCAGCTTCTGTCACTGGACGTGGCCCAATCAGGCTCAGCTCACCCATCAGCACATTGAATAACTGAGGCAATTCATCGATGCTAGTTGCTCGCAGAAAACGTCCAATCGGAGTGACTCTGGGATCTTTTTTAAGCTTTTGGTCACGCTTAAATTCTTCAACCATTTTTTCACCACCAATTTCGCGTAGAATTTCCAAGTCCGACTTGCTGCTAAAGGCACCTCCTGTGGAATATTTCGCATACATCGAACGAAACTTCCAAACCCGCACAACCCTACCATGTCTTCCAATACGCGCATGACGATAGAACACCTTACCGCCATCGGTTAACTTAATCACTATAGCTACTACAAGGAATATTGGACTGAGCAGTACGATGCCAAGAAAAGCCCCCAGATAATCAAAGACAGTTTTATAAATTCTCCACCAACCATCAAGTGGCGTTCGCACGATTTCTAGTACCGGATAGTCTGCGTATAATGACGGCTGACTACGAGTCTGATAAATACCTGCAAGACTTGGAATAAATTTATAGGCTATGTGGTTATTATGAGCGAACCGTATATACTCCAGCTGATCTGTCTCAGCCGGAGTTTTGTCAGCAATAAATAGCTCGTCAATGTGGTGCTTCTTTGCGATCTTCTCGAGCTTCTCGAGCGTATCTTTCTTCCGCTCTAAGACGCGCACTAAGCGAAAACCTGGATTGCGCTGCAGCGCATATGTCACGTCATCAGCAATGCGCCCAACACCAACAACGACCACTTGACGAGTACCAATACCAAAGCGAAAGAGCCAACGCTGAAAAAGATTCACAATAAAACGCTCAGCCACCACCAAAACAATCGCTAGAGCAAATCCATAAAAAACTACCGCCTTCGATGGAAAGAGAGGTTTTGTTGAGAAAAAATCAACAATAATCAAAAACATGGTGCTCGCCGAAACAGCAATCACCACCTGAGAATATTCACGCCAGCGACTACGCATCGACTCGTAACGATACAATCCTGCTAGTGCAAAAAAGAAGACTGCAAATGGCAGAAGTGCGACCAGAGCGTAGAGATATTCCCAGCCAGGCACCTGATAAACAGTTGGCTTTAACGAATATTCAACGCGAATAATATAAGCAATTACAAAGCTTGCAAGTACAGCCGCGGCATCCAGCGGGACCAATAAAAGGTTAAAAAATAACTCGCTACGTTTGCGCATTTTCTCTATTGTACCAGGATAAAGTTATCTGCAAAAACCCCAGCACACTGGAACTTTTGCGGGCAAGCAAGCGATAAGCCGAATTCTGTCCCCTTTTAGCCTGTCTAAAAAGGTGATGATCATCTATCTCTGTGGAACACAGTGCTGTGGTTCTCCCACAATCATGCGACATATCCCTCCTCATACAAGGAAAAGCGAGTACGCTTTGACATCGTCGGGATCCATAAGCCTTGCAGCAGATGGGGTTTGCCTCCTCATGCTGTCACCAGCACCAGCTGGGCGCTCTTACCGCCCTCTTTTCACCCTTACCAGGTGCGAACACCTGGCGGTATTGTCTCTGTGGCACTTTCCCTCGGGTTACCCCGGGTTGCCGTTAGCAACCATCTTGTACTCGAGCTGTTCGGACTTTCCTCTCCAAAAACGGAGCGATCACCTACTTACTTGCTATGTTATTTTACAAGATTTTTTAAGAAATGTCCATACTCTAAACGTGAGCATCGAGGCATTCATTAACCGCTGTATCAGCAATAGTATTCTCGGCTCGCAGCACATGTGTAAAGGTCACATCCAGCCCCTGCTTGAGCTCCTGAATCCGATTAAATGCTGCCTTCATCTCGGGATGCTTCACCTTGTACTGGCCATTAAGTTGCCGAACCACCAGCTGGCTATCTAAATAAAAATCAGCCGCCGAGATCTTCAAGTCATGCATTGCCTGTAATCCAAGCTCAACTGCCAGATATTCGGCCTGATTATTGGTGGCCACCCCCATATATTCGGCCCGCTTTTCGAGCACCTCCCCATCGGCGCCGAGCAAAACGGCGGCGCCTGCAGCTGGCCCTGGATTACCTCGAGACCCACCATCGCCGTGAATACGCACACGTTCTGTCATGAGCGTAGCAACCAAATAATTATCACCGTACTGGCAAATACCAGGCGGTAGATAAGGAACACTCGCAGGCTATGCTTTTGCACGTATCCGAGGAGCCACCGAATCACCGCAAACCCAAGAATCGCTGCTGTGACAACCCCAATTATCAGCTGCATAACCTCCGAGCTCGATGGCTGTGCCTGAATGATGTCAGTAGCCTTATATAGCCCCGCACCCAGAGCAATTGGGGTACCGATTAAGAAACTAAAGCGGGCTGCAGCCTCACGTGTGTACCCAGCGGCTAAACCAGCGGCAATAGTAGCCCCAGATCGCGACATGCCCGGAATGAGCGCTAAAGCTTGGGCCAATCCGACCCAGAATGCCTCTTTACGATTCATTTGCGTGAGGTCCTTCTTAAGTTTGGCTGTAGCATCCACATACCAAATAACTCCCGTCATCAAAATCATGCCGATAGCCGCAATAAGAATAGCTAGGCTCCCTTCATGCAGATATTGTTCGATGAGCTTATCTCCAAAGAAGCCGATGGCAGCACCTGGAATGGAAGCAATTAGGATATACCACAAGAACTTATCTCGTTTTTGAATCATTCCCCAGAAATCACGCCAGAAGAAGAGGAGTAGAGCTAACGAGGTACCAAGATGCAGGGCTGCATCAAAAGCCAATCCTTGACGCGGAAATCCAAACAACCAAGGGGCAATTAAGAGATGTGCGCTTGAAGAGATTGGTAGAAATTCCGTAATTGCTTGCACAACACCGAGTAGAAAGGCCCAGATCATATGATTGGTGACTCCTCGATGGCGGCCTTAAGTTTGTGACCCTCAGCTTGCACCTCTGAAAAATCTGGATGTTTTGCGTTCGTAAATGCAATGTCAGCTTCAGAATACAGAGGGAAAAGATGGATATGGGCATGCTCCACCTCCATGCCTGCTGCTATCATCGCAACTTTTGGAGACCGGTACACTTTGCGCTGAATCCTCGCTAATTGCTGCGCGACCTTCATCATGTGCAAGTAGAGACCTTCCGGAACTTCTTCAAAGTTTCCAATTTCATCAACAGGTATCACCAAGCAGTGTCCAGGGTTATGTGGAGCAATCGTCATAATGACAAATACCCGCTCATCCTGATAGATGATCTCTCCTGGTACTTCACCTTGGCGAATTTTTGTAAAAACTGAGGTTTCTGACATAAATATGTACTTATTGTAGCAAATAAAATCTGGTCGGGGTGACAGGACTTGAACCTGCGACCTCACGGCCCCCAGCCGTACGCGCTAGCCAACTGCGCCACACCCCGCTCTCTGTATTGTATCAAACCAGGTTGACTTATCAGTACTCTATACATAATAATCATGCTTAAGCATGACAAATATGAAAAAAATATCTAAATCGCAGGAACTGCTTAAAAAAGTTGCGCAAAGAGGCGTTGCCACCGAAGCTTCACTCCTGGAAGATAAGGCACTTTTAGAGCTTTTTAGCTGGAATACGGCTCGCGCACCACGAGCTCGCATAAAAGACACCCTAGCCATCCTCTCGCGCCAAGGAGCACTCTCACAAGGCCGAATTGATACCGAGAAGCTCTATAAAATTACCAATCGCGGCACCGCACTCCTGAAGCGTGGCGAACTTCGTAAGCCAGCCACCCTCTCGATACATTCACCAAAAAACTGGAATAAACGCTGGCTTTTTGTCACCTATCAGATCCCGGAGTCACATAAAATTGCCCGCAATCAGTTTCTTATCGAACTCAAACGACTCGGTTTTCTACGCTTTAGCTCAGCACTCTGGATCTTTCCCTATGACATTAGTACCCAAATTCGTAAAATCGCTCAACATCTCCAGATAGAGTCCCACGTTGATATCCTGCGAGCCGACTCTATATCGCAGCCAACACTATGGAAAAAGCGCTTTAAGTTGTAAATAAAATCCCCCATGGCGCCGGTAAGCAGAATATTTTCCCTGGCAAAAATTCCAGGTGGGTGTCCGCAGCCACTCCATGTATAGCAAGCTAAGATGAAGCGCAATCTAGGTCTCCCGTTTTATTCTCTAAGCAGAAAAAATATAAGCTTGTATCGCGCGCCCGAGGGTTATACTCAGTATATCAGGCCTACACCCCGAGAAGAAAGCGAGTAATTGCCCGTGTAGCGGTGCCAAGATATGGCGCAATAAACGGGTAGCCAACAAGAAAAATCACCAGAATCACAATTGGACCAGTGCGTTCAAATCGCTCCATCGCGTCTTGCATGCCTGCTGGTACAAAAGCGTAGAGCACCCGCGATCCATCAAGGGGTGGAATTGGAAGCAAATTAAAGAGCGCCAGAGCGATATTCACAGTCATCATCGAAATAAGCAGTCCGCTTCCAGCTGCTGCAAGACTTGGAACCAAACGAATCACTATCGCCACCAGAGCGGCCAAGATCAAGTTGCTCACCGGGCCAGCTAACGCAATCAAGGCAGCGCCTTTTTTACCACCTCGCACTAGATATGGCGTAAATGGAACTGGACGGGCAGCACCAAAAATGACTGGGCTCCCGGCCAAAATCAGCAAAACGGGCAGTGCCAATGTAGTAAGCAGGTCAATGTGGGCCATCGGGTTGAGAGTCAACCGCCCTTCCTGTTTGGCGGTAGGATCTCCTAGCTTGTGTGCCACCGCAGCGTGACTATACTCATGAATTGTAATAGCCACTACGTAGATAAATAGCAAATTAATAATCTCTAAGAAATTCATAGATTTAGTATACCAGCTTTGGGCCTATGTCAGACTTGTCAAACTAGTCCATATCTGTTATTATGCTTGGGTTAGGAATTTTTACTATGTCTTACAAATGCGACATCACAGGAAAAGGTAAGCAATTTGGCCACAACGTGAGTCATTCAATGCGCGCCACCCCAAAAGTCTGGAAGCCAAATCTCCAGAAGAAAACCCTCATCATTAATGGTGAGAAGGTTCGTGTTAAGTTGGCCGCCTCTACAATTCGCACCCTTAAGAAGCATGCGAAAGATCTCGGCAAAGACGAGCTCACTACTGCGTAACCAATCTTTTCTACTAAAAAACCACCCTCTACTTTGGGTGGTTTTTTAGTTATAAATTATCTATATCTAGCTTAAGGTAGTGAGCAAACGAATACCGTCCGTGTAGTTCTTTGTAGATAGCTTCAATTTTGGAATTGCTTCAGCCTTAAGCTGCAGCTCTTTTTCCAAAGACTCACTGTCGCACGGAACCTGAGCTGGAATCAGCTGATATGCGTCAAATCGCGCCATTAACTGGGCCACATCTTGTGCTGTGCCGTCTTCAAGCCACAGTACAAGCACATGCGAAGGCTGTAGGTGTTCTAGCATTTCATCCGTAAGGTCTTCAGCTTTTTGTAGTGTGACTGCCGCCACACTCACTCCATCATATATGGCATGGTATGAGGTCAGCCCCTGCCCGGTTGCAACACCATCAACCATCACTCCTTGCACTTCGTACTCGCCTGCCCCCTGAAAGAACTTGCTTACCTCGGCTTTAGGTTCTGCACCTTTTGTTGTAAAAAAAACATCTGTTTTAATTTCAAGGCTTGGGCCAATAGCCATAGTAACGTCGCGCCCATGCAAAAATAGAGTTGTGTCTTTTCCGAGTGAAATATCCATGAATGTTAGTATATCAGATTAGCTCTTGCGCTGCCCACTCCTAGCAGCCAAGCCTCGCTTGAGTTGAGTGTGCACACCCTCTGCATATTCTTCTACAAGTACCGCAACTGCAGCTGCAATCGGCGCTGCCAGAAAGACACCGACAAAGCCAATCAGATTTGCCAGAATCAATACAGAAATAAGAATAAAAATTGAAGGCACACCAATTGCTCTACGCATTACTTGCGGGCTAATGATGTACCCCTGGAACGACTGCCAAGCAAAGAAGAAAATCACGACAAACAATGCCACTATCGGCGCCTGCCCAAAAGCAACAAGCACGGCGGGGGTTGCTCCGATCCAAGAGCCAACGAGCGGAATAAATTCAGCCACCCCGGCAATTAGAGCTAGGGTCAAAGCATACTCAACTCGCAGTAAAGAAAGTGCCGCCCACACCACCAGAAATGTCATGAGAGAGATAATAAACTGCCCCCGAAACCAAAAACCCATTCGCTCAGACATATTCGCAATTAACCTGCCATAGCGCTCACGCTCCTTACCCTGTGGTACGAGGCCAACTAAGAAGTGGGCTAGCTTTCGACCGTTCATCAACAGGTAAAAAGTTAGCACAAAGAAAAGCACTGTAGTTGCTACGCCATTCACAAAGACTGAGGTGATATTCACTACCTGTGAGAATATGGATCCACCATCAGCAGATCCCGCCGTGAACGAATCATAAAGTCCTCGCAGTGCATCGTTCTGGCTAAGGCTTGCCTGCAAAGAACGATTGATATTTGGCCAATTCTCAACCAAATCACTCACTTGCTTTGAGATAGTCGGGACTACCAAAACTAAGATGAGACCAAGAATCAGAAAAATCGCCAAATATATCGCTGTAACAGCCGCCCAACGCGGCAGCCCCTTCTTTTCGAGCGATCGCACGTATGGCGCCAAGGCAGTGGCCACCACAATACTTGCAAACAGTAGGATCAAAAAATTGCCGATTGTGTATACAACCCAAGCACCGAGCACCACGCCAGCAATCGCGAAGATAGTCTTCCAGGAGATTTGAATCGTTATTGTCGGAGATGGTTGTGAAGCAGCCACACTACACCTAACCTAACTCTGCCATACGAATTGCCTCTTCTGTAGTAATTTCTGGGTGCGGTGCGGAAACATTAACTTGTACCGGACCAGTTGATTCCACTTCATCTGTAGGCTGCTTAGTTGCTTTATCAAATATTTTGAGGTCATCACGTAATACAATCTTACGAGCATCAAGCATATCGAGTAGGAATCGATCATTTAAATTACGCCGATAATCGAAATCCTCCAACCTGAAGGCCGTGTAATTGAGTTCGCGATTCATAGCCGTCTCCATATCGCCAATTACTTGAGCTAGTTTGGCCTTATTCATATCGCCCACAATGAAGATATCAACGTTTTGCATACTGCCACGCACAAACGCGCCAGAGAGAAATAGCACTTTTACATTGCCGGCCTTCTGAATTTTCTTGAGGATTTGATCTTCTTCCTTCGTTTCGCGGATCTCTTTAGATTTTGCAGGAATTCGCTGGAAGATCGACATCAGCTCACCGTGAAATTTAAATGATGGGTCTATCTCGTAATAGAGGCGATTAGATTGGTTAACAGATTTTACTATGCCAATATTGAGAAGGTTCTGAAGCTCACGACGTACAGAGTTAATCTGCTCATTAATTTTTCGAGTAATCTCGCGCACATAAAACGGACGCTCGGGATTATTATAAAAAAGGCTCAATAATTTTACCCGGGTCTTTGAACCAAAAAGCGACTCGATTTGCATATGGCAGATCCCTTCAATATTTTTCTTACTCACTAGTGTACACGAAATAGATTCAGAAGCTCAATATATATCGAGAAGTTTAGCGTAAGAAAAAACTGAACCTATCTGCTTTTCAAATGAGTACAGCTACTTTTTTCTTGCTACAGCAGCCCGCGCCTGAGCAACAAAAGTGTCTGGTAGCTGAACTAATTCTTTGTTCGAAACTCCCAAGGCTCTGGCAATAAGCCAGTCAGCTACTTGGGGGTTTTTCGGTAAAAGCGGTCCATGGAGGTATGTGCCAATAGTTGATTTATAGATGATCCCCTCTTTTCCATCCACACCATTATTCCCGCCGCCGCTTTGAACTCGCCCAAGAGCTACCACTTCTTCATGTAGAAAAGACGTACGGCCTGAATGATTCTCAAACCCCACTACCTCACCAAACACATCACTTTGTAGCACTACATTGCCTATCAACCGTCCAGATTCGGCAAGGGTAGTAACCGGCAACGCACCAACACCCTGAAGCTCTTCACCTGAATGCGTAATAAACTCACGCCCCAATAGCTGATATCCTCCACAGATAGCTAGTACCGGCAGACCAGCTTCAATCCAAGCTCTTAATCGATCAGCTATGCGCTCAAGATCCTGCAAGATTAACCCCTGACCACTATCCTGACCGCCGCCGAAGAATAGTAAATTTGGCTTAGTTTTAAGATCATCACCGGGCCTATGTTCTACCACTTCAACCGAGTAGCCTCGCCACTCTAACCGTTTTTGTAAAACCAGCACATTCCCCCAATCGCCATAGGTATTCATCTCGTGTGGGTACAGGTAAAGAATGGTGATTTTTTGTGTGCGTGTCATGAACTATGCTCCAATTTGAGGGCGAGCTTTTTACGCATCTCCAGAAGTGCGGTATATGTCGGCAATACCAAAACTTCTTCGGCATCACTTTTAGCAAGAGTACGCAGCGCTCGAATAGGGTCCTCAATTACTCGGCACTTCTTACCTGCATACTCAAGACGCAACGCCATATCATAGGCGCGTAATCCCGAAACGATAATTTGACCGGTTGTGGCCAGATCTTCTAGGGCAGCGTCCCAAAGCCAAGATATATCCTTACCATCGGCAAAATTATCATTAATTACAATCAAAACCGGACTGGTCGTTCCCGCCAGAAAAAATGACTGAATCACTTGATTAAAGCCGGTCGGATTTTTAATGAGCAAAAACGTACAGCGCTTTCCCTCAAAATGCAGAGTCTCTTGGCGACCAAAGGCGGTATTTTTATGCTGTAAGGCTTTTGTCACTTGCTCCATATCGAGCCCGCAAGAGCTCGCTACTGCTACTGCGGCAGCCAAATTATAGGTGTTGTACGTCCCCACGAGACTACTCCGAATCACCAATGGTTGATCTTGTCCGCGCAGTTTCATCGTTACCACTTGCGCATGCGATTCGCGCAATATCGCCTCTATAGAAACGTCTGGGTTTGGTCGAGCAAAGCTCCCGTCGGTGGCCTTATATTTGCCGACATGCCCAAAATATCTGCGCGAGTACACAAGAGGTGCTCCAGTCGCTGGGCTGAGCGGCACATCGCTGGCATGATCATGTGGCAAGGCCTTTATCCCAGATGCATTGAGGCCAAAGTAGCTGACGGCTCGGCCCTCCTCTAGTCCTAATCGAGCTACATGCGGATCATCGGCACAAAGCACGAGTTGTGCATCTGCGGCGGAGACAAGAGCTTGTTCTAGTAATTTTCTTGTTGTATCTACTTCTCCGTATCTATCTAACTGATCACGAAAAATATTTGATACAACAATAATATCTGGCTTAGTAGCCTTACAAACTGCCGGCATGCTAGCTTCGTCTACTTCGAGAAGCAGCACCGAGTCATCACCCTGGCGCCTGTCGTCCAGTAGGGCCGTTAGTACCCCGCGAGTTAGATTTGATCCAGAGCCATTATTTACCACCACATAGCCCGCCTCGCGGAACACGCTTGCGATCAGCATTGTGGTGGTTGTCTTGCCGTTCGTTCCAGTTACCAAGATAGTTTTTGCGTAGGAACGTTTACGCATATAGTGTTCCAGTGGCTGACTTCCTATGCGCTCAGCAACAAAGCCCGGAAGTGCAGTACTATGCCGACCAAGCAGCTTCATAGAACGTCCTGTAGCCTTACCGGCAGTTATTCCTAGTGCATTTCGCAAACGCTTCATGTACCTATTGTACCTTGTTACGCTTGCAAGTAGGAGTTTGCAATTACTAACGCTTCCCCTTCATCTTCAGCCCATTCTATGTGTGAGTTGCGATGAAACCACGTCCGTTGCTTCTTCGCGAGTCTCCTTGTATCTATCACGATTCTTTGCCGCATATCCTCGTAGCTCATTTCTCCCCGTAAGTAGCCGACAACCGCAGAGTATCCTGTGGTCTGAAGTGCCCGACAACTATTCCCATATGTATTTACAAGCAATTCACACTCTTGAACAAATCCTTGCTTCAACATCTGATCTGTCCGTTTATCAATTCTTATCTGGAGATCACCCTTCGGCGGGTCAATACCGATAATTTTAGCCTGATATTTTAGATCATCACGATCTGCACTGTTTACGGGTCCTTTTTCCAAAAGCTGTACTAATCGTCTAGTATTTTTTACATCAATGTGTTTTATCTCGGCAGGATACTGGTTTTGTGCTAGTGTTACTAGCTCATCATATGGCATCAAGCTAAAATCTTGCTTTTGTGAAGTTGCAGTGCGGAACTTGTAGCCAAAAAGCAGTGCATCAATATACATCCCACTTCCACCGACTATCACCGCAGCGTTACCTCTCCCCCAAATTTCTTGTATTTTCTGCTCGGCATAGATTACAAACTGCGCCGCCGAATACGATTCACCAGGCTTAACCAGATCTAGGCCCCAATGTGGCACCTGAACTTGCTCTTTCAAAGTTGGCTTTGCTGTACCGATGTCCATCCCCTGATAGATCGTGCGAGAGTCTGCGCAAATAATTTCAATCGGATGTTGCCCGGCTAAGCTCAGTGCAACACCCGTTTTGCCGGCAGCAGTTGGTCCGACAATCGCCAAAAGCTTGCCATGCGGACTAGAGACTACGGTTGTAGATCTCTTTGGCAATTTTTTCTGCAAATTCATCTGCCTTCATGGCTCCCAAATCACCCTCACCAAATCTTCGTACAGCGACCATTTCGTCAGTCACTTCTTTCTCTCCGACAATGAGTGTGTATGGTATTTTTCTCACTTCTGCAGACCGTATGCGCTTGCCTAGCGATTCATTCTCGGCACTCACATCAACTCTAACGCCCTGCTCTTTCAATTTTGTTGTAATTTTATCAGCATATTCTATAAATTTCTCGGAAATTGGCAGAACCGCTACTTGTTGTGGTGCAAGCCACACAGGAAAATTACCTCCAAAATGCTCGAGCAACAAGACAATACTACGCTCGACCGAGCCAGCAATTGCACAGTGAATCATCACAACTGTTTCGCGAGCTCCGCTCTCATCAATACAGGCCAAATCAAAACGCTCTGGCATATTAAAGTCTAGCTGCACAGTTGAGGCTTGGAACTCTCTGCCAAGTGCATCCGAACCTATGAAGTCGATCTTAGGTCCGTAGAAAGCCGCCTCACCTTCACCAAGCTCAAACTCCACATCCTTACGCTCGATTACTGATCGTAGTTGAGCTACCGCCGACTGCCACTGCTGCTCAGTCCCAAGATAGCCTTTCATATTTTTCGGATCATGCGTAGATAGACGTACTCGCAGGTTCACTCCAAATGCCTTCCAATACTGCTCAATTACGCTCCAGACATTCATCACCTCATCTTCTACCTGACTTGGTCGACAAAACGTGTGAGCATCATCCTGCGTAATTGACCGGACGCGCGAAAGCCCATGCAGCTCACCACTCTGTTCATCGCGATACACCATGGTTGTCTCGCGGTAACGCACTGGCATCTCTCGGTAGCTCCGTGGTCGTGAATCAAAAATCTGAGTGTGATGTGGGCAGTTCATTGGCTTTAAAGCAAACTCATGTCCATCACGCGAGGTAATTTTAAATAGCTCATCTTCAAACTTATCCCAGTGCCCACTACGCATATATAGCTCTTTCTTTGTGATATGTGGAATGGTTACTTCTTCAAAACCATACTCAGCACGCAGTTCCTGCACAAATGCGTCTAGCTCATTACGGATAACCGTTCCTCTCGGTGTCCAAAGCGGCAATCCAGGCCCCACCAATTCTGAAAACGTAAATAGATCTAGCTCTCGCCCCAACTTGCGATGATCTCGCTCCTTCGCAAGCTCTAGCATAGCTTTATGCTTCTCTAGTTCTTCCTCAAACTCAAAGGCTATCCCATACACACGCTGTAATTGATCGCGAGACTCATCTCCGCGCCAATATGCACCTGCCAGACGAGTCAACTCAAACGACCCAATTTGCCCAGTACTTTCAACATGTGGGCCCCGACAGAGGTCTACAAAATTCCCAATTTTATAGACTGATACCGTTGTTATTTTTTCATCAGTGTCATCAACACCAAGGTCTGAAGAGTCTATATTTCTTATGCTTGTTGTACCATGCTGTTGTAAATCTCGCAATAACTCAACTTTGAATGGCTGACCATTATCTTGAAAAAATTTAATTGCCTGCTCGATAGGCCATTCCTCACGCTCCATCGGCAAATTACGCTTCACAATCGAGCGCATCTCTTTTTGAATCTTCTTGAGGTCCTTATCTGATATGGCCTCTTCGAAAGCTACATCATAGTAAAAACCATAATCTATGACTGGGCCCACCCCAAACTTTGCTTCTGGGTAGAGTTTCTGCAAAGCAGCCGCCAACACGTGAGCTGCACTATGTCGCATTGCATGTATATTATCGCTCATCTTTATCTCCTACTCTCATTTAAATAAAAACACCTATCCCGATGTGTCTGGCCCCAAATAGATTGGGGGGTTCCACCAGACTTATTTACCAGGAAAGGTAAATCACTGTTGCGCTACGTGTTACGCCCGTAGCTACGGGGCCTCGAGTAGATGGTGAAGCTACCCTTTTAACGCCCTATTCTTTTATGCTATTAGTATAAACTATTCAAATGGTGGGTCCTAGGGGACTCGAACCTCTGACCTCTTCCACGTCAAGGAAGCGCTCTAGCCAACTGAGCTAAGGACCCATCTAAAAGCGGGCTTATCATATCTGAAAAAGCGTTTTTTTTCAAGCCTTACCCTTCTGGCAAAAATAGGCTTTCTGGAGCACCAAAGCCTATTCGATCTGGGAAAACCTCACCGCACATCGAAGAAGCCAAGCGTACTATGTGCGCACCATATTTTTTTCGTAAATAATCAAGCGCCTCCGATACGTCACTGTCTCGCTCGACACTCTCCAATAGTGACATCTGACCGGTAGCCACAAGATCAAACGTGGTAATACTTAGTTTCTTCACTGGCCGAAACTGCCTCTGGAGCTGCTGTAAGATCTTGCCACCGGCCGCCACAAGGTCTCGATGGCTCACGAGTAACTGCAAATGACGTGCCGCTCCATGCCAACCGCCTCCATCAAGAAATCTCACAGCAACCGCCATCCCCCGCGCTCCACGACCAGTAGCCCGCAACCGATAACCAACCTTCAGCATCATGGCACCCATCACCGCCTCCAATTCACTAAAAGAAAGTGCTGCTCGCGGCATTAAAGTCGTCTGATGCCCGATTGATTGCTTCATCGCAGGCGGCCTATCGTCAACTTCTACACCCCGTAAGCGCAGATACCACTTAGTGCCGTTCACCCCCAGTCCTTTTCTCAACAACGGTTCGCTCGCTCGATACAGCTCCAGAGGATTATGAATACCAAGCGCATAAAGCCGTCGAGCCATGCGATATCTAATCCCCGTCAAATCCGTAAGCTTCAGTCCTGCATAGAATGACTCGTAATCTGCTCGGCCCAAAACCACAAACCCATTGGGCTTTCGTGCCGAAGCCGCCATTTTAGCCTGCCAGCTGGTTGCCGCTAATCCCATAGATGCCGTAACCACTTCGCCAAGCTGAGTTAAAAATGACTGCTTCAAACTATCCACTAAATCTTCTCCAGCCTTTCGTGTACGCATATATGAAGGCAGTACCAGCGCCATTTCATCGATCCCGCGCACCACCACACGACACGGAGTATCTTCAAGGATCTTTAATGTCCGCGCATGAATTGCTCGATAATATGCCGGCGTATCACGAACCAATACGATATCGCGCGCAAGTCGACGTGCCTCAAATACCCGCATCCCAGTCTTTACACCCAAACGCTTAGCCTCTCTGGAAGCCGCCACAATACAGCCTCCTTCGGACACAAACGGACATACCCCAAGCGGCCGGCCCCTTAACTCCGGTCGCCGCTGCTGTTCCGCAGAAGCAAAGAATGAATCGAAGTCGAGATACATAACACGGTATTCTTCAACTGATGCGAGAAGTGAGTCTAACACTCACTCACTATAGAGCATTTATATCTTAAAAAGCAAACAAAATACGAACAATAACTACTTAAGCTTTTTGGTCACGTACTCGACAGTTTCGTCTGGGTCAAACCGGCTTTTAATGAGATAGCCATCGGCGCCAAGCTCCTCCGCCTGCTTTTGAGTATCGTCATCTTCAACGTTAGTAATCATCACGACCGGAATAGCCTTCGTGGTATCGTCCGATTTTAAAAGCTTCAATACCTCGAGCCCATTAAGATTCGGCATCATAATATCCAGTAAAACCAGGTCCGGCCTCTCAGTCTTAACGCGCTCTAAACCAACCTGCGAATCCAGATCAACCATAAAGTCAAAATCATGAATAGTGAATAGGCGCTCATACATGCGCGACAATAATGGGTCGTCTTCAATAAGGTGAATTTTCTTTTTCGTCATGCTATCTCCTTCTTACCTGTATTGTATAGGTTTTTTAAGATTATGTCGGCTTCTTTTTGGTCTCATTGCGATAAACCGGCAGACTAAAGGCAAAGACCGAGCCTTTCTTCAGTACGGAAGATTCCAGCACTAAGTGCCCGTGCATCTTTTCAATAAGCAATTTAGCAATGTAGAGGCCGAGTCCAGTGCTTCGTTCGGGGTCTCGAGTAAGTAGGTTATCCTGAGCCTGATTAAACTTATCAAACAAATTCTTCTGACTAAACTTAGAAATACCCACGCCCGTATCTTTCACGCGACACGCAAT
This sequence comes from uncultured Candidatus Saccharibacteria bacterium, assembly GCA_964583675.1. GTDB lineage: Bacteria > Patescibacteriota > Saccharimonadia > CAILAD01. The sequence continues at coordinate 24,710 of CAZOVH010000011.1, forward strand.
CTTTTCCTTACTGGCAGATAACTCTAAGGTAATCGTACCCTTTTGCGTGTAATGAATAGCGTTTGAGAGTAAATTTTGAATAACCTGCGCCACCCGCGTGGGGTCGGCCTGAGCACATAAGGTGCAGTTACGGGGCTTCTTGTAGATGAGCTTCAACTTCTTCTCATTTGCCAAAGGACGATTCTCATCTATAACCTGCTGACAAAGCGCAATCATATCTAGGCGCTGCAAATTAAATGGAATTTTACCCTGCTCGAGGCTCGAAAGCTCTAAATAATCATTCACCACACCCAATAATCTGTCACTTGAACCGCGGATATCCTGAACAAGCTCTTGTGCATCTTTTTTGTTCATATCTTTTTCAATGTATTTTGATAAGACTGCAGCATCTCCTCGAATGGCAGTCAGTGGCGTGCGCAACTCATGCGATGCAATCATGAGAAATTCATCTTTAGAACGATCGAGGAGTTTCTGGGCCGTTATATTTTCTATTACAACGACCACACCCCCATTCGTGTCACTATCTTGAGACTCCACGGGCCCTAGAGCTACCTTATAAAATTCATCCTTGTATGTGAGCTCCGGAATCATAACGCAGGTTGTTGAATTCGAACATTGTTGTATAAATTTCATCAATTGTAGTTTCTTATCAATGAATGTGGAAATTTTCCTGTGTGCGACACGAGAGGCATGGTGCGCTTCTGGCACACCTACTAACTCATATGCTTTATCGTTGGCATCCGCAACTTTCCCATTTTTATCTATGAGCACTACAGCAATTGGAAGACTTTCGAGCGTAGATTCAAGACGAGCCCGCTCCAAAGATAGCTCCCTCGTACGACTCTCCACTTGTTTTTCAACATTAGCCTTGGAGCGCTTCAGCTCTCCTTCTAGCTGGCGAGCATCTTCTAGCAGATTTAATAGCGCGGACTTACTGCTAGTAAGCTTTTTGTTTTGATTAGATAGCGCAACGCTCAGCCCATCTAGTTGCTGCTTAGAACGAGAGGCAAATGCAAGCTCAGCCTCTAATTTCTGGGTTAATTCTTTAAGTTTGATATCTTTTTCGTACACTTCACGCTCCGCCTTTTCGGTAATACGCCGGTATGCGACCATGAATAATGAAATCGGCAGAAAAGTTGCAACAAAGGCATAGACTTGGACCTCTTCATAAGTCGTAGTGCCGAGCCATGAAAACGTTCCAAGAAATGTGATCCAAATAGCAAATGCTATTATCCAAAAAAGTGCTATCCGCCGACGCAAAAGTAATGCAGAAATCGGTGCGTACACGTAAAGCCAAAATATACCTGTAGTAGTCTCGCTTTGAATCAAAATAAACCAAGCCAAGGCGAAAAAGAAGGATAATAGCAACTGCACGACGACATCGGTCCGTTTTAAGAAGCGCAATACTAAACCGAGTACGACAAGGATAGTTAGTGTAATGATAAGAGCGATGTAACTAAAACCTGTCGGCTGCGACATAAACAAAACTAATGCCGACCCTCCACAGGCAAATATACCAATAAATATATAGGCATAAAAAAACTTAATGCGACGCAATTCAGCCGCATCGACTGACTGAGGATCAATACCTGCATTGAGTATCCGGTCAAAATAACCACCTAAACGAATCACGATGAACTACCTTTCTTGCGCGGAACTTTCTTTTTCAGCTCACGCAGCTGCTCCTTTAATTCAACCATTCGTAATTCACGCCCAACCATAAGATCATTCATACGTTCTGATTCACGTAACTGTTTCTCAAGCTCAGCTTGAGCCGCTTCAAGCTCCATATGTGTGGCCCTTAACGTGAGTTCCTGCTCTTGTTCCTGCACAATCAGTTCAGCCACCTGCCCCAGTTCATCCTTGCGCTTTTTAAGCTGCGAGAGGGCTTTAGGATCTCGTGCAGAAATGCTCTTAGACAATCTTCTCATTGGCAATGTGACAACCAGATAGATAGTAACTCCAATAACAGATAAAAATGCCAACATGACACTCATAAATATCAGGTATTGGCCATAGAGAACATTAGACGTGCGCTCTATATAGGCAGAATAGCCCGCCACGCGATAAGCACCAACCTGTAACCCATCATAGCCATATATCGGATCTTCGAACGTAAATGCGCCTGATCGTGGGGTGATTGAACGGGGCTCTAAACCACTATTTGTTGATATATTTACATCAACATCACCTAAACTCTCCAATCTTGAGATAATATCTGGTCGCTCAAGTTTTCTCGCCACAAAGAAATATCCTTGCGGCACTGTACTTCTCTCTATATCGGTAGTCGGTTGCGCCGGTGCGCCAAGCACCTGATACACCACGCCGTCAATCACGGTATGGAAATCAACAAAATATCCCTTTTGGAATAGTTGTGCTTGCTTCTCCGATAAATCGTTTAATGGAAAAGCAACATCTTGCCCATCTCGCGCGACTCGATAAATCTCTTGAGAACTCTTTGTAAGAACCCAGGCAGCATCTACCTTGTATGTATCAAGTGCCGGTTCGATATTTTCCTGCAACCAAACCTGATCGTTGGATCGAATCGCATCTACCATCTCATCCCAAATCGTGTAATCGTAGCTCAAGGCACGTATGAGGTCTCCAGTTGTTGCCCTACTCGCTTCAAAGCGCTTAGCTTCACTCGTAAGAAATTCTTGAGAAACTTCATCAATACTCTTATTAATTGATTGCCACCGTACATATGCCAACACCACACCGAGTAGTACAAAAATACCGAGATACAAGATCAATCGCACATGGAGACGAGATAACAGCTTTGGGTGAGCTAGTTTATTCATGACGCAACGCATCTATCGGACTAATTCTGGAGGCTCTTCTGGCAGGATAGGCGACGACTATCAAGCCAGTAATAGCAGTAAAGGCTAAGATTCCGACAATCAACCAGAGGGGTATAAAGAAGACGGAAAACGTGTCGCCAACACCCCGCGACTGAGCAAGATTAAACAGTGCCATATTTATCCCCCTACCAAGAGCCCAGGCAACCACGATCCCAAAAACCGCACCCATAAATGACAGTGCCAAGGCCTCAATAATAAACAAACGCTTTACATCCTTACGGCGAGCGCCAAGCGAAATGAGTAGCCCTATCTCCTTAGTTCTTTCTAAGAGCGAAATGGTGAGCGTATTGAACATACCAAGTACTGCAATCACCATACCGATACCACCAAAGCCCGCCAGTAGGAAGTTAAGGATAGTAAAGACTTGATTAATCTGGTCTAAAGTATCGACTGGCGATGCGGTCAGAAAGCCTTGGCTCTCAATCTGTTTACGCACAGCCGGCACATCTTCCTTAGAGGCCACCACAACCTTTACCTGATTATAATCTTGAAAACCAGAGCTCAACAGTAACGTATCTGTTGTAAAAACTTCAGCACCCGAGCCAGAATCGATGACTCCTACCACCGTAACTTCCTTTTCAAAGTCCTCATCCACTTCTGCGCTGCCGCTCGCTTCTTGTCGCTTCTCTTTTGGAATCACAAGCTTAATTTTTTGCTTCATAATTTTGGCGTTATCAGATATACCGATGGTTTTTAGGAGTGACGTATTCACAATTACCTGATCGTCCGAAGGTATTGCAATTTTCTCCCCTTCGACGAGCTTAAATGAGCTGAGATCGAGATAATTCTGATCAGCCCCATTAATAACGGTATCCGTGTTGGAGCTTTGAAAAACCACTTTTCCGGCAAACGAAAACGTCTGCGCCACACTATCCACCTTTGGATATTGCCCGAACTTATTGACGGCGTCTTCATTTAGCTTGATGGTTTTTGGCTTGGGAGATGAAACATCAATCGCCTTAACAGAGTTTGATCCGACAATCTCATCAGTTACAACTTTTTGTAAACCTAAGCCCAGCGATACTAAGAAAACAATGGCGCCAATTCCAATCACCACACCCAAAACAGTTAAAAAGGTTCGGAGGCGCTTAAATAGCAGGTTTTTATACGCCATGTTCAGCAAAATACGCATACGAATATATTTCGCCGAATATTTTTTCTTAGAACCGCTGTTTACTGGTGGCGTATTCATACTACATCCTTTGGCTTCTTAGAAACCCCATCAACCGAAGCCTGGCTTCCATTCACTTGAATACCGGGATGAACACTCTGGGCCTGTTTCGTCGACTCTGGAGTACCCGCACCTGAAAGCAGCGATGTCATCTCTGCAATAGTCGGAGCCTTGCCGGGTGAGTTCTTTTGCTTCAGCAGACTTTCCTGCAGGCGCTTAATTTTTTCTTTCTTCTGATCACTCGTGAGTCCATATGATCCATCGTCTTCTGCGGCCGTACCATCCTTAATCTGAACTCGATGCGTACTCAATGAAAGATATTCGAGGTTATGGGTAACAAGAATAATCGTCTTATGAAGCTTGTGGTTTAAGTCGGATAGCAGGTTCATAATCATATCACCGTTTTTTGTATCCAAGTTTCCGGTCGGTTCATCAGCAACAATCAGGTCAGGGTTAGCAACAATGGCACGCGACATAGAAACACGCTGTTGCTGACCTCCAGAAAGCACTGTTGGTCGTTTTTTCGCGAATTTCGTCATCCCCACCATTTCCAAACTCTCCATCGCAATAAGGGCTGCCTGTTTCTTTGAATACCCCGAGAGAAACAGGGGCATGCAAACATTTTCTAAAACGGTTAAACTATTTACCCAGTAATTTGTTTGATACACCATGCCAAGAGTACGCGCCCTGAAGTTCGCGCGCTGGTCGGGGTTGAGCGAATACAAGTCTTGACCTTCAATGACAACACGCCCAGACGTAGGTGGCTCTAATCCGACAATCGTATTGAGAAGTGTTGATTTTCCAGATCCGGAAGGTCCATAAATAATCGAAAAAGATTGCTTTGGAATGGCGAAGTTCACACCTTTCAATGCCTCAACTGTTTCGGTATCAAGAAAGAATTTCTTTTCAACCTGCTCAACGCTAATCAGTGTTTCCGGTGTGAGCTGTGCCATGCTAGTTCCCTTCTCCTAAGAATCCAAACATTTTTTGCAGGGTATTGAAGATAATTGAGAGCACCGAATCAGACGCACGGCCAACGATCGTTGATTGAGAATCGGATTTTACCTGGTTACCAGACTTATCTTTCGACATCGCCTGTACGTTATACACTTTTGCCGTGGCAAGATCAGAAATTATCACAATATGCTCAGTAGTGAGCGCAGCATCTTCGGTTGTCGTGCTTGAGAACGAGGCCGCGCTCGCACCCTCACCAAAAGCTACCTGGCTCGTTGAAGGCTCATCCGTCTTCCAGGTGACCACGAGCTGACCCCTGGCCTCACTACCAACGCCGCGGATGGTGGTTTCTACCGTAACATCCGTTACTTTAGGTGGACGGGTATCGAGTGCAGTGCGAAAAACTTGTTTTTCGGATGTAGCTAGGTTCCCATCTCCATCACGTGATTGTGCGATAAGTGAATATTCACTATCATCTTCGAGCCCTTGAATAACTATTTCATGCTCAGTAACTAACTGGGAGTCAGAGATTTCTAGCACCGTCGCCCCAACCTTGCCGTACACAACCTGTGAAGTAGTAGGAACATTCGTTGTCCAGCCCACTTTCTGTGTACTGGTAGGCTCGCCCTCGACTGGCTGCAGAGTAACATTCGAAATCTACGGTCGCTGCGGAGTTGTAAAAGAGAGCACGCTACCCTCGTATTCATTCCCCTCGCCATCAACGCAATAAACTTTATAAAAATACTTCACGCCAACCACCAG
>CAZOVH010000012.1:0-29414 GCA_964583675.1 uncultured Candidatus Saccharibacteria bacterium
GTAGCGCTGGGGCTTGGTGCTTTTGGGGCTTGGCTCATTTTTACCGGCACAAACAGACGTCTAGCCATTGGCTGGATCCTCCTAGCCGTTAGCTCAATCGCGTTAGTTGGGTTTCTTTACGAACTGACCACAAATCTAAGCGATCCATTACTGCTGCGCATTATTGCCCTGTTTTTACTGTATAGCTTTTTGGTTGGGATCCTTCGTCGCGAATACTGGCGCCAAAAACGACTGGACGCACAAGTCAAATCAACCAAAGCACTACCGTCGGCTGCACTCATCATTAATCCTAAATCAGGAGACGGCCGAGCCATAAAAGCTAACATACCACAAGAAGCCAAAAAGCTTGGGATAACAACCATCATCACCAACAAGGGAGATTCAATAGAAGGTTTAGCACGTCAGGCAGTATCTGATGGAGCAAAAATTCTGGGTGTTTCCGGCGGCGATGGTACGCTCGGGGCTGTTGCCAAAGTTGCAATTGAAGAGAGCCTACCACTCGTCGTGTTGCCCGGCGGCACGCGGTGTCATTTTGCTCGCGACGTTGGCTTTGACCCCAAAGAGATAGCTGATGCCCTCGCCAGTTTTCATGGTGTCGAGCGACGTGTTGATGTCGGCTCAATTAATGGTCGTATTTTCCTTAACAACGCATCTTTTGGACTATATGCAGATGTAGTTGATAAGCCAGACTACCGAAACCATAAAGTACGAACTACACGTGAGGTGCTACGCAGCTTACTGAATGGCGATACACCGTACTACCCGCTCGCCTTTACTGATGACAAGAAGAAAAAGCATCGGCACGCTGCACAAATATTAGTAGGAGTAAACGCTTACGAAACGGTCAACATCTTTGAGCTTGGAAGGCGCCGCGCAATGAACCGAGGTATTCTGCAAATAACAGCGGTAACAAAATTAACAGACGAATTAATTGGTCAAATGATGGGGACGATTGTACTAAACCAAAGCTTTGAAGATTCAAATACTGGCCATGTCGAGCAATGGGAAGCAGCAAAATTTAGCGTCAATTCAAAGAGTAAACAATTGGTGGTTGGCGTTGACGGTGAGCGCGAAGAGTACACCACCCCGGTAACCATCAAAATACTTCCGAAAGCACTCCGACTCATGGTTCCACCCGAGGGAATGCGCAAAAGACCAGACAATCCTCTTTCGCCAAAAACCCTCAAGCGTCTTTGGCATGCCCTAATCACCCGCTAAGCTTTTATTGCATTTTCTTTATATATATTGTATTATATAGTCTTCGCACCTCAAATGATTGGAAACCCGTGCAAGCAAAGACCAAGATTCTCGTGGAACGACTCGTCAAGATTGGCACCACGCTGAGTGCAGTCAGCGCCATCATCGGCCTCATCGACCAGATCTACAAGACTTGGGCACCGAAAGAGTTGCCCTCCGGAAAGGACTGATATGCCGCACATTGTTACTTATGTGAGCCAGCGCGGCATGGATCAGATCGATCTCGGCTTCCCAGGCAACCAAAGCGGCTTCACTCGCACACTCGAGGTCATTGTTGCTAGAGAGTTCAATCATCTGGCCGGCGAGGAACTCGTGCCTGGAGAAACGTGTGTTTCGGATCACTTGCACACCAGCAACACCATGCCAAAAGACATCGCTGTTGTGATCATGGCTTGGAAAACCGATGATCGCCTCTGGTTTAGAGATCGAATTCATGAGGCAACCACAAGATCTATCCGTGCACTCTTCTTGCCGAGCGCAGACATGAAAGTTCAAGTCTTCTTGAACATCGTGGGTGACACCACTGGCCGCAGTTAACGCTGCGGCTTTTTTTTTACTAAAAAATGCTCGAGCTAGAGCTCGAGCACACCGGAAGCTAATCCTTACGCCCCACGTCTTCAGCGTTGAAGTAATCGGTGGCGGCACGAAGCTTTCGGCCTATCCATGTGGGCTCAATGTACTTCCATGCGCTCGCCGCCCAGTAGCCGATGAGGCTGGCAGCTCCTACGAGCACAAACAACACTCCCACCATCATAACGGCGGATGCACCACCAAGAAAAAACATCTCCACTCCGGCATACCAGCCCACAAGGTTTGTACTGAGAGCCATCATGAAACAGCCAAAACCGACGAAGATTCCAGCTGCGATCTTAAGTAGTTGTCGCCAGCTGAACGGCATCTCTGTTTCTCGGCTGGCAAAGCTTAGCATGAGAAACATGCACACGCTGACGGTAAGGGTAGTAATGAGTACCTCGGCCGGCCAAAAATTAATCAACCAACTTGGCCAGGTAGCCGCATCGCCAAAGAGCGCACTCTTGTAGGGCTCATTCAGGCTGCTGGTGTGTAGATTGCCAATTGCTTGAAGCGCAATACCCGCAAGAATTCCTCCAAGTACCGAGAAGCGCAGATTCTGCACCCTAGCCTTACGAGCCGCAAGAGCTTGGTCTTCATTCGTCAAGTTCGTTTCCGACATGATTCTTCCACTCCTAGAAAGGTACAATTGTAAGCTGTACTATAGCATACTTTGAGTCAATGACTGAGTCATCAATAAGATGAGTGGCGCACGTAAATGCATCTGGTATACTAAAGCGCAAAGGAAGAAACCATGCCAACACATAGAATCTATTCAATGAGCTTTGCAGATGTGTATCCTCACTACATCGCGAAGGCAGAGCGCAAAAATCGTACAAAAAAAGAAGTACATACAATCATCACATGGCTAACTGGCTATAGCGAGAAGCAACTTAAAAAAATTCTAGATGACAAAATAAATTTCGAGGAATTCTTTAACAATGCACCAAAGCTTAACCCAAACCGAAGACAAATTACCGGAGTCATATGCGGCGTGCGTGTTGAAGACATTGAGGATCCTCTAATGCAAGAAATCCGCTATCTAGACAAGCTCATCGATGAGCTCGCCAAAGGTAAGCCAATGGAAAAAATCCTGCGCTCATAGGTAGCCACTATATAATGCAGCTCATAACATAAATGACCCAGACGGGTCATTTATGTTATGAGCAATCGTACTGCGAAATTGCCAGTATTACTTATCGGTCGTTTCAGACTTCTTTTTAGTAGATTTCTTCTCTTCGTCTTCGTTAAAGCCTTTTTTTACTTCGCGAGAAAAGCTTCCGATACTACGACCGAGCTCAGGTAGTTTGGCGGCTCCAAAAAGCAGCAGCAAAATAACTACGATAATAACCAGCTCTGGTAGGCCTAATCCTAAAATCTCCATACATCTCCTCTTCTTTGCCTCAATTCTAAACCAATTACCTATCAGCCGCAACATTGAAGAGCGCGGACAGCTCGCTAGGAATACAAGTATAACAGGTTTGACTCTCCTTTGAGATAGCGTCTATAATTAAGCATAAGAAGGTGGTAAAAGTGCGTAAATCTGCAACCAACACACATAAGCAGAAGGTAGATCCAGATACCATAGCTGGCCACTTGGAGGAACTCAGACGTAGGCTCATTTATGTCGCACTTATTGCAGTTGTAGGGCTTGGGTTAGGCTGGGCATTTCAAGGCCAAATATCTCAAGCACTCATTCGCCCGCTGGGAGAAAGTCTGTATTACTCAAGTCCAACTGGAGGCCTAGACTTTGTTATGACACTCTCTATCTGCGTTGGGGCGCTGCTTGCGCTGCCATTTGCGATTTACCATTCCTTGAGTTTTGTCGAACCTATCTCACATAAGCCCTTAACTCGTAGTGGCATGAGAATTGTCACAATCTCTTTTGCCCTTGCTATAACTGGCGGACTGTTTGCCTATTTTGTAACGCTGCCAGCAGCCCTCAACTTTCTAAAGAGCTTCGACGAGATAAACGTTAATCCTCTGCTTTCTGCTAAAGAATACCTTACATTTGCAATGACCTACATCTTTACTTTTGCTATTATTTTTCAGCTTCCTCTAGTCATGGGCTCCATCAATCGAATAAAGCCGCTTAAACCTGAAAAACTTATAAAGAAGCAGCGATGGGTAATCTTAGCGAGCTTCATAATCGCCGCGTTTGCCACACCAACACCAGACCCTATGAATCAGGCCGTCATGGCTCTTCCCCTTATCGTGCTCTTTAACGTGAGTATTTTAATTGTTTGGATTCAGAATTCGTTGAGGAATAAGCCTAAGCAGCAAATCGCAAAGCCAGCACCAGCAGTTATCCCAACACTGCCGGTGCAAACGCCTGTTACGCCGCCTACGCAGTCACACGTAATTGGGCCACCATTGATCTTGCCTACCGCTAAAGCCCCTCTCGATCTACGATCTACGACTCAAACAGATAACGCCTTCGGTCTATCGGCATCCCATAACAAGCATTTGATCCGCGACATCGCCTTTGCCCGACCATCGGCTAGCCAAGCCTAAGTATTTACAATGTCATCAAGCCAGCTGAAAAAGCCCTGATAATCCAGGTCGGCATCATTAATTGTGTGGTGTAGAGCATCAGGCACTTCATGAGAGGTGTACGTGAAGCCAACCGGGAGCGATCCAGCGACTGCGCTTAATTTGTTCTCTAAAATAACATTTTGCGAATACGGGGTAAACGGCGCGTTTATAACTAGATAGTCATAAGGCGACCAGGCGTAACCAATCGGGGGTAAATTTGCGGCATTAACTGCAATTATGTCATCAATACCACAAAAATCAACATTACCTGTGCCATTATCGGCCTGCTCACCACGGAAAAGCCTGGCTGTAACGTGGATGGTGCCCATGCCCGTCCCCCCGTACGGATAATTTGGATGACTTGGGTCCCATGATTTTAGAGCATTCAGGCTTACCGGGCCAGTCCAAGAGTAAGTACCAATGAATGAAGGATCGGGGACATTTGGGCAGCCAAACGCTGCATTACCCGCTAATGTAAGATTGCGTCCAGCTCCATCGTTGGTAACTCCTCTACTCAACGCTGCCCCGAGTGAGTTGTAGCCACCAGCAGAATGCCCAGTTGCAATAAATTTTGCAGGATTAAGGCTGTAGGTTGCTGCGTTAGACTGCAACCAATACGCAGCTTCTTTGTAATTGAGGATGTGAGTTGGATACCGCCCGGAAGCCGTGTTCGCATCATAGGCCGGATACGATTGCCCTAAACCTGCAAAATACACGCCGCTTAATACATACGAGCAGCTTGCTACGGCGTACCCGCGCAATGTAGCGTCCCTCACGAGTCCATTTGATATTAAATCACGAGAACCAGATACCCAAAAGCCACCATGGGTGTACATAATCACTGGCCACCCTCCTGCTGGTGGAGTTCCTATGGGTACATAGAGATCTAGTTTTCTAGCATTCCCAACTCCATAGCTTAAGGCGGGATATAGCGTATACGGAGTTACCCCCTCATCAGCAACATAGGGCGTGTGGTCTTCTAGTGTAAGCGCCCCTGCAGAATCTAGCACAGGACTGGTGCCATTGGGATTTATGGTAGTAATTGTCCCCAGGTCTTCAAGTTCTTTTTGATTGCTGCCATCATGCTCAAACCACTGCCAAGGTGGCGGTGTGTATGGCGTACCTACAACATTATTGATATCGTCCGGATATTCTCGGTTAAGTAAATAGTCGGTCCACATTTCAAAGTCAGCAATTCTTTGATGGAACAAATAGAACGCCGTGGTTTCGGCATCTTGAAACCGAACCTCATCCATCTCTACTGTGGTTGGGTTACCCGAAAAAGTAGCGAGCGCAGTAGTTGCGTCATTCAAATATACCCTAACACGCACCTTGGGATTCTGAGCCGCACCTACCTGTATTTCATATCGATAGAATCCATAACTACCCGGTGAACGAAATTCATTACTGGTCCAAGCCGTACTTCCTCCAGACCACGAAAGGCGCAAATTCATAGCAGTATCTGGACTGCCAACCGTGTATTGTTTGTGTTCTATTCGAAAAGACTCTACACCATTGAGTCTAAATATACACAGTGGGGGGTTAACATTTATTACTGCATCTCGATCGTAGCGATGATAAAAGCGCAACGAATACACATCACGACTTGCATAGTCACTTTGGTAAGCATCAATATCCCACCAAATGTATGGCCCATGGTTGGCGTAGTCTTCAATAAGAACACAATTACCGTCAACTCGCCCCGGGCGTTGAGTGCTCCACTTTGTTCTTGTGGCTGTTGGGTTGCCGCTTGTTGCCGCCCACGCTGGATCTAGCGGATTAAACGTACTCATCCCAGTAAGCGGTAAATCATGAGCTCCATTAGATAAGCGCGGCACAATTCCGTTATAGTTTGTAAACTCAGCTCGCTCTCCGCGCATTAGCCCCAATGGGATTGCCGGGCGTAGACGGACGTTTCCTGCGCTCGACGAACCGCTACTCTTTGCAGCTAACGATGTAACCGTGTAGTCAACATTAAGCTTTGGAGCATACAGGCCCGAAGACTGATCATAGTAATAGTTTTGGCCACCACCATTACCATACGAGGCCGCCCCAACCGTACCATTATCCCAAGCAAAGCCACCTAGATAACCAACATTAAAAGTAGTGCCGCCGCCATTTATATCGGCAAACAACCAAATCATTACACTCTGTGAAATGCTATTCCAACTCGGATCATCAACCAGTTTTTGCAGGGCCGGAGTAAAATTCTCTGTCTGCACCCAGCTACCTCCAGCTAAATCGCGACCCAAAGCATTTGTGTTTGCCTGATCGGTGCAGAAAGCCTTATACACAAGTGCACTGGAGTCTCTCACATGAGCCCCATAAGTCGATAGCGACTGCCCCGCCTTATTGTGAGTTGGGCCGCATCGATTTCCAAACAATGTAGTTGCCGCCGATTGCCTCCCAAGCCGTTGCCAAGGCTGAGAGCCTAGCGTTCCGTTTACAATAGCTCCCGTTCCGAGTGGATCCAGGTTATTTTCAACCGCAAGGTAAATATGGTTAGTTAGTCCGCCGGTGTAGGCATTGTTTGTTCGTAACTCAAGCGTGGTGCTATTAATAACCGACCCTTGTGGGATGTAGTTGAGCGTAAACACAAAAAACGCAGCATACACTAGAGAGGTGTCATAATGCGGGCCAATAATTGGATTAACAAGCGTTCCTGTAAAATTTGTACCACTAGCAGATGAACGACTGTTCCAGGTGGCGAGACCATCATGTGTGGAGCTTGCAGTAGAAACACTAATAGCAGGCATTAGTCCACCTTCAACATGAGATCATTTGCACTAATCGAAGCTTTCTTTGTGTCCTCTATCGTTGCCGTTCCGGCATCCGGAGTACCGACCCACAAAACCGACCCAGAAGTTCCGGAAGAAACATTTGTAATAAAAAATGCTGGTACGAGTATGGTAGATCCCGTAGAGTTTAGCCATTCGATGGGGCTGCCGTTATTGTTATAGCAAATCGCCCCAGTACTATCGGTCGAGATTGAACCAAGCGTAATGGCCTGCCTACCTACGTAGAATGAGCCACTCACAGTAAATTCATTCCCCTGCGCGCCACTCACAAGAGTTGAGAGTGTCATTCCATCCATGCCAGCGGGTGCCGACTGCAAGAGACCGATATACAAGGTAGAAATCGTAGAGACAGTACCCCCGGTATTTACAGTAAGGGCACGTGTTTTACCATCAAATCCCAGAGTTAACCCCATCTATGGTTTTCTCCGTAAAACTCTTGTTCCGGCTGGCGTACCGGCTGGCAAGCTATCCCCCGAAACCCAAGTGGATGCCACAACCACCACGCCGTAACCATCTGTTCCAGCTGCGCCAGTCGCCCCCGTAGCTCCTTCCGCACCTGTAGCCCCTTGAAGTCCAGTCGGTCCAGTTGGTCCCTCTAAACCAGTTGGTCCGGTTACACCAGTCGGTCCGGTTGGTCCCGCAACACCGGTCGCTCCAGTTGCTCCAGTAGCACCTGCCGGTCCGACCGCACCAGTTGGGCCATCTGCGCCCGTGGGACCTTGCAACCCAGTCGCCCCCGTAGCCCCATCCAGCCCAGTTGGTCCGGTAGCGCCAGTTGGGCCCTGCAATCCAGTCGCACCCGTAGCTCCATCGTTGGCCACTGGCGGAATAGCGCTAGCCTTGAGAGAGCCATCGCTATTGTGTGATACGCTCAAGAACTCATTGAGGATGTCTCCCCAGGTTCCACCATCGCTTCCAGGAACAGGAAGTCTAGCCATGTAATAAACACCTCTCGCAAATGATACGCATTACATATAGCATAACAAATATTGGCTAAATATTTAACCTGTCAGGCGCTGATAGCGCGCATATTTACTTACCCCTTCATCACGCGTCGTATAAAAACCGTCTTCCCAGAGGGTGAGCAGCTGATCAAAGTACGCTTCATACGTATATTTCACAGTATCTACGCTGTAGTTCTTTACGGCAGATTGGTGGATTTTTCTTGCATTAAGCCGGCTGACATTTTGCGCAGCCCAAACTGCCTCCCCAATTGTCCTAAAGCGATAGCCGTTTTTCCCATGCACAATAGTCTCGCTAAAAGCTCCAAAATCTGTAGCTATTACAGGAGTGCCTGTTAGTAGACTTTCCACTGAGACACCTCCGAAAGGCTCCAAATACGTGGTGGGCATAAACACAGCCGTCGCGTTGCGCAGTAATGCCGCTCGCTGCCGCACATCCGCAAAGCCAACATGTTTTATATGGTCCCCCTCAAGCTTTATACCATCCCCGTAGATGGCATTTCCCTCTATTTTGTGCACACCCTGCCCCGCTAACACCAAGCGTTTCCCGATACGCCGAGTGACTTCTACGGCAATTTCAGGCCCTTTTCTAGGAATAAGTCGGCCCAGAAATAAGAAATAATCTTCTTTTTCCTCTTTAAATGGGAACCGCTCCGGCTCAAAATAGTTTGGTATAACAGCATCAAAAAAATGTCCGCTATCATCCTTGAGCAGCCCATACACATAATGCATATGGGCATACGACTCAAACACCCGATATTTCGAGAAAACTCCGGTATAGCCAACACCAAACTCCACCGTCATATTAGCCGGAAACGCATCTGCAATTGGCTTTTGGCTGCCCATTATAAGGCAGATAAAATCTTTTTCTTTAAGGCGCGGGCGAATTGCTTCAATGGCTCGAGCATTTGTAGCTTGCCAATGCTCATCCTTACTGTCCCAAGTAATATTAAAAAAATGCTGATGAAAGTCATGCTCACCAAACCACTTTTTTTGATCGGCCTTGGGAGCGATTGTAATTAATTCATCTACATCTGCCTCATTATCTTCCGAAGCATAGAGATACACCGTATGCCCCAAAGACTTCATCATATTGCAAAACTTACGAACCTTTGAGGTATAGGCACAGGCCTCATAATCTAGCGTTGTCTGGGTATGCGGAAGAGAAACTACATGAAAGGTCTTAGGAGTACTTGCAGTCAACATATCTGTATCTTAGCATGCAAAGGCTAACTGTATTTAGCGGGTGTTGCGAGAACCGCCACCATACGTAGATCCCCCATAGGAGTCACTTTTAGTTGGGCTGACCGAGCGCTTATCCACTCCGTCGGAAAGATTTTTTAACAGTGATGTTATCCCAACAACAGAGAGGGCGCTTGCTCCGACAAGCCCAAGAAATTCGGCGCGCGTCATTTTTTTCTGAAGTACTTCATTGAGTTTTTCGGGCATCTGTATCCACCACTATGTTAGTATAGTTAGTAATAGCATAAACACTTTACAGGAAGATGTAAATATAGCAGCAATGAGCATCCACTCAAGTAGCCTTAAGCTTCATTCGGTTTATTTGGCAGAAACTGGCCAATATTTCTACGGCGAAGACACCTATGGTGGCGAACAATATAACGGCGTCGTTGAGCGCAATCCGGTTGGCGTAATAACTGATGGCATTGTTCGGGTAGGTCCAGTGTGGGGTGCGTTTTTTGCAGTGATTGGCTTTGTGGTTATAGTTCTAATAATTGTACGAATGAGAAAACGATCCAAGCGCGAAAAGGCCGTGTCGCCAATACCCAGCCCTTAGTCTTCAGGCTCTGTTTTACCATAAACAGCTGCAAAAAAAAACATGAACGCCCCTCGAGCTCCGCTGAACCCGAAGGCAAGTGTTGTCCTGCCTACTAGAACTTGTGTGGTACTGGGGTTTAGTACTTCCTGCTCCATTAAATAGAATTAAAACTTTTTGAAAGCAGTTAATTTGATATAAATAAAAATGATTGAAAATCATAGAAATAACCAATTTTTTCAATCCGTATCTTGGGTTGTTTCTATTTGGCTGGGGAGGAAGTACGTTAATGGAACTTTTTCAGATGAAGAAGATGTAGATGAGATAGATATACAACAACTCAAAGATATACTGAATAGTGATAGTGAGGAGCCACAATGCTAGATCTACTCACTAAACTCACAAGTACAACTAGCCATGATGCAGATTTGTACGACCAAACACAGTTCTACCAAAAACTAACGAAAGATTTAAAGAAAGTGAGAGCCGAAGTAATTATAGAGAGTCCATTTATAACAAGAGCCAGACTAACTAAATTACTACCGCAACTGTCTGATTTAAAAACTAACCGAGTTAAGGTAGTAATTAATACAAGAGACCCCAAAGAACATGAAGGTTTTATGAAGATAGATGCGCAGCACGCTAGACTATAATAATGGGTTACCAATCACTGAAGACAGGCCAAACCAAGCCCGCGAATAAAGTCATAAGTCTCAAACGATGCAACAGCATCTCTCTAAGATGTTATGTAATGCTAGCCCAGGCTATGTGCACATACTAATATGATAAGTATGATTTGTATGATACCATAAGATTAATGACAAATAAGGGAGATATGAAATGAATATGCCACAATTAATTGGTTCGGTAACTGTTGGCGAGCGTGGGCAGGTAGTAATACCGTCCGAAGCAAGAGAATCGATGTCTATTAATGCTGGTGACAAACTTCTTGTTTTTAAAGCTCCAGTGGATGGCGTACTGATAATTGCCAAGCCTGAAACTTTCGAGAAACTGCTCGCCCATCTTGAACTAAACTTACCAAACAAGAAAGAGTCGTAATCATGCATAAAGTTATCGATATAAAAAACCTACAAAAAACCTACAACGCTAACGGCAAAAATCCGACTACTGCGCTAAGTGGAATAAATTTCGTTGTTAACGAAGGCGATTTTGTAGCAATTATGGGGCGTTCTGGCTCAGGTAAGTCAAGTTTAATGCACGTTATCGGCCTGCTCGATCAGCACTTTGAGGGTGATTACTTATTGAATGGGGTTTCAGTTAGAGAGCTCAGTCAAAGTAAACTTTCAGATTTAAGAAGTTTAGAGATTGGCTTTGTCTTTCAACAGTTTAATCTTCTAAAGCGTCGTACAGTTTTGCAGAATGTATTATTGCCCACAGTTTATAGACCGGCAGCAGATGATATTGAACGGGCGAAAGAAGCTATCAAACGAGTTGGTTTAGAGAGCCGTATTGACCATCGCACAAATGAGCTATCAGGCGGACAAATACAACGTGTTGCCATAGCACGTGCATTAATGATGAAGCCTAGCTTGTTATTAGCAGACGAGCCTACAGGTAACCTTGACACTAAAAGTGCAAACAGTATTATGCAGCTATTTCGGGAGGTAAATCAGCAAGGTACGACCATTGTACTTATAACTCACGAAGAGGACATTGCAAAATATGCTGACCGCACTATACGAATACGTGATGGCAAAATTACCGAGGAGGCATCAAAATGAAAATCAGTAATCTTCTAAGTGAAGCTAGCGAATCAATAATAATCAACAAAGGGCGTAGTCTGCTGACCGTTCTAGGCATCGTAATAGGCATAGCGGCAGTTACAACAATAATGGGCCTAGGCGCTGGAATGGACGCAAAAATTGATAAAGAAGTGAATAAACTTGGTTCAACAAATGTGACAATTGAGTCACGCAACGCTCCAACCACTCAAGAGCTTGAAGAACTAAAAAACCCTGAACACAGAGCACCTAAAGGTTCACCAGAAAACCAGAAAAGCATAAGTACGCTCGTTGAACCGACCCTAACAGAACAAGATTTAAATTCAATAAAAGCTATCGACCAGAATCTCGTTACTGGTGTTTCGCCACTCGTAGCTACAACGGTAAAACTACAGTCAGGCGTTGGTGGCACTATTGCAGTGCAAGGTGCATCAGAGTCATATAGCAATATTCGTAATTACGAACTTGAGTCTGGCGCCTTTTTTGACCGTGAAAGTGTTACAGAGAAAAAACTGGTTATCGTACTAGGAAAAAGCATAGCAAACGATATTTTCAAAGATGTCGACCCAATAGGTAAACAGGTCAATCTTAATAATACTGACTATACAGTCGTTGGTGTGCTTGCCGAAACCGAGCCAGGTCAGTTTGATAACCCGAATGTTCTTGCATTTGTACCGTACACAAGTATCATTGAGCAGAATAAACTAAGTCAAAATTTTGGCTCAATAATTACTCAAGCAATCGATGACGAATCTGTAGAAGAGGTCAAAACAATTATTGAAGAAATCCTATTAGCTAACCATGGCTACAGCAATACCGACGAGGCTGATTTTACGGTCAAGAGCTCTGCTGAAGTGCTAGGCTCTATTACTGACCTGACTGATTTATTCCGCAAGATTCTCATGATAAGCGCTGCAATTTCATTACTAGTAGGCGGTATTGGCATCATGAACATCATGCTAGTCAGCGTGACCGAGCGCACCCGCGAGATAGGAATCCGAAAGGCTGTAGGTGCAAAAACACGCCATATTATGATGCAGTTTCTCACTGAAGCCATCGTATTAACAATTCTCGGCGGGATACTTGGTATCGTGTTAGGTTACATAATGGCAACTGGTCTAACGAAAGCCATGGACTTGGACATCGTTCCGTCTATGACTATTGAGACAATTGCTGTTACGGCTGGTATTTCAATCGCCGTTGGATTGATATTTGGTACATACCCCGCTCATAAAGCTGCCAAACTTGACCCAATCGACGCCCTTCGTTACGAATAAACTAGAAACATACTTGCTGTAAGTACATAAAAGAGCCAGTGACAGGCTCTTTTATGTACAAATATTCTCTTGGCTGATGCAAAAGCAGAATTAGGGACATAGGTCTGAAATTCTGCTGTCGCATCTGGCTGAGCGTGTAGGTCTGGAACCTGAAAATGAGACAAATGGGACAGCACATAGCAATATATCCTCAAGCATTGACATGAGTAGTATCATGTGGTATTGTATACCATTCCCCTACACATAAGGAAGTACCTACCATGTATCGCAAGTTGTTCCCGCTTCTCGCTGCGGTCATCATGATCTTCGCGGCCAGCTGCACACCCAGTCCCGGTGGTACGGATAGCACAACCACCACGACCACGCCAACCGCGCATACACCGTTCTCTCGTCCGCTCGTCTCATTCGAGTTCGATGATGGATGGCAAAGCGCATACAAGTATGGGCTGCCCGTAATGAAGTCGTTCGGCTTCAAGCCAACCATGTACATCATCACCGACACCGCAGAGAACAATGCTGACTACGGCGTTGGTACCTACATGACGCCTGCGCAGATCCAAGACTGGGTCGCGCAAGGAGGTGACATCGGTGTCCACACCGTAGATCACACTGACCTGACCACACTCACCCAGGCGCAAGCCCAAGCTCAGTTGGTCAACAGCAATGCCTACCTGACCAACCTGCTCGGTAAGGCACCGTCGTTGTTCGCTACGCCCTACTGCGCTTCAAACGCCATGGTGACGAACCTGGCGCGTCAGTACTACCAGGGTATGCGCAACTGTGATGATCCGACCAACAAGTTGGAGAGCTGGGATCCGTACAACATCCACTCGATCTCGATCGAGAATGGGACGACGATGGCGGAAATCCAGGGCATCCTCGCTGACACCATCGCATCCAACGGCTGGACAGTGCTTGCCTTTCACGAGGTCGGCACCCCCATCAACCCTGCAGATCCGACCTACTCGGTCTCAGTGGCCCAGCTCACCGCGATCGCCCAAGCGGTCAAGGATTCAGGAGTAACTGTGGTTTCGACCCAGGAGGCTCTCAACGAGTCCATCGGCTGATGCACTTCAGCTCACACGGTCGTCCCCTTCGGGGCGGCCGGTTTTTTATTCTTCGTTTACAATCGGATATATTAGTTCTGGATTATTGTTTTTCACACTCCCGACATCTCGCGTCACCATGTGCATCTCAATTTTCTTATCTGTATACGGGTCGAGCATGAGCTGTAGGCTTTCCGGAGCTTCGGTCTCGTCTAGCCATATATTCTCTTCTTTCAGATCCAAAATTACAGGCATTCGATCATGGATCGCTTTCATTGAGACATTTGGTGTGGTAGTTATTATTGTGAACGATGCAAATATCTCGCCCGTATCCTTGTGCGCCCACTCGTCGTAGAGTCCTGCCATGGCAAAAATTTCACGATCCTTTACGCCAATATAAAACGGCTGCTTACCATCGGCTTGCTTTTTCCATTCATAAAAACCTGTCGCCGGCACAAGACAGCGCTTTGTTGCAAACAGCTTCTTCCACATCGGTTTTTCGAGCAGCGATTCAGCACGAGCATTGAATGTACTAAACGCGAAGCGTGGCTTATCGGCAGCCCAGACCGGGATCAGCCCCCAATGCATGACCTGTATATGATTCTTCCCGTCTTTGCAGATAATTACAGGCATATGCTGCGTTGGTGCAACATTATAGTTTGGCTTTACCTCTTTTGGTAAAGCGTTTGCCGTAGCAAACCGTTTCTTTAGCTCATTAGGAGTCGTAAGGGTAAATCTTCCACACATGAGGCCATTTTACACCTCGACCGCCCGTATCGGAATGGTTTATACAAAAACTAGTTGTATACGTTCGGGTTTTGTACGTATAATCAGGTATATGAATGAGGTCAATGAAATCGTTGATGTGCTCTCCCTGTCGCAGCGTGGCAGAGGTATTGTGGTGCCATTAAAGATTAAATGGCGTAATCGATACTACAATATGAAGCAGATCGGTCTCGTACACCCCAAGCGAGAGGGCCGCGTATTGCATCACATATTTGAGGGTAGCGACGGTAAGCTCATGTTCCGACTTGACTACAATACCGAAACACTCCAATGGACTCTTGAGGCAACTTCAGATGGCCTACCTCAATAGTAGTGACACGCTCAATGGCGCCGAACCAGAGATTATGCATATCGATCTCAATAGTGCATTCGCAACTATTGAACAACAGGCTAAACCTTTGCTCCGCGGTAAGCCCGTTGGTGTCTGTTCATACATCACACCCGGTGGAATTATCTTGGCCGCCTCCTACGAAGCCAAGGCCAAAGGCATCACGACCGGCACCGTTAACCGTGAAGCTCGACTGCTCTGTCCGGAAATAGTACTCCTCATGCCGGATCCGGACAAGTACTTTTATGTAAACGCACGGCTTTATTCCCTGTTGTATCAATATACCGATAATCTTGTACCCCTTTCTATTGATGAGTTTGTCATCGACTTTTCAAAAAGCCGCAAAATACACTCTCGCCCGCTCGTAGAAATTGCTGCCGAAATCAAAGCGCGCATCCGTAAAGAGATAGGATCCGCGATCCGAGTTAATATTGGGCTCGGTACGAACAGGTTTCTGGCCAAAACCGCCGCAGGACTGCATAAGCCCGACGGACTAGATATTATCAACGCGAGAAACCTTCGTAGCGTCTACGAGTCTTTACACCTGCGTGATCTTTGTGGCATTAGTTATCGCTTCGAGGCCCGACTCAATGTCGAAGGGATATATTCTCCAATCGACTTCCTTGATACTCCTGTCGAAAAGCTCCATAAGCAAGTATTCCGCAGTATCGAAGGCTACCGCTGGTACCAGCGCCTGCGTGGCTGGGAAGTTGATAGTGTTAGCTATGGTCGCAAGAGCTTTGGGAATGATTTCGCCATCTACCGCGCAACTGACGATAAGAAGGAGCTATCGCAGCTCATCATGAAGCTCTGCGAAAAGACGGGGCGACGCTTACGCAAGGCTGGTTACTATGCTCGCGGTGCACAATTGTGGCTTCTATATGAAAACCATAGCTACTGGCATAAGAGTATGCGTGCAAACAACATCCTCTACTCGACACACGACATTTATGCAGCAATGCAGCGACTATATAATCTTGCTCCAAATGAGCACCCTATCGCCAAGCTCGGGGTGTCAGTATATGGACTGAAGCCGACAGACCCTGAGCAATTAGAACTCTTTGATACTATTGCCACGAAACAGAGAGATATCACTCAAGCCGTCGATCTTCTAAATAATAAATATGGTGAGTTTACTGTCGCGCCAGCACAAATGATGTATATGGATGACCGGATAATTAAGCGAGTGCCCTTTGGTGCTTCTAAAGATCTTGCAGGGATGTATCAGGAACAGCTCACCAGATTTTTATAGCTACTTCCCAGTATTTCCAAGCGGTATCGGAAAATGATCTAAAAACAGCTTGAGCTGATTTTCATTCTTTCCTAAATCAACTTCAATCCAGTTTTCCAATGCGTCATGCTGCATTAATACTTCCCGCTCAAAATCAAACAAATCATCGTCAAACCAGAGAAATGGTCTTGAAAAATCAATGGCTTCTGTTTTTGCCATACCCCAGTTGGTGGGCTTAATGTCTTGCAGTAAGATAATTGTTTCATGAGGCAATATTCTTGATAAATGCCGAACCGTATGTTCCGCATCACCCTTGCAGTGAGTTGTTAGCCAATATGTCGGGTAATGTTTCGTGACATATTCCAGAAATTCATGCACGTGGTTAGCTGCATATACATCATTCGCCAATAATACTCCATCAATATCAAGATATATATCTGGTGTAATCATTTTTATTCCTCATGCCGCAAAACTGAACGCGGCTTTGAACCATCAGCCGGCCCAATAATACCCTGTAGCTCGAGCCTATCTATAATTTTTGCAGAAACCTCGTAGCTAATGCCCATCTCTTTCTGCAAAAGCGCAACTGATGCCTTCTGTTGGGCAACAACCAACTTCACCGCCATAGCATAAGTAAAGTCAAAAATATTATCGAATAAGACCGTTCGCGGTTTTGCGCCATCAGCAGGTCCAACTACATCGTTTTCTTCTAGAATGTCCATAATCCGGGCAGCCCGGGAGTAACCTATTTTAAATCTGCGCTGAAGCAACGAAGCGTTTGCCCTCCCGGATTCAATTACGAATGAAACAACCTCATATAATAGCGCATCATCTTCGCCGGCAATTTCCTGAGCAGTTATCTGCTTCTTGTATTGAGCAAGGCTATGGCCACAATGAGGACAGAAATTTAGGTCTGACATAAAATCCCTCTTTCTACTACCATATGCCACTATCGGCCGAGAGTCAAAGTGCCTTATACCATAATTCTTATCCCTCGTATATAACTACATTTTCAAAGTCATTTGAGTTATTGACGTCAGCGTATATTAGTCCCATGCTCGAAGTAGAGAACGCGACTCGCGACAGTACAGCCGCACGATTAGACTAGTAACGTAATAGCAAGGAGCTGATGTGAATAAAGATTTAACAATCACTCAAATTAAAATACAAGACCTAAAACCCGCTACATATAACCCACGTTCGTGGGATGAAACCGCAATCGCTGGGCTTACGGAAAGCATGAAGAGATTCGGTATGGTAGACCCCATTATCGCAAATGGCGCTTCTGAGCGTAAGAATATCGTAATCGGTGGACACTTCCGACTAAAGATTGCCAAGGATCTCGGGTATACCAAAGTGCCAGTTGTTTATGTAAATATACCTGAATTAGCCAAAGAGAAAGAGCTTAATCTTAGGCTGAATAAGAATCTTGGCGACTGGGACTTTGATCTACTCGCTAGTTTCGATGAGACGCTCTTGGTAGATGTCGGCTTTACGAGTGAAGAACTCGACTCTATTTTCGAAATCGATACTGACACACCCGAGAACTTCGATCTCGAAAAGGAACTAGCCAAACTCAATATAGAGAGTATCAAGGCTAAAGTCGGAGACATATATCGGCTGGGTAAATCCCGGCTACTAGTTGGCGATTCAACAATTGCTACCGATATAGAGGCTCTCATGGATGGCGAGAAGGCGCATATGTGCTTCACTGATCCGCCGTACATTCTAGACTATCTACATGCCATTCGACATGGTAAGCCTACGGATGGATTCGGTTCTAAGCGCAATCGGCGTTATTTAGAGACAGACTCTATACCGGATGACTTCACAGAAAAGTGGATGGCGGCAGTTGCAGGCGCCATGCAGCCTGACTGCTCAATTATCGTGTTCGAAAACTGGAAAAACATTCGTGTCATTTGGGAAGAGATGGAGAAGCATTGGAAGGTAAATAATATGCTCGTCTGGCACTTACCCAACCGGCACCAAGGCTATGCCGCACGACACAAATTCTTCTCCAAGCACGATATTGCTTTAGCTGGAGCCAATGGTTACGTAGCATTTAACCATGAAGCTGAAGAGACTGGATTACAGGAAGAATATGAGACCGCACTGTATGCCACAGCAGGCAATCCCCACTGGGAAGGCTATGCCAAGGGTAAGGGCGCTCAGCCAACTGACTTCATTGAGTTCAACGCCGATGATGCCAAGCAAAGTGGCCAGGGCATCATCTTTGGAACTAAGCCGGTTGAGGTGCTCATCCCCTACATCAAAGTACTCACTCAACGTGGTGACCTGATTTTAGAGCCGTTCTGTGGTAGTGGCAGCACATTGATAGCTGCTGTGAAAATGAAACGTCGCTGCTACCTAGCTGAGAAGAGTCCTGTATATGCGGAAGTGGCGATGAAGAGATGGGAAAAACTAACTGGAGAGAAAAGAGTGCTGGTTCATGAGCGAAAAACGTCGCCAGCAGCTTAAAGCTCGCTTTCTTAAAACGTTAGCTCAATATCCAATCATCTCTGTCGCCTGCCAGCGCTCTGGTATTCCGCGCGCTACGCTGTATGAATGGCGCAAGAATGACCCAGCTTTCGGTGAACGCCTTGACGAAGCAAAGTTAGAGGGCAGATATGTCATTAACGACCTCGCAGAGTCGAAACTAATTACCGGGATAAAGAATGGGCATCACCCATCGATCACGCTTTGGCTCACCCACAACCATACACGCTATGGTAAAAACGCGAAGCTGGTGGCCAAGATCAGAAAAAACCCAATACAAGAGCTGCTAAAAGCTTATGGGATTTGGGATGCGCAGGGTAGTCTTATTGCTGATGACCCGTCTGAACCAGATCCACCAAATACCGATATATCTCCACCATAGCTAGTGTGTCCAGGCAGCAGTACTTGAGCAGAGCATCAAACGTCTGGTCGGCCTCATCGGCATCTACAGCCCCTGTAACCGCATCAAACCACCGTACCGAGGCATTCTGCCCATTCTGGATGTCCATCTCCTTATACGAGTGATTAGGCGCTAGTACCGGCAGCACGGCCTTGATAGAGGTGCTACCGTTAAAGCCCGGGTGCACGAAGTGCTGCCTCAAAAAAACATGCTCCAGATCGAACACCCTATGATTAATATCATTGAGAAACTCAGCATACATAGGTACGTCACGAGCCATCTCTTCGTTACGTTTCTTCTCAAAGCTTTCGTGCCAGACTAGCACACTCCCCGACTTGCCAATTTGCGACCTGAGACTCGCCACTAGCTCGGGTACTGGACTGTGCTTGCCATCACGGCCAAGATACTCATAATGCTCGAGCTCCCCGCCGGGCTCACGCAAGATATGTAGCGAGTATTGAAATGGGATCTGCTGGAATGGCGTGCAGCTGTTATATAGCGGTATAGCCGTACTTACCGTCTCGTAGTCGAGGAAATATAACGGATAAACCAAATCATCGAGCGCCGACTTAATCTGCGCGTAATCGATCATTGGCTGTTGAGCCTTGGAAACATCCACCTGATTACGCTGATTAATCGACAGTTTAATATCTTCGCCCACCTCGTGCACATGGTAGCGATGGTCATCAACGAGTAAGCTGAGATTTTTCTGGCCAATGCGCGAGATGTTGAATACCGAGTATTCAGGGATATCTGGGTTTAGGTAGTGAAAGGTTGGGCAATGGCCAGATTTTGCCTTCAGGCGACAACTACAACTTTTAGGTTCATTGTGCTCTGCGATTTTATTAAGAGCATCCTTAACTTGCTCGCGAATTGTCGGCAGAATCTCGTCTACCCGGTCGGTGATATCTTCGGTGATGAAGAAGTCCTCAGCTACAACCTCTGCATGTCTTACATAATCTTTATTGAGGTAAATTACCCCAACAGAACCAATCTTATATCCAGCCGCTTCAAATGCCACTCGCTGGAAAGCTACATCGGGGATATGCTCTGGCTTCACCGAGTTGGTCGATTTGATTTCGTAAAGCGTCCACGATTGCGTTTCGTCGTTAAAAGTAATGACATCGGCGATAGCTAGCATTGACTCGTCGGTCAAAACCGTTGCTTGAAAGATGGTTTTAAATTCTTCTCGCACTAATTGCTGAGTGATCGACGGCAAATCTGCTAACGAACCTTCTACTAGCCGGCCATCCGGAAAGAGATTTCGAGCTACAAACTCAACTTCATTACCTTGCTCGAGCCTACGCTTGATATCTTCTTGTTCATCGGCTGGAACTACTTCTTTTTTATGCTTCCATAGCCAAAGATAGCTAGGACAGATTCGATATTTGAGAAAATCAGATTTCGAGAGATACATGCGTTTTTGTCCTTACTTGTTAAATTTTCTACTAATAACGAATGGTGGTTCACGATTCAAGCTACAATGATCAAACCTAGATTAGACTTAAATCAAATACGAAGTCATAAAAGTCTTTGTCGATCTTATCAATTTTTCTTTCTAGACGATAAAGCTCTCCGGGTGTAAGTTTGTAGTACCTATATTCAATAAATGCCTCGTCGTCCAGGCTAGCCTTGCTTCTAACATAACCCTCTTCATCAAGGCTCATCCACTTGGCGTGGGCTACCAGGTTTCTAATTGTGCCCGCGGCCTTTAAATCTTCGATACACTTTTTTAACTTTTCTAACTGGTCCTTGTTATCCGAGATTACGAGGTAAAACTTAAGTTGCCTATTGTATAACTCAACTTTCTGTATATATCTCATATCCATTGTTATCCTTTTTCCAATGTCATCCGACCGATCACTGATAATGAATGAGATTGCTTGATCTAGAGTTTGCTCCAGTTCACTAAATGAAATAATTAGAGATCCAATGCGCTTATCATACTTGGCTATTTTTCTTTCCATATGGTCGTAGTCGTAGGAGTCAAACTGCTCCATACCAACCTTTTTGAACTTAACTCCATTTTCATCAGTGAAACTCTGATCTACCATACTATTTTTCTGCATCTTTCTTATCTTTATAGATATCATAATTCAGTTGAGCCATTCGGTAAGCATCACGCTTTATATATAGATTTTCTGTTCGGCCATTATTTTGCTGATTCTTCTATTATCGCAATTTCTTCAGGATTTAAGTCGTATAGATCATATACTAGGTTATTTATTGCTTCTAGTTCGGAGTCGGGAATATATTCACTATCAGTCTTCTGTTTTGAAATAGCAGTATCGATTATCTGGACAAATTTATCTTGAACGCTAGCAGGAACGTTCTTTATTGGTAGCTGATCAAGGTATGTTTTTGAAATGTTTACAGTTAATGTAGACCCGTTTGTAAATTTCTGAACATAATACCAATTAAGTAACTTGGAGTTTAATAAAGCTAGGATAAATTTGATCAAGAAGCCACTATTCTCTTTGAGAATTATATTATTTGTAGAAGCGAATGTGTGAAATTTATTATCATCGTAGGCAGATACAAGAGGGCTATTACCGCCACTTATCCTGCGAATTATTAATTTCTCAGGTGTTTGCCATACATAATCGGCTCTTGCTCTGTGAAGTATCTTTCGATCAAAAAGTATATATTTATTATTAAATATGGGGAGGAATCTTCCAACATCTTTCCCCTCAATTAACGGTTTATATTGATCGCTTTCTTTTTTATTTGATATAAATTGGCTTTTGCCCTTAGCTGTCACTATCCCATTAACTATATCTTTTCGTATATTTGACAATGGCAAGGTATTTATTGAAAGTTTTTTGAAAAGCTCATCATTACTTTCAGAAGAAAGACTGAATACAAACTCCAAATTATTAAAAGTAGACTGTTCAATGCATTTAGTCGAAGTAACATCGGAATTCAACCCTTCAAGTGCGTGAACCACCTTAATCCTGTTAGATTCGCTATAGTTTTTGGAATAATTAATTACGGTAGTTGACGCAGTTACGTTATCGAAAACACCCTTGTCTAAGTCTAGTATTAAGTTAATGTCGCTGTTTTTTACCAAAAATTCTCTCAACTTTTTATAAGGAGCTGCCCTCAAAAAGGTATTCTGGATGATATATATTAAATTGCCATTTGGGGAAAGCAGATGGTAGCCTCTTTCCATAAATAGTGAGAACAGATTAATCTTGCTAGTACCTGTAATGTAATTCTTCGCTACATATTTCTTAAAATCTTCAGAGAATCCAGCCTTTCTAGCAAAAACATAGGGTGGATTACCAATTATTATATTAAAGCCATCTTCGATACCGAACATCTGATCTGAATCATAGAAATCTGCAGGATGAGAGTTCTTAAAAGGGTCAAAACTTTTAAGTTGCTTGGTACGAGTATTATCCGTTATCAGCGATGTTTGCTTAGATTTGATTAGCTTGTAGTATTCATTTTGTAATGCTTTTTTGGTGTGAGGTTTCCTGGCATTGAAGTACTTAGTGCGTAGTTCTTTCAGTTTTTGGTGTAGCTGGTTGTCCGAAAACAGCCCGAGATCACTATCCAGAAATATAACGCTGTTTGCACACACAAATTTAAAATCAAGGTTCGGTAATGGTTCTACAGTCCTTTCATCTTCCTCATCAACTATTAATGAAAGCCAGGCTCGAAGTCTAGCAATTTCTACTGCCATCGGCTCTACATCAATACCAAAAATATTGTTCTGTATAATCTCCAGCTTTGTTTTATAAGGATCAAAACGACTTTCAAGTCTTTCGTATGTTCTTAGACTTAATTGAAGCATCCCCATAGGAAATGCACCTGACCCACAAGCTGGATCGAGAACCGTTACCTTATCTAGAGCATCTATAATCTGCGTTCGGTACTCTTTCGGTACACTATCCCTCTTGCTATTCGTACCAGCACCAGCCCACTCTCTGTCTGTCGTATCGAGTAAATCGTCAATGGCTTTTTTGTATCTTCCATCTTCAATCTTAGCGTTATAAAGATAGTTCCGAAGCGATTCCTTGCACATATAACTTACAATTTCTCTTGGGGTGTAAAATGCACCCTTAGCTTTACGGGCTTGCTGGCCAGTCTCGTCGATTTGCGTAGCTAGCAAACTTTCAAACACGCGTCCTAGCATTTCAGGATCAATAGCAATCTGTTCGTATTCAGGGCTTGACTCGTCGGTAGTAAAATTAAATTCTTCAAAATGATTGTATAAGTTAACAAAATAACCTTCTGGTAAGGTTAAACTATCGTCCTTAAACCAATCGTTTTCGTGTGGCTCAAATAAGCCGCCATTTAAATAAGGAGTCTTTTGATCAGTTTTGAATAGACTTGACTGTTGCTCTTCCGAAGGCAAGTTTATAAGTTGTTGCTGGTGTTGCTTATGCAATTCGTCACGTTCAGATACTGGTGTATTGAGTGTGAGGAAGAACAGTCGTTCAAGACTCGACTTATAGTATGTCGTCGAGTCCAAACCTTGTGCATTGAAATAGCTAGCATTCTCATCAATTATCCCTTTTTTTCGTAAGAACCAACAAAAAAGTAATCTACCCAACAATCGACTGGCAAAAAGTTTAGCCTCTTCATCATCTTTATCAATAGATATTAGGTGTTGAAGCAGCTCGTTAAAGCTATTTGCAACACCATCGTAAAATTTCTGATTAACGCTCTTTAGCTTGAAGCTTTCCCATAATGTCGTATGAAGTGCTTCCTGAGTGCTTAAACTGCCAGCACCCTCCCATTTAGTGAATATGTCCACTTGAGTACTGTTGAGTCGCTGATTTAGCTCAACTACTCGAAGGTTGCCACGATTTGAAAGTACTACATGGAGCGATTTACCGTTTGGCGAAAGAAAGAAATCTATACCGACCTTATACCGTTCATTATGCGTAAACTCTTCATCTTCAAAATTGGGAGTGAAGTGAACACCTCCAGCTATTATTTGTCGTGTATGTTTTTGAAGCCAGTAGAACTTAGCTTGTAATAGTTCACTTTCAGCAAGTTCAAAACAAGCACGATCGCTCTTAAAAATCGGGTGTGGCTGAAACCACCTGTCGTAACGTTCTGCATTTGGTAACTCTAAACTAGATTCAAAAACTTCTTCTGCTGACTTTATGTTCAATGCACCTAATAGTTTCAGGATTTCGTTTGCTAACTCTACGCCGTTTTTTGCAGATGGATCAGAGTCTAGTTTTTGTAGTAGTTCATTTACTCTTTGGACAAAAAGGTGGTTATTTGGCATAGAACAACACTCCCTCAACACTGCTCACTTCTTTTTCATCATTGACGTGAACTTGGAGCTTTTTGACTGCTTTATCGAAGCCACCAATAGTGTTAGGGAGAAGTTGTTGATGGGTTTTTAAGTCTTGATTAGCTTTGCGGAATAAATCACGCATCATTTTATCGTCTTGTTTAGTAACG
The DNA here is from genome assembly GCA_964583675.1 of uncultured Candidatus Saccharibacteria bacterium. Lineage (GTDB taxonomy): Bacteria > Patescibacteriota > Saccharimonadia > CAILAD01. Next base: position 24,633 of record CAZOVH010000012.1, read on the forward strand.
ATGTGCTCTAAGTTAGCATCAACCGAGACGCCAGGTAATACTTTGGTAAGTTCGTTAAGTACTAGCTTGATCGAAGGTGTGATCTTGAATGCACTTTTCTTTTTGACTGCTTGTTTTTTAGCAAGGGCGATTATGTACTTTTTAGCCCGCTCACGTTCATAGCCAATCTTATCAGGCTTACGATCATTATCTTCTGACGTTGTGCGTAGATGCTTCAGTGCTTCGATAGTCTCTACAGCATCAACCATATAACCACTGAGTGCATCCGACTCTACAAAAATATGTGTTTCAAAATCAACGCCTGTTGCTGTAGTCGTTCCCCTGGACCTTGTAAGCGAAAGTACGGTTGGAGTATTGATATCTTTTTTAGCCGATTCTGGTAAGTATCCCCATTTGCCAACAGGAATATTTTGAACACGCTCTTTGTCATCACTTGATGATTCGCTCAGGAACTTACGAAGGTCCAAAACATATTCATCAATACTCAAAAACTCTTCATCGTCATCAAGCTCACTAAATGTTTCAGTTGCTTTCTTATCATCGTATAGGCTTAGAACCACATTTTCTTGGTTCTCGTTTTCTTCAATTTCATCAATGTATTCTATTGGGTTTTCAGCTTCACCAAGGACTGATTGATCTGTACCGACAGTATATTTAATACGATCTATCTTTTGTTCCAGACGATGAACCAGCTTGAGATAAGACTCAAGGTTTGTTTCAGGGTGCATATTGTAGATATAAACGTGCTCGTGCTCAGAACCGAGTCGGTTGATACGACCGTTTCGCTGGATCATACGTACTGGATTCCAATGCAGATCAAAGTTAATCAGTGTTCCGCAGTCTTGTAAGTTCTGACCTTCACTAAGTACGTCTGTAGCAAAGAGATAATCAATTTGTTGATCTTCATCAATCTGATTACCAGTCTTGGAGATTGGAGAAAATCGTTGAACAATGTCTTCAATTTGTGATTTTGTATCGCCACTAACAAACGCTGATTTTGAACCAAAGCTTGGAGCAGAAACAATACTAGGCAACTTTTCTTTAAGATATGTGATCGTGTCTGCGTAATAGCTAAAGACCAGTATTTTTTTACCTGCCTTTTGCTCGCTAATTATCTTGGCAAGAAGTTCGCTAAAGGCTTCGAGTTTATCGTCGTTATCTTCAAGTGCACGACAAATCTCGATAATAACGCTCAGGATTTCTTGGTCTTTTTTTATATCGCCTTTAAGTGCTTCGACATTGTATTTGTCACTGTCAGCAGGAATAAGGTTTATCTGATCTTCATTTTCGGCAGTTGAGTTATGATCGAGCACAAGTTCTAGGTCATCACCAAACTCTGCTTGTATGGCTTGGATGTCTTTGAACTTAATAATGTAACCTTGGTCAAGTTTCTCGGCAAAATACGTGAGCTTAGTTTGGTAATTCTCTAATGACTTGCGGAGTGCGTATTGTGATGATTCAAGTCGCTTCAAGAATGTGACTCGAAGCATATTGTGAACGCTCATTTGGCTCTGCAGGGCAAAGGACTCTTCTGGTGGTAACTTAAATTGTTTGATCTCTTCTGGAGTTTTCCCATAAAACCTTTGTTGGTATGTTTCTGATCGGTACGGAGAGAAACCTAGGAGCAGCATTACTTGGAATACATTAACAAACACGTTTTCGGTATAGTCAGCATCCGTAGTAGCGATACCATCAATAACATCTAGTGGATGCTTGGTGCGCTGAGTTTGCTCAAGAAGTGAATCGACATCTAATGTTCTAGGGTCTTTGCCTGAGAATACTTCTAGATTGTTATTGATAACGTTATTAATACTTACACCCAGATCATCACTAAAACTATATGGTGAAGGCACAACTTGGCTTACAGGAAAACGGTGCATTACGCCATCGTTACCTAGAAGGCCGCCAAATTCCTTTTCGATGCCTCTACGAGTTGTGCGTACTAAGAAATGACGGAGGCCCTGTCGCATAATACGATTAACTTTATTAAAGTCGGGTTTTTCGCCTTTGTTTTCAGCTAATGCCATTTCGCTAGATAAACGCTTCACTGCCTCAAAGAAATCGATGACCTCATTCTTTTTAGTAGTTGGATAAACTACTGGGAATGACTCTAAGCTACCTTTTGCTGCCAATTGAATCTGATTAACGAAGTCAGTGAGAGAATTATTAATTGGAGTGGCAGTCATCAGTAAAACTTTGCTCTCTGGGTTGTCGCTGAACCACTCTAAAAGCTCTTGATGCCGCCTGCTCGAATCGTTACGTAGGTTATGAGCTTCGTCAACTACAAACAGATCAACTGATGCATATTGATCTATTATTCGTGCTTTCTTAATGGCATTAATATCTTGCATAGAAATAACTTCAAATCCCGTAAATAAATTATGAACTTTTGCTAAGTCTTGTTTCCATTGCTCACATAAACTTGCAGGGGCAATTACATACACACGTCGAACCTGCTTTTCTTCTATGTAGTGCTTGAGGACGGCACCAGCAGTAATCGTTTTACCTAAACCAACTGAGTCTGCAAGCATAGCAAGACCGTATTTATTTAGCTTTTTGAGTAAAAGCTGTGCGTTACGTTGCTGAAAAGCATAAAGAATGTCTGAAGTTTCTTCGGATAGCTTCTCATCCTCAACAATTTCGTCCTGATATAACTCCCAAAGAGTTTTAATGTACATATCGTAAGGGCCAAAAGTCAGATCACCTACAGGAGAATCACCAAGAAGCTCAGAGAATCTGCCATCCCATTTTTCTGTTTTTTCATCGTTCCAGACAGTATCAAACCAGCTTAGGTGGCCATAGTCATCCGTTTCTGCCTTCGGAGTAGACTTTACTATTCTATAATCATCTTCGAGTGAGTTCAGCTCAGTATTGGCCGTAAGTCCTGCACGTGTAAAGTTTGAAGAACCAATAATACCAATTGCAGATTCGCTCCCATAGTTACCGAATATATAGCACTTGGCATGTAAAAAGCTTTTACGATAAATACGAACCTCAAGTCGTCCCTCTGCTATCAACGCTTTAATTTTTGTAACAAGATCACGAAAGTTTTCATCCTGTGGAAGCTCAGCAAGATCGAAGCTGATGTCTTTATCGGGGAAAGTATGCTCTGGTTCTTCAATCTCAAGTTTCTTTTTATATCGTGGCATCAATGGCTCTTGGCCAATAAGTAAGCGAATAGATTTATAGTTTTTTATTTCATCAAAAATAATCTGCGTGCCAGGTAGATCCCAATATCCAGTAGCAATAGAGAGATGCTCGCTTGTTTTACTCAACTCCTTGAGCGTTTCCCCTAGCTTCTTTCGGCTATTATCAATAATTTTCGGTAACATGATTAGAATTATACCTTCAATAACCTGAATTTACGAAATATATTTCCTGATTAATACCTGATATGTACAGCTAGACATTTTTAACAACCGCGGTATCATTGTGCTGCATGCAGAATTTACTAAAATATTGCCTATACGCCAGAAAGTCTTCGGAATCCGACGAGCGTCAAGCCATGAGCATCGATTCACAAATTAAAGAAATGCAAGCCCTCGCTAAAAGTGAGGGCCTATTTGTAACCACGATAAAGAGAGAAAGTCATTCCGCCAAATTATCTAGTTCCAGAAATATTTTTAATCAAATGCTATATGAAATACGAAATAATACATACGATGCAATTCTCACCTGGTCGCCAGATCGATTGAGTCGTAATGCTGGAGACTTAGGGTCCCTAGTTGACTTAATGGATACTGGCAAGTTAAAAGAAATTCGAACCCATTCTCAAAGATTTACCAATAATCCGAATGAGAAATTCTTACTCATGATCCTTTGCTCACAGGCAAAGCTAGAGAATGATAACCGGGCAATCAATGTAAAGCGTGGTATTCGCGCTAAATGCGAGATGGGATGGCGACCCTGTATGCCCCCACTTGGATATTACACAAGAGCCGCAACAGGTGGAGTGCGCGATGTAATTATTGATGAAGTCCGTGCTCCATTCATAGTGAAGATTTTTGAAATGTCTGCAACTGGTAAAAGTGGTCGATATATAAAGCAATGGCTTATCGACAACAATATAAAGACTCGTAAAGGAAATATTATCTGCCTAAGTATGATCTACAAAATACTTAAGTCCTCTTTTTACTATGGCAGCTTTGAATACCCAAGGAATAGTGGAAATTGGTATTCAGGAAAACATATACCGCTTATATCTAAAAAGCTTTTTGATGACGTTCAGAAAGCTCTTATTGTACCCCAAAAATCGAAATGGGGTAGCAAAGATTTCCCCTTTAAGGGTTTCTTGAAGTGCTACACATGCGGATCTACTATTGTCGGTGAAGAAAAGTTTAAAAAGCTGCGTGATGGGAGCACTAATCGACACGTCTATTATCACTGCTCTCGACAAGTTAACTACAATTGTCCAGAAAAATATGTTCGTGAATCATCCATAATTAGTGAATTAAGTACAATATGCGATCAGCTACTTGATAATAACAACCGTATAGAACCAGGCTTAAAACGAGAAATAGACAAATATGCCCTCATAATGAGGTCTTCAGGTAATGACAATCAAGATTATCTTAAGGGGTATGTGAAATATGTACTTACAAATGGCTCGGATTTTGAAAAATCTCGTCTAGTTCGAAACCTCAGCATCAAGCTCGCGCTACACAATAAAACACTTATTCAGATCTAAATAACAAAAATACCGACCATTGGACGGTATTTCAAATTTTATTGCGGGACCATATCGCTAGGGACTACGGTCACCTTTGGTGTCCGTGATGGCTG
>CAZOVH010000013.1:0-7985 GCA_964583675.1 uncultured Candidatus Saccharibacteria bacterium
GAGCGCTTCCTTGCCAAGGAAGAGGCCCCGGGTTTGAGTCCCGGTACCCGCACCAATATAAATGCCCCACACCGTGGGGCATTTATATTGTGAGGATTCGAGAGTCAAACCCGATAGCGCGAAGCGCGGGTTTGCTAATGAGAAGCACGCACAGAGGCTTGCTTCGAGCATGCGACGAAATTATACAAGTAGTCCCGGTACCCGCACCATAAAAGACTTTGCAGTTTCTGGAAGGTCTTTTATGTTATCCTTAAATGTTAAAATTACACACAACATCACTAATCGAGGGAACATCACATGACTAAATACGTAGATGGATTTGTACTAGTAATACCGAAAGGCAAAGAAGCCGAATATCAGAAAATGGCAGAGGAAGGGCGCGACTCTTGGATGAAGCACGGCGCACTGCAATATTTTGAATGCCGCGGAGATGATCTGAAGCAGCAAGAAATGGGCGATGAAAAATCTCGAGCGTTTGAAGAGATGGCCGGCGCAACCGCCGAAGAAAACGTGTGGTTTTCGTTTATCGTGTTTGAGTCTAAAGAACATCGCGATGAGGTAAACAAAAAAGTGATGGCCGAAATGGATGAGGCCTACAGTGAGATGACCGACTTTGATATGCCAAACGACATGAAGAGAATGGCCTACGGTGGGTTTAGCGTAGCGGTTGAGGGATAAATTCTTGTAAATTTCTGCAAATTTAAAAAGGCCGAGTCATGCACTCGGCCTTTTTAAATTGTTGCGCCTAACCTACGCGTTACAAAACTTGACTTTATAGTATATTTGTGTTATTTTAATGGTTATCAACATCCAAGATGTTCGCACCCACCAAAGGATACAGATGAACAGCATCGACCACTCGTCCACCCTGCCGTGCGTGGTGAAGGTTCTCGCGAACCCCTACCCGCACACCATCCCCGACTCGGAGTACAGGCTGCTCGTCGTGACGGTCGCACAGCGACTGCGCGACCAGATCTACGCCGATCACAACGCGCTCGAAGCCGGCCAGTTCGGCGCCCTCAAGCGTCCGAGCCTGGGCCTCTGCGTGATGAACCCCACCCTTCCCCGCTACATGAAGGCGGAAGACGCCGTAATGGCTCTCGTCGCCATCGGCCCCGAGGGCGAGGACTTCCTCGTCAACGGTGTCGGCAAGGCGGTCGAGCACTGGGAGTTGGGTCAGGACTGCGGCATCAGTGCCTACGTCCAGGTCCATCGCCTGCCCGATGGCTCGTTCATCTACGGCCACTCGGCCGAGGTGGATGGCACCATCGTCGGAGCCTCTGCAGCAACCGAGCTGCAGGATCGCTCCATGGCTGGCCGGCTTGCCCACGAGCTCAACAGCTGTGTGGGTGATGCCCGCAAGCGCTGGCGCGAGGCCCATCCGGACCACAAGTGGTTCTGCAACCAGAACGAGCCCGACCAGCGGTTCACCAAGATCGCAGGTCTGCTGCATCGCTGAGCATCGGCATCATGCCACCCCGGCCCACGGTTACGACCGTGGGCCTCATTTATACTCAAGCCACACTAACTAAAGAAACATCTTCAAGCTTGTTTAAGGTATTGACAAATTAATACTTTTACTATATAATTATCCGGTTTACTCAAAAACGAGTGGATCGCAATTTTTCACGCCCCTCGACCCAGGAGTTAAACGTGAACGTACCTCGAAAGCTCATCGTCCTGCTCTTCGCCACGCTGTCGGTGTGCGGCCTCAACGCCGCCACTGCTGGTGCCACGGAGCAGCCCCACCTCATCGATGTGGTGATCCCCGACCCCTACTGTGGTTCGGAGATCACCGTGGTGAACGTCGCCATCATCACCAACGTTGCTGGCGAACCAGTGAACCTGTTCGCCATCGACCAGTTCGGCAACGAACACCATGTCATCGACTTCCCCGCTGGTGAGACCGTCCGTTTCGAGTTCGAAACCCACCTGCCTCAGACCGAGGCACTGGCGCTCGAAGTTGACGCGGCCATCCCCGGCCACGAAGACGACGCTGCCTACGTGCAGGTGCTCACCAAGGACTTCTTCGATCTCGACTGCCGCAACTGGCACAAGCCGGCGAACTCCCCCACGAGCACGGTGCCCGTCACCTCGACGACCACCAGCACGGTGCCGGCCACCACAACTACGGTGGCCATGCCGGAGCCGGAAATTGGAGAGGCGCTCGCCATCACACGCGAGGCACCTCCCACTACGGCTGTGGTCGAGGCGACTACTGAAGCAGCACCTGCCGAGCTGGCCTACACCGGCTCCAGCCTGACCAAGGTTCTGATTCAGATCGCCTTGACCTGCCTGGTGATTGGTCCGTTCCTGCTCTACTACGGGCGTCGGTACCGCATCAGCACTCGCATCAAGCAGCGCAAGAGCAACATCGCCAAGGCTCGTCAGAGCTGATGGCAGCCCCGGAGCTTCAAGCTCCGGGGTATTTTTTTACTTACCATCAACCAACAACCTTCACCATTTGCTATGATTAGAGCATGAAAACTCGCTACACCACCACTGTTCTTGGCTTTGGTAACCATGCAGCTATCGAAATTCCAGAGAAAAATTTAGATGAGCTTGGTGCTGGCCGACGTCCGCCGGTAATAGTAAACCTGCCTGGATACAGCTTTCGTAGCACCGGAGCCGGCATGGACGGCAAAGTACTTATTCCCTTTGCAACCGTGCATCGTGAGGCTTCTGGGTTTTGGGCTGGCGATGCCGTGGAGGTAGAGCTCGTGTTAGAAACTGGACCTCGTCCAGTTGATGTGCCAAAGGAATTAGCGGCCGCACTCAAGTCCGCTGGATTGACGGAGAAATTTGAAGCGAAAAACTACTCAACCCGCAAAGCCTACGCGCTGCTCGTGAGTGATGCTAAAGCCGAAGACACAAAGACGCGCCGCATAGACAAAATCATTACCGAACTCAAGCAAAAGTAGCCATCCCACTCACTAAGCATGTAAATTCAAATTATTGACTTTTTTATATAAATACTATATAATATTTCTACTCTCTACAGAAGAAAGGGGTTGGTCTACGTGACCGACACAGCACCTGCAACCACCGACGAATTCAAGTTCTCCGATGAGAATCTGGAGCCCGGCGACCTCCTCCGTCTCACGCACGAGGACGGCGAGATCGACATCGCCATCATCAACATCTTCGGCCCGCAAGGCATCTGGGGCATGGGCGCCTCCACCAACAACACCTGGTGTGGCGGCTACGGACGCATCATCTTCTACGAGCCCATCCGGATCGGCGAGAAGACCAACGCCAGCTTCAACCAGACCTACATCGCCAGTCGGCTCGAGGTCGTGCCTCGTCGGCTCAGCCTGACCCGCAACGGTCGCAACATCCACCTCTTGTGGTGACCCTCACCCGTAGAAAGCTACACCAAGCTTTCTACGGGTTCCTTTTTACTTGCTCTTTTCTAGTAAAAAAGATTAAGCTTATGCTAACGCCATGAAACAAAGAAACCCCATTTCGCGCATCAAAAAAGGACGAAAGTTTCTCTATATAACCAAAAATGGTCCGGTGCGAGATAAAAAAACCCTCACTTACATTGAAGGTCTCTCCATTCCCCCTGCCTGGGACATGGTAACGATTGCAGGCTCGCCAAATGCCAAAGTTTTGGTAACTGGCCAAGACGCTGCCGGCCGAACCCAATGTATTTACAACCCAAAGTTCCGCGCCCGTCAGGATAAACTAAAATTTGACCGCATTTTACGCTTTGCTGACGCGCTCCCCAATCTCCGTCGCCAAGTGGCTAAAGATCTGGCTCGCAAGCGCCTGGTAAAAGAAAAAGTATTAGCCTGCATCGTGCGCCTGATTGACGAAGCCTACTTTCGCGTGGGTAACGAAAAATATGCCAAAGAAAACCAAAGCTACGGCATCACCACCATGCGCTCCAAGCACACTGACGTACATGGAAACACCGTAACGTTCGATTTTATCGGTAAAAGTGGCAAGCAACACATAAAAAGCATTACCGATGCGCAGATTGCGCGCGTAGTAAAACAGCTAGACGAACTACCAGGCTACGAAGTTTTTCGCTATGTCGATACCGACGGCAAATTACATGACATGGAGAGTTCGGACGTAAATGAATACATTAAAACTCACATGGGCGAAGAATTTAGCGCTAAAGATTTTCGCACCTGGGGCGGTACCCTACTGGCCACAAGCGAGCTTTTAGCGATGGAGCGATTACGCAACCATGCCGAGCGCCAGCGCCAGGTAGTGGAAGTGGTACGCAATGTGGCGGAACGACTTGGCAACACACCAGCTGTAGCCCGTTCCAGCTACATCGACCCACGCGTACTGAATGCCTACACCGAATCGACTCGCCTAGAAAAAGTAAAAGTTGCCATGGAAAAAATGCGTCCTCGTAAATATATGAGCCGCGATGAGCAGTGTGTTTTGAGACTCCTGGAAACTACCTAAGGACACCTAAACCGTGCAGAAAAATTAATGCGTTTTTGCGCGTTTTACCATTTCCCTATAGTAAGCATAAGGATAGTTTAGTTTTCCAAACCGTGGGAAAGAGTGTCGGAATAATAGATAGCGAAGTTGGCCTGGCTTAAGAACTCTGATTTCAGCGATTTCTGCAAGCTGAGGCTTGAATATAGGTTGGTAATCTATATGGGCATAAAAAGTAGTGAGATGGTTTCTTGAAAAACGCCCAAAGCGAGGATGTGCGCGATTCCAACGACGACGATCAAGGACGCGAATTTCGTCCTGGTTAATCTTTAGCCCCACCTCTTCATATATCTCGCGAATAATCGCCTGTTCGGGTGTCTCACCAGCATCAACCGCCCCACCCACAGAGATATCTAGACGGCCCGGAGAAAGAATAATATGCGGAGCTCGCTTCTGAACAACGTAACCTACTGGCGTTGTAATAATTGCATGACATGATCGATGCCAAATATCTGCATCCCGGCTCGCCCATGATATTGGCAGAGCATACCCTAGCTCGCGGTTGTCGCGATCAACAATATCAACCCAACTTAACTCAGTCACTTCCCTGATTAACTCATCAACGCCCTTAACAATCTCCAAGTAGGCTTGCTCTGCAAGTTGCTCACGAGATAATCTGTGGCGATCCTTAGATTCATCCCAATCATCAATATCCCATGACTGAGCTTGGTGCGAGTTAAAGCTAAAGTTCTTTCTGGCGTCTCGCATCACGTCGGCCTTCATGAATATAATTAAATCTGCGCGTGACAATACCTCATTAGTGGTTTGGTTTCTTTGTACAGAACGACGCATATCTAATTCATGTCGTTTGGCGATATATGTAGTAAGCGGCGAAACAGCGTGTACATCATGATAATGTTTCTCTGCCTCGATTCCACTACAGGAGAACTCAACATTGTTACTCGTACATTTCTTAAGTGCGTAAAGTAGAGCAATCCTACTCCTGTAAACATTCCCTCTACAGACAAAGTGTATGTGTTTTCTTTTCATGAGTTATAAGCATTATACCAGCAATAAACTTGTACTCTACAGCAGTAAAAAGTATTGCTTTTTTATAGTTTTTATGCTATAATATTGACTATCACCTTGAAGAAGGCGGCTATCTGGACCTGATCTGTTAATCGGATCCTGGTTAGCTGCCTTCGACCGAGGGCAAGCGTTCGCGACTGCCCTGGAGGGTGAAATGAACCTGAACATCTCAGGACTCCGACGACGTCTGTCGCTCGTGGTCCTCGCCATCACCATGCTGGCCGTGGCTGCGTGCAGTTGCACCGTGCCGCCAACCAGCGGTGGGACGACAACCTCGTCGACCACAAGCAGCTCCACAACCACGAGCAGCACCCTGCCCGAGCCGACCACATGGGAGTTCTCTCTCAAAGTCGGCGTGCCTTCCGAACTCGTCACCAAGTACGGTGGCGAGGCGGCAATCCGCACCAAGGTCGAGCAGCAGGTCGCCTACGCGAACTCGCGCTACGCGAGTTTCGCCAAGCCGATCAAGTGGCACATCAACGAGTTCTACGTCTTCACCGGCGCAGCACTCGACCAGCTGTCCACCCCGTACTACAGCGACTACCAGCTGCTGTACTCGGAGAACACCGCGTTCGACGACGGTGGCTGGAAGCCGCAGACAAAGTCGATCGTGATCCGCTGGACCCCCATGTCCGGCGGCGTGTTCGGACCCTACGGCGGCGACTCTCTCGTCCACGAGCTGGGTCACACCCGCGGCGCCATCGACATGTACGGCCTGAACGTGAACGGGGCGAACAACCCCGTGAACGGCCAGGGCTACGTGCCCGAGGGTGGGTTCATGACCTACCCCTACGGTGCTGCGTCGTTCGACGCGTACTCGATGAACATCATCAACGCCTCCAAGGACGAGGTGTACAACGATGACCGCGTCGTGCGTGAGTCCATCCCGACCGTCAAGGTGCACGTCACCAAGAACGGTTCGCCCGTCAACGGCGCGAAGGTGGAGCTGTTCGGCTCGAGCTGGTTCTCTGGCTCGGTCAACGGCTTCGCCAGTCAGACCGGATCGACCACGAATGGTGCCTGGACAATCCCGTCCAACCCGTTCGAGGTCAACTCGTCTGAGTACTGGCAGCTCAGCTACCCGCTGCTGCTGGTTCGCGTCACCAGCGGGGCGTCGGTCAGCTACGGCTGGCTGACACTGCCGGATGCTGGCAACTGGTTCTTCTCCCACCCGGGAGAGGCCTACCAGCTGACCATCAACCTCGCCTGAGCGCTTCAGTGCTCCGGCTCCCCCGACTTCGGTCGGGGGCTTCTTTTTCTTGATTATGCTAGTAAAAAATGCTATATTAATGCAGTTCACAAATGAATACGGGTGATTAGCTCAGTTGGCTAGAGCATCTCGTTTACACCGAGAGGGTCGGGGGTTCGAGTCCCTCATCACCCACCATACAAGAAGTCCATTCCAAGTGAATGGGCTTTTTGTATATTGACACCTGATACTATGTTTACTAAAATACGATTCCCGTACCTATCTAGTGAAATGGAGACTGCTATGAGCACAAAAGGTGCTGTAGGGGGTTTTGCTGCTGCCGGTGTAGCTTACTGGATTGGCGTACTGCTGTTACCGGTAGTTATCGCTGGAATACTTGGAATGATTGCAGCAATCGCACTTGCCGCAATCTTTCCTATCGCCCTTATCTGCGCATTCTTCTTGGGTAACGACGATGAAGCTATTGCGTTTCTCATTACCGCTCCGGTGTGCGTAGGCACATATATGGCACTCGCATATATTGGTCAGCACTTGATTCCGCCGGCCGATTGGCTCTCGAGCGTTATTGCTATCGCAGCAATTGTGGTTGCTTTTCTCACATTGCTCACGTTGTTCTTGTGGATACAGCTTTTCATCGAAGGAGAAGGTCCCGGACATATCAATGCACAGATTAAGCCAACAGCTGGGTATTCCATTTTCTGTGCAGCTTACTGGGGTCTCGCGGTCGGCATCTACTACGCCGATACAGGAAAGGGTTTCTGGGGATAAACCTCATCCGCACCAAGACGGTGCGGATTTTTTAGTAAACAACTAGTATTTTTAGCTAGCCTGGCTTGGATTTTCTGGAGTCTCGGCCGGTGGTACGGCGTCTACGCGACCCGTCTGCACTTCTTCTGCCGTCACGACAGGCACTGCACCGCTATCAATCTTATTCTGCATTACTCCAGCACGATCAGCTTGTCGCTGTTGTTGGGCTGCATTATTTGCCTCTCTGGCAGCAGCTAATTCAGCTTGCTTTGCCGGATCCGTTGCATCTGGATTACCTCCTGTGAGCATCTCCTTGAGACGTTGAGCTAAACCTTTGTGTTCCCGAGAATCCTGTGGTTGCTGTGGCCCCTGGGGGGCTTCTGGTCCTTTTGGTGGCATGTCACTCTCCTTTTCTTCGAGAATAGTGTATCATATATCCGTTCCCTAGTGCTCGGGCGAGTGGTGGAACTGGTATACACGACGGACTTAAAATCCGTTGCCGCAAGGCTTGAGGGTTCGAGTCCCTCCTCGCCCACCA
>CAZOVH010000014.1:0-7607 GCA_964583675.1 uncultured Candidatus Saccharibacteria bacterium
GTATATGGGTTGCTGCAAATTACCACCACTACTGGTAGGGCTGTATTATTTGTGTTCGCGGCCAGCTTAGTGCTGTTTGTGCTCTCGCTCTTTACTATTTGGTCGGTGAGTTATTGGCCGCGAGCCTATCACTGGCTGGCTCGAAGGGCCTATCCAAAGCAAGTCTCCCAGATGATGAGTGACGCTCAGCACCAAAAAACGCGTAAGCGAGTGATTGGTGAAGTGGTGATTTTGCTCACCCTATTTGCGGTTCTGATGTCGATTATATTCTTTGTTGGTAAGCCGTGGTTCGTGGGATTGTATGAGCGTAACGTACAATCTTTGCCTTCTTCTGCGTTGGAGCTGATTAAGTGATGTTTCTGGCGGCTGTTTTTGTGTGCGAGGGATTGACTTATACAGATAAAATAGGTAGAGTAGTAAGGCAAAGCCCCGGCGGCTTTTTTAAGTTGCAAGTAAGTTTTGAAAAGTTGATAGTATGAAGAAAATTACTCGCTACATCAAGAGCTCGATTGACGAGCTCAAGCGCGTCATCTGGCCGACACGCAAGCAGGCAACCATTCTTACGGTTGTAGTGCTTGGGTTTACAGCAGCAGTTGCGCTGTACTTAGCATTTTTCGACTACATCTTTCGACTCGGACTTGAGCGCCTCATCAGTCGATAATAAGGATTTATTACATGAAAAACACGCCTCCAGGATCACATTGGTACGTTATTCATACCTATTCTGGGTATGAAGATCAGGTTGCGCAAAATCTTAAGCACCGCATTGATACACTCGGCCTGAAGGATAAAGTGTTTGACGTGATTGTGCCAAAAGAAAACCAGATTGAAATTAAGAATGGTAAGCGTCGCATTGTTGAGCGCAAAATTTTTCCTGGTTACATTTTGGTTAATATGGTCGTTACCGAAGATTCTTGGTACATCGTGCGTAACACACCTAACGTAACTGGCTTTGTTGGTACAGGTACTACACCAAGTCCAATGAGCGAAGATGAAATTAAGGTAATCCAGAAGCGCATGGGCGTGGAAGAGCCAAAGTTCAATATCGACTACTCGGTTGGTGAGTTAGTTAATATTACGGACGGTCCATTTAAGGGATTTGATGGACAAATTTCCGAAATTGATGAGTCAAAAGGTAAAATTAAGGTATTGGTCTCAATGTTTGGTCGCGAAACTCCAGTTGAGCTCGATAGCTTGCAAGTAAAGCGCGTATAAATAATCTGTGGGAGGCTAAAAGTAGCCGTTAGTACCACATAAAGGAGTAAAGTTATGGCAGAAAAGAAGAAAATCAGCGCAAGCCTCAAGATGGTTATCCCAGCGGGCGGTGCATCACCAGCCCCTCCAGTTGGCTCATCGTTGGGTCAGCACGGTGTAAACATGATGGATTTCATTAATGCGTTTAATGAAAAGACTAAGGATATGAAGGGCGCTCAGTGTCCAACTAAGATCTACATATACGAAGATAAAACTTTCGATTTTGTAGTAAAAGGTACTCCAGCAAAGGTGCTAATTAAGCAGGCACTTGGCTTACAAAAAGCCAGTGGCGTTCCAAATAAGGAAAAAGTTGGCAAGCTTACTCAGGCTCAACTCACCGAAATTGCTGAGAAGAAAATGGACGATCTAAACGCAAACGATATTGAAGCTGCGAAAAAAGTTATTGCTGGAACCGCTCGCTCGATGGGCGTTGAGGTAGAAGCAGAATAATCTAACCGTGGGAGGCCGAAAAATTATCGGCCGCTGGCACCACAAGGAGAAACATTATGGCAAAGAAAACTGAAGAAACCCCAGAAATTACCCCCGAAGAACAGGCGATTGTTGAGGAAGTAATTGAAGAAATTGTAGAAGATGAAGTAGTAGCTGAAGATGCTACAGAGAAGAAGGCTACTGCTAAGGCTGGTAAGCGCAGCGCGAAAGCCGTGAAAGAAGCCGAAGAAGAGGCCGAAAAAGAAGCTCGTAAAGCCGAGGCAGCCGAGAAGGAAGACGCTCCAAAGCCAAAGCAGAAGCCACGCGTAAAGAAATACTCGAAAAATCAGAAGGCTATGCGCGAAGCGATTGATTTTAACAAGCTTTATTCTTCAGAAGAAGCAGTAGCGCTTGTAAAAGAAATCAGTCAGGCTAAGTTTGACCCAACTCTAGAAGTGCATGTACGCCTAGACATCGATCCGCGTCAAGCTGACCAAATGTTGCGGGCCTCCACCGTACTTCCAGCCGGAACTGGAAAGGCTGTTCGTGTAGCGGTACTTACAAGTGACGAAAAGAAGGCTGCCGCTGCTAAGGAAGCTGGTGCCGAACTGACAAACTCTGAAGATCTACTGGCAGCTATCGGCAAAGGTACGTTTGATTTTGACGTGCTGGTAGCAACCCCAGATATGATGCCGCAGCTTGGGCGTCACGCTAAGGCACTCGGCCCAAAGGGACTCATGCCATCACCAAAGAGCGGTACTGTTTCGGCTGATCCAGCTAATGCTGTTGGTGAAATTAAAAAAGGCCGTTTGGAAATTAAAAACGACGCGAATGGGATTGTTCATGCTGCAGTTGGTAAGTTGTCTTTCAAAGACGAAGATCTTTTGGCCAACCTAAAGGCAGTACTAAATTGTGTGCAGGCTAATCGTCCAAGTGGCGTGAAGGGCACATACGTAAAAAGCATTTCTGTATCTGCTACTATGACTCCTGGCATTAAGCTCGATACCACAGAACTCAGCAAGAAGTAGTACTTCACTACAGAATCTTTTTAGAAAAGCGCCCTTCTTTACCGGTGGGTGTTTTTCTTATGCTTGGTAATATCTTCGTTAGGTCAGTACACTGGTAGAGTCTTGTACCTAGCAAAGAAAGAGGTGCCCAATTGACTCATTTGGATATTGGCCAATGGTCACGGCAAGAACTCATTCGGTGGCTTGATGATACGCTTCTAGTTCAATCACACCATCAGGTTCGTGATATTCAGAGTGAGCTCAGGCAGCGTCCGAACGGTGTTCTCTCAGATCAAGAGATTTATATTGCCCTCGAGCGAGGCGATATTGTCATCGAACCGTTTAGCGATCAGCAGCTCAACACGGCTAGTTATGATATTCGTCTCGGTGAGTGGTTCTATCTGTGTGAGGCGATGCCGTTCGAAAGTGAGTTCAACCCCTGGGATCCTGAAGATGTATCCCGATACTACAAGGGGCCGTTCCAAGCGATGACCAACCGTGCATGGTGTGACAACTATCGTGGTGGGCGTATTTGGAGAAATATTCCAGAAGAAGCACACATTATCGTACTGCGTCCTGGAGAGTGTATTTTGGGCCACACTCAGGAGTTCATCGGCTCTCGACGCGATGTGGTCACCATGATGCATGCCCGTTCGTCGATTGGTCGTGTGAACATCTCAACCTGCGATGATGCTGGCTGGGGCGATATCGGCTATATCAATCGCTGGACGATGGAAATTCGCAACAAGAATAATGCAGTTGTTCCACTGGTGGTTGGTGAACGCATGGGTCAGATCATCTTTTTTGCAGCCGGTCCAACCGATCGAAGCTATGGAAACGAAGGGCATTACCAGTCGTCCCACAACCTGGATGAGCTCCGTCAGATCTGGAAGCCGGCAGACATGTTGCCGCGCTTGCAGCTCGATACGGATGGGCTAGGTGTGAACCATGGATGACATTTTCTATGATAGTAAATTCTGGCATGGGCCACCGCGGTTTATCGCCGTCGAGGGTCCAGATGGTGCTGGCAAGTCTACGTTGGTGACAGGCCTGGTAACCTGGATGCGCGAGGAGCTCAAGCTTGAGGTTGAGCAACTTTTGGAGCCTGGTAGTGGTCGATTGGCTAGTGAGCTTCGGGCAATTCTCTTGATGGGTGAAATGGAAATCAGTGCTTATGAAGAGATTCTGCTGATGACTGCCGCGAGAATGGATACTCGACTTCGCCATGTCCAGCCGGCACTTACAGCTGGGAAGTGGGTGATCTGCGACCGAGCCGAACTTTCCACCATCGTATACCAAGGGTTTGCTCGTGATGAAGGGGCGATGCTGTTTGCAAAGCAGCAACAGGATATGATTCGAGCCCAGGTAAGACGGGCTGATTTATATCTAGTGCTACAGCTCGCATATGATAAAGCGCAGCTGCGCCTATTGGGGGCTGGCAAGCTACCGGATCGCTTTGAGAGTGCTGATGTGCGCTTTCGGCAGCGGGTCAGCTTAGGTTTTGAGCTGATCGATAATCTTATTCCTGGAGAGTATCGGATGGCTCACATAGATGCCAGTGTAGCTCCCGAGGAGCTGGTTCAGCTTGCCATCCTGGCTATTCAGGCTGAGTGCTCCTAATTCATTCATCCCAGTCGAAAGGCTGGGATTTTTCTTGTGCTAAATAGTAGATAGCTATGTTATAATGCCGTGGATCTTGCACCTACAAGAAGGAGAAGAGCTACATGGGCTACGGATGCCGTACGTTGGCAGATTCGCTTTGTCATAATCGGGCTGGTGAGTTTCGCCTCACCACCTTCGAGATAACGTTGCCAAGAATGGTTTTGGCAGAGTTCAACACCCACACCATTCTTTCTCGGAACAGTGCCAGCTCGCGTGCTATACCGGTAAAGAAGCAACTGCGCCGTGTGCTTGATGATCCGTATATCCCTTTTTATTGGGGGAAGAATGTGCCGGGCATGCAGGCACCGGAGCCGATTCCCGAGGATCGTGTTCCTGAGGCTTCGCGAATGTGGCTGCTTGGTCGGAATCGAGCCATTATTACCACCCTCGGTGAACTGCTGGGTGAATCTAAGCTCGATTGGGTCTGTCGGGAGACTGTCGACTGCGATCAGCATGGCATCACGCGATTGTCGGATGAAGTGCAGGAGCAAGCCCTCCGCCAATTGATAGATCTGGCAAGCGAACTCCTTGACGACGAGTCTGAGGCTGATCTCATTCTCAATGTTCACAAGCAGCTTGCCAATCGGCTGCTCGAGCCCTTTATGTGGCACACCATTATCACGACCGCAACTGAATGGCGGAATTTCTTTGCGCTGCGTTCACACAATGATGCTCAGCCCGAGATCCGTGTCATCGCTGAGATGATGCGAGATGTCTATGGCATGGAGCTCCCAGGTGACGCTCATAATGATAAGATGCGCTACCAGCCATATCGTGAATGGTCCGAAGCTGGCTATACGGCCTCAGAGCCAGTTGAACTGGCAGCTGATGAGTGGCATACGCCGCTTCTGACTCGTGATCAGATGAATAGATATGGCATCGATTGGGATGTAGCGCGCGATGTCTCGGTTGGACGCTGTGCACGAGTAAGCTATCTGACTCACGATGGGCGAGAAGATTGGGAAGAGGATGTTTTTCTGGCTCGTGAACGCTTGCAGCCTAGCGGGCATATGTCACCATTCCAGCATGTTGGCCGACCGATGCGCGATGATGAGCTTAAGCCGGTTGTCTATTTCTACGAAGAGGCTGGTGATATGCAGATCGGCTGGGACGGCGAATATAGCGCTTGGTCTGGCAATTTTCAGGGTTTCATGCAGTACCGCAAGATGTTGCCACATGAGTTCGATTTCTCAGAAGTTCTGGTACAGAATCACACATAAGCATTCCACCTCACCTTACTGGGTGGGGTATTTTTTTATTGATGATGCCAAATTTATGAATAATTACCTTTTCCCCCTCATACCCCTTGTGCTAGGACTATCACCAAACCTATAATAGACCATATAAGTTTTTGATGAGGGTAGTAATGAGCACTGCATTTAGTAGTGAGTAGCACTTGGTTGTAAGGTATGCATAGAGTTAGAAACACAGACCCCACCAAGTCAACCAATTCAAATCTGAGGCGCATCCATGACATCCGTCATCCTCAGTCTTCAGACCAACCAGCTAACCGACCCCGCCGTGTCGGTCGTCTGTCATCATGGCGATTCCCAAACCGTCGAGTCCTCCGGGCTCGTCTAGTTACCATTACAAACAAATGGACCATCACTACAGCCCGTCTGCGCCAGTTGGCACTCGGTGGTCTGTCGTTGTCTAAGCTAGATCTTCGTAAGCTGTCAGTAGTTCTCGAGCCCCGTAAGCTCTCCCTCTCTACCCTCGACCCTCGCAAATGGCAGATTACTAACTTGTCATGGCGCAACTTAGACCCCCGCAAGTTTGACTTTCACAAGCTTCATCCCCGCAATCTATCCCGTGCCAAGCTAACTACCGGTACTAAGACCATCCATCATCACACCAAAAACTTCCTCCATTCACCTCGAGCCATCATCCAGGCTGTCTTAGTGCTGGCTCTAGTTCTTAGCTTTGTCCAGTTTGCGCGGGCGATTACTCCGACCATCACTACCCAAGCTGCGACTAACCTAGATTGGAACAAAGCCACCCTCAATGGTCAAGTCAACGATGATCATGGTGAGCAAGTTACCGCCACCGGCTTTGAGTATGGTCCAGACACCAATTATGGTCAGACCACTCAGGCTACCACTGACCACAAATTCTCTAGCATTATTGGTGGCGCCTTAGGCAATGGTGCTATGAATAATCCCCAAGGCCTCACCACCGACAGTGCTGGCAATGTCTATGTGGCGGATACCTATAACCACCGCATCCAGAAGTTTGACTCGTCTGGTACCTACCTCACCCAGTGGGGCAGTCAAGGCTCCGGCAATGGTCAGTTCAGCTCTCCCCAAGGCCTCACCACCGACAGCACTGGCAATGTCTATGTGGTGGATACTGATAACCACCGCATCCAGAAGTTTGACTCGTCTGGTACTTTTATTACCAAATGGGGTAATTATGGCTCCGGTAATGGTCAGTTTAGATACCCCCAAGGCCTCACCACCGACACGGCTGGCAATGTCTATGTGGCAGATACCAATAACAACCGCATCCAGAAGTTTAATAGCACTGGAACGTATATCTCCCAGTGGGGCAGTCAAGGCTCCGGCGATGGCCAGTTTATCTACCCCTCCGGCATCACCACCGACAGTGCTGGCAATGTCTATGTGGCGGATACCTATAACCACCGCATCCAGAAGTTTAATAGCTCTGGAACGTATATCTCCCAGTGGGGCAGTCAAGGCTCCGGCGATGGCCAGTTTATCTACCCCTCCGGCCTCACCACCGACAGCGCTGGCAATGTCTACGTGGCGGATAGGGACAACAACCGCATCCAGAAGTTTAATAGCTCTGGTACTTTTATTACCAAATGGGGTAATTATGGCTCCGGTAATGGTCAGTTTGACAATCCCCGAGGTATCACCACTGATAGTGCTGGCAATGTCTATGTGGTGGATACTGATAACCACCGCATCCAGAAGTTTGACTCGTCTGGTACTTTTATTACCAAATGGGGTAATTATGGCTCCGGTAATGGTCAGTTTAGATACCCCCAAGGCCTCACCACCGACACGGCTGGCAATGTCTATGTGGCAGATACCAATAACAACCGCATCCAAAAGTTTAATAGCTCTGGTACCTACCTCACCCAGTGGGGCAGTCAAGGCTCCGGCAATGGTCAGTTTAACTACCCCTCCGGCATCACCACCGACAGTGCTGGCAATGTCTATGTGGCGGATAGGGACAACAACCGCATCCAAAAGTTTAATAGCTCTGGTACCTACCTCACCCAGTGGGGCA
>CAZOVH010000015.1:0-4610 GCA_964583675.1 uncultured Candidatus Saccharibacteria bacterium
CTGTCGCACCGTCGACCCATACAGCTCGGCAATTGGCTGCTGCTGCAACTCGGCCAGAGTAAACACGAGTGCTGGCAATAGCACATAGAGCCAGGTGACTGGTGAAAGTAAAACTATACCAAGACTTGCCAGTATGCCTTTTTTAGTACGCCCTTCAGAAAGCGATGGCGCGATTACACTCCTCCACAAACCCTGTTTCTGCTGGCTTTGTATCTGATGCGAAACCGGAAGGGCTGGATGTGTGACGCCATGAGGGTGCAATACGCGAGCCGCAGCCAACTTAGGGTCGGGATGCATGACGGCCTGCTGGTGGCCAGTTACTCGAACGGCTTTTGGTAGCGGTTTATCCCCCACTCTAGCGGCGCGCCGTGACGCAGACGGTGGTCTAGTCGTTACCTCTACGCGTCGTGCAACTGCTGGCCCAAGCTTATCACCGGTATTGAGCGAATAACGGACACCGTCAACCGTCACCATGCGCTTGGCGCGAGGGCTCTGTGAACTTGGAGATGAATTCTGACTCGGCATATATTTATGATTGGCCGGTGTACACCCGCCACACAACCTGTAGTTTGCTCAAGCGGTTAAGGCGAACACGACCGATACTCACATTATACTGCTTTTGCTTCACTCGTTCGAGGATGCCATGGTACAACTCAAAAGCAACCTGGACGGGCTTACGGTGTCGAGCAGGAATATCGGTAATACCGGGCGCCGCTAAGTCATAAAAGCTTTGAGCACGGTTTGAAAGTTCAGCGATTGCAAGATGAAGCTGATCACTCTGTGTGGCGTCACGACTGTTTAGCTTATATTTCTTAACTAAGCTCAGTGGAATATACGTGCGCTTAAGAGAAGTATCGCTCGCCACATCGCGAATAATATTTGTGTACTGCATGGCGATACCGAGATTTTTGGCAGCTTCAAAGCCACGCTTGCTTGTCACCCCCAGAATACGGGCACTTAAAATGCCCACCACCCCCGCTACATAGTAACTGTAGGTGTCTAAATCGCGGAGTGTCTTTGGTTGACTGAAGGATATGTCCGACTCAACGCCATCCAAAACCTCAAGCAATTCAGCTTGCGGCAACACATACTCATCACTCACATGCCAAACTGCCGCCCAAATTGTTGGCTCCATATCTAGGGTCTTGCGCTGTATGATTGCGTTTCGCATTGCCGAAATCTTGCTACGCTTTTCACTCGACGATAAGGTTGTAGAATCGGCAATATCATCGGCAACACGACAAAATGCGTAGAGGGCCTGGATATCTCGGCGAGTGGCGCCCTCAAATAATAGCGAGGCTAAATAAAATGTAGAACTGGCTTGAGCGGTGACACGGCGACACGCTTGATAACTCTGTTTCAAGCTGCCCTCCACGTAGTCTACTTGCTCCTTCCAGTGAGATACTGCGTTAGATCATCAAATAATTTTGGCAGTTCTCCAGGCAATGCCAATTTTGAAATTGCTTTGCGCGCAGCGTCTGCCTCAGCCTGTGCAGTAAAAATCGTCTTGGCCTTCGCTCCATTGTCAGTCAAAAGCTTTCGTACTAACTTTAAGTCTTGAGTATTTACATTTGGATTGCCAAATTTTGCTGCCAACACTGCTCGATCGGCCTCATTTGAGAACTTTTCACCATAGTGCATAAGTAGCGTGCGCTTACCTTCACGAAGGTCTGTAATTGTTGGCTTCCCAATTTCTTTCGCCGATCCAAACATCCCCAACAGATCATCAGTAATCTGAAATGCTACACCTGCATGAAGACCATAGCGCTCGAGTATTGAAAGAATCGTATCGTTCGCACCCGCTAATACTGCGCCTGATCGCAGCGGAGCCACCATAGAATAATGACCGGACTTATTTACATATATCTTACGAATTTGCTGCGGGGTCAGCTTGGGCTCTAAAGCTGCAAAATCTTCCACAAACTGTCCCCCCACCAATCTAAAATGCATCTTTAAGAAGTCAGATAGTAATCGGTCGCGAGTCTCCGGTTCGGTCGGAATGGTCGTAATGAGCTCCACAGCCATTAAAAGTGCTGCGTCACCGGCCATTAAAGCGGCATTGAGTGAGTGCTTATGGGCAATTTCTTCCGAAAACTTGCGCTTGAGCTGCTTTTCATACACCCCTGCAACGTTGAGTCCACCATGACGGCGATCATCCTGATCCATAATATCGTCATGAATGAGGGCTCCGAGGTGATATACCTCCCAGGCTAGTGCCAGCCGTGCAAAAGCCTCATCATTTTTACCGCCACCCAGCTTATAGCCGAGATAGGTCATAAATGGACGCAAACGCTTACCACCACGCAATGAGAATTTTTTCATCTCTAAGAGCAAACGTTTGTATTGCGCATCATATTTACCAGCTTCGGAAGCACGCAAGTCAAAGAAAATTGCCAACTCGCGATCGGTCAACTCCTTTACATGGGCAATGGCAGCAGCTAGTTCAGGTGATTTTTCCACTTTTGACATCTGTTTCAATCCGTTCTGCAACTAGCTTACCAGATAAGGTAACCATTGGTACACCACTACCGGGATAGGTCGAGGCACCAACAAAATACAATCCCTTCACTTCGCGACTCACATTATGCGGCCGGAAATAACCCGACTGAAAAAAGTGGTGACTCAAACCAAAAGCCGAACCATCAGTGAGATTGAAGCGCGTCAAGAAATCTTCAGGAGTAAAGACGGCTTCAGTCTCAATCTTTTTTTCTACATCCTGACCCAACACGACCTTCATACGCTCTAAGACCCGCTTGCGAATCTTTTCGACGCCTTTATCCCAATCAACATCTCCCGTAAGATTTGGCACCGGTACCAGAACATAGAGAACGTTCTTACCTTTTGGCGCCAAACTTGGGTCAGTCTTGGTTGGAATATACAAATAGAAAGCCGGATCGTCTGGCAGAATCTTCTCATGGAAAATTTCTTCGAGATTATGCTTAAAATCTTCGGAAAAGTACACATTGTGATGCAAAAGTCCATCGAGATCATGATCAACTCCCCAGTAAAACAACATCGCGCTAGAAGCTTGCTTGAGTTTATCGACTTTTTGATCCGGATAGCGCTTGCGATGCTCGGGTGCTAGTAACTTCTTGTAGGTATAGGTGAGATCAGCATTTGAAACAACAATATCCGCATCGAGGCGCGTTCCATCAGATAACCTCACCCCAACCGCCTGTTTGTTTTCAACAAGGATCTCGTCAATTGGCGTTTTCGTGCGAATCTCAACACCCAAATCCTCACAAAGCCTACCGAAGGCCCGCGGGAGCGCATGCATACCGCCCTTGGGGTACCAAATGCCCAGTCCAGTCTCCATATAGCTCACCACAGAATACACAGCCGGAGCTTCATAGGGTGTCACACCAAGATACATAGACTGGAATGAAAAAAGCTGACGCAAACGTGGGTCGGTAAAATAACGCGATACAAAATTATAGAGCCTATACAGGCCGCGACCCTTAGCCAGCTGAAGACCAGCCTTTACATTAATAAAGTCCGTGAGTTTGTCGAAGTTTTTATCAATAAACTGGCTGCGAGCTAGGCGATAGATTTTTGCCACGTCAGCAAAATAACGGTAAAACTGCTCCGGAGCTTTCTCGTCAATTTTTGCTAATTCCTTGGCAAACCGTGGCAAATTTGAGCTTACCTCGATTGTCTGTCCATCGGGGAAGAAAACCTGATAATTTGGCTCAAGCTGCTGAAGGTCGATGTAGTCGTCAAAATTCTTACCACAATAGGCAAAGGTATCGTAGAGAACATCAGTCATCATCAAGATTGTCGGGCCCGTATCAAACCGGTAGCCATCTTGATCGATACGGTGAGCTCGACCACCAATCAACGCCTCTTTCTCGAGTATCGTGACTCTCCACCCATCTTTAGCGAGGCGAGCGGCGGCTGATAATCCACCAATACCAGCGCCAACCACAATTGCAGTTCGCTGAGCCTTTTTCTTCGTCGGCTTTTTCATTAAAAGCAGTATACTATAGATGTATGCAACTACTCGAGACCCAATGGACGTATGCCGTCATCTTGCTGGTAAGCATCGCAGGGCTTATCCTCTGCGATATGCGCTGGAAACTTGTAGCCTGGAAGAATGTCGCAACAAAAAAAGCAACACTCGCCACCATCGCCACGTTGGTAGGTTTTTTCCTTGTCTGGGATATTGCCGGAATACTGTTGGGCATCTTCTATACAAATCCACGCTATACCCTAGGTATAAACCTTGGTACACCAAACCTCCCAATCGAAGAAATTTTCTTTCTTGTGTTACTTGTGTACTCCGTGCTCATTATTGATGCGGCCAGCAAACGCTATTACGTTTCGAGGTACAAATAATGGAAAAGCTAACCTATATTCTGCTAAACGGTGTTTTTATTTTAATCGCAGCTCTTGTTGTGCAACGCTTAGATCCCAACCCAAAACCCAGAAAACATCTATTGCTTGCCGGAATTACCTTATATCTCATGATGGTAGTGTTTAACACCTATCTCACGAGCCTCGCGATCGTACGGTATGATTGGGCAAAGGTGCTCGGATTTAAAATAGTCAGCTGGCCGATAGAAGATTTGGCCTACTTGGTGGTAGCATTGTATGCAGGACCCACACTGTGG
>CAZOVH010000016.1:0-3161 GCA_964583675.1 uncultured Candidatus Saccharibacteria bacterium
GTCTACCATATCGAGCTCGATATTAAAGCTATCAAATATCTTTTCTTGCACATTCGCCCTCTCCCTAACGAGCCACTCATTATGTCCGCCATCAAAATCCTCCTGTAAGTCGCCTTTCGGATTCGTGCCATGCACCACAAAGAATATTTTATCTTCCAGCATCTCGCCTGTTTCCTTCTGCACGACTATCTCGTGATACACGCCAGCCACTCGCCAATCCGCACTCAACCCAGTTTCCTCCAGGCTTTCCCGTTCGGCCGTTTGCACAACCGTTTCACCCCAACGAATCTTGCCACTCGGCAATCCCCAAAAGCCAAAATACGGGTTCTTTAAGCGTTGCTGAAACACCCACTGGCGCTTACCGCCCACATCACGCTCAATCGCCAGTAAAACCGCCGTCTTTGGCTGCCGCTCCACCGTATTATTATCGGTATCCAGTCGATTCGCATACTCCTTACCCTGAATCGTGAGCGAATACATACCACGAGCCGTCTTCTTCACTAGACCCAGCTCAACCAACCGAGAAATATGAAAATTAAAATGATCACTAGTTAAGCCAGTTGGCTTTTGCAGCGCCGCATAGTTCGCCTGCGGGTGAAATAGCAACTCTCGCAAGATGCTCGTCTGAGCACTGTGAATATTGATGTCTAAACCCATCATGTTCTCTCCTATTACTGATTATGAGAAGACCATGCGCGCTTCGTCCACCATAAGCTTGTACCAGAAGATACTCTGCGTCTAGTAAAGTTGAGTTTAGGTTGGCGTAAAAGAGAATCTGTCTAAACTTCTCTATCCATTCAAAACGAATCTGCAACACTTCACATAACAAACGTCTAATAACGTTCTTAGCTATACTTACGAAAACAAATATATATAATGATGTATTTTTCACATTATAGATCAGCTATAAATAAAAAGAGCGACCCGGTGTTTACCCGGGCCGCATGACTCCTAGCGCGCAGCCTTCTCGATATAGCGAACCTGAATAGAAAGCATTCGCTGACAGGAGAAAGCCACATCAAGTGCAGCAGCATGACTCCTGAACTCGATCTCTTGGCTGATTGCGTCAACGCCTCCAACCGGCTCAATCAGGATCACGTTTGGGGTTTCAGGATCAACCAAAACCGTAATCGGAATGCGTCCAGTCCCCAAAAAAGTACGGATAATCAAACCGCCGTCATAGGTAAAGTCGTTGCCGGGCAACAACCTTTGCAGGTCACTGCTGCACAACTTTCTAGTGCGCCGATTCCATCTTGCAGAGTTCAAAAGCGGCTTAGAGAGCGTCAGCTGCCACCCTCCGCTTGTGGTGAAGTCAGGTTCAGCTACAAGAGTCACCTGTTCCATTATGGCTCCTTAGGTAAGGTACTATACACCCTCAGTATTTACCGTCAAAAAGGATGGAGGCAACCATGAGCAAGTTTCGCATAACAATACTCAGTAAACAAAAAACAGGTAGCCCCGTAGGCTACCCGAAAAATTAGCGCTGTTCGCGCATGTTCCGCAGAATGGCAGTCTCGCTGACATCTACCTGCCGCTGCCGGACTGGTGTATCCTGCTCGCTTGGCCGCTCCTCGCACGCTGGGCAGTACGGCACCAGCTCGATATCTACCCCGCCGCCACCAGAAAACGGGAATGGACCATCGTGCACTGGATGACGCACAGTGGCTGTCATGATCTTGACACCACACACGTTGTGGGTGAACTCACCATTCTCATGCAGCATACACTCTTCGAGGATTGGAAATTGTGAAGGCATCGTTCTACCTTTCAGTCTCGGAAACTTCCAACAAGAGTCTTTCCTGATTCGAATACCATCGAAACCGAAAGATTGTCGATACGCTGTCGATAGGCGAGCTCAACCACTCCTGAATCGACATCCGGCGGCACAGAAAATTCGACAGCACATGGCTCATCCACGTTGAAGTGAGTTGTTACACCGTGAAACAACCCTAGCGCCAGAACAATCAACTTTCCAGCGGGGAAAAGCGCCTCTTCTAGGCTTGCCAACTCGTCAGCGGAATAATCAGTTTTCTTCAAGAGATCTGGTACGAATAGCTCTTCGGAGCAAATGAGCTTCCACCTACCGGTTCCTCTGTGATTCTTCCAGATATCGAGAGTAATACAGCTCATGACTCTGCTTTCTTCGAGGTACGAAACAGTATATTTATACAATTATGATGCGTTTTTTACAATCTTAAGCATTTTACCAATAAAAAATACTCTTTCGAACTGCAAAATAGTCCGCTTACTCAAACAAATGTGGGGATTTCTTGGCTTGCTGTAAGAGTTCTTCGTTCGAGAATGTCTCTCTGTTAATCTTTTGCCAGCCCGGACCACTATTTTCTGGCTGCTGTGGACAATCCGATCGCATCCAATCAAAGTGTGCAGAAAGCTCGCCTGTTTCTGGATTTCGTCGGGTGTAACGCAGTACCTGGCAGTTATATATCTTCACACCCGGATCCTTCGAGCGCTCAAGGTGCATCCACTTAGCTGTAGACATGCGCTCCAGCATAAAGCGCATGCCCCACATGACCTCCCCATGACACACCACAATAACACGCTTATCGCTACATTCGCGGTGGAGAGTATCTAAAAGACCACGCAGACGCACCGTCATCTGGGCTATGGACTCCCCATTGGGAGGTATCTAGTAAAAAGGGTCTGTCTCTTTTACTTGGGCTTCGTGAATCATTTTTTCTTCACGATCTTCCCAGCTCAAGCCATCAAGTACACCCCATTCTCGCTCGCGCAAGGTGGGCTCGACATACCAGTTAGGCCCTTCCAGATTAAGGTGTGATGCAGTTTCTTTAGCGCGCACATAATCAGATACGTAGCGTCTATCGAAAAAACCGAGGCCTTCTTCCTGTAGCCACTTACCTGTTATCTGCGCCTGTTCACGCCCCAAAGCACTTAATCGAAATTGTGAAGCTGGGGTATGCAAAAACTCTTTGGTGATAAGCGATTTATCTCCATCCCTAGCAGCTTTGAGAGCCTTATTCTGCTCAGACTGGCCGTGCCGAACCAGTACGAGATCAATTGGCATTGTCATAATTACCTCCTGTGTCATCTTTAGTATATCTGGTTTTTCTCGGAGATGTATATCAAGAAATTTTGACTAAATAAAAAGACCAGCGATAACTCGCTGATCTTTTTATGGTGGA
>CAZOVH010000017.1:0-2427 GCA_964583675.1 uncultured Candidatus Saccharibacteria bacterium
TTATGGTGGAGCTGGAGGGAATCGCACCCTCGTCCAGTGTGTGACTCGCATACTGTCTACAAGCTTAGTTCGCTTACGTGTTTTGAGAAAGACGACGGGAGAACAAGCGAACCAATCCCCGAGCCTTTCCTGCAATCTGGTAACTTACCATGCTGCGGACGCAGAACACATCATGGGCAGCCAACAAAGGTATGACACCCGACGAAGCTACAGTTGGCGTAAGCTTACTGGGTGGCTTTCGGGTTTAGGCGAAAGCTGGTGCAAGAGCGGGTGCTGAAAAAGCACTGCGTACCTTGCTTGCAAGTGAGTTTACACTTATTGGTTTGAGACGGATAACGTTCATCTCAACCCGGCCTGCAAGTTATGCTTGTCAATGATCACTCTGTCGAAGCTAGTAGTCAGCCCCAAGAACATTTATTATACCACTTTACTAGCAAAGCGTAAATGCTCAAGCTTTCTGAAGAAATATGGTAGGATTTAAGGCATGAAACAACTTAGCGTGAATGTCGTTAGCGAGAGCGTGTTTACTGTTCGCGGGCACGGTGTTCACACGGCCTTCGAGGAGCACGTCAATGCCCTCAAGAGCTATACCGACTATTCCGTAAAAATAAACTCCAAGCGCCCAACTGATATAGTGCACGTACATACTGTCGGTCCATATGGTTGGCGTAAATTCCGCCAAGCTACCCACGGGCGGGTTATTAACGCCCACGTAACACCCGGATCGTTTATCGGTAGTCTCAGAGCCGCTAAGCTGTGGGCTCCGTTTGCGCGCTGGTATCTCAAATTCGTCTACAATCAGGCAGACCACATCATTTGCGTAAGCCCAAATACCGAGATGGAGCTTCGAGAGCTCGGTATTCACAAGCCAATGAGTGTCATTCCTAACATGGTGGAGCTCTCTCACTTTGCGCGACCGGCCGAGCACGAACTCTCAGCGCTGCGTCGTCACTTCAATGTACCTGCAGATAAGCCAGTAGTCGTCTGTAGCGGCCAAGTACAGCCCCGCAAGGGCGTAGCAGACTGGCGCTTAGTTGCCGAGCAACTCACTGACTATCACTTCTTGTGGATTGGCGGCATTCCATTTGGCAAATTCGCCGATAAAACCGCCGATATGGAGCAGATAATGGCCACAGCACCAAAAAACGTAACCTTTACAGGTGTTGTAGAACTTGAAACAGCTCGCAAGCTCTATCACCTTGCAGATGTATTCTGGCTACCCTCCTATCAGGAAACATTCGGGCTCGTAGTGGTTGAAGCCGCCGCCTGTGGCTTACCGGTAATCTTGCGCGACATCCCGGTTTATAAAGATATTTTTGCGGGCACCTACTTGCAAGGAAAAACAAATAAAGAGTTTGCTGGACACATTGTTGACCTTATTACAAAACCTACGATGTATAAAAAACAACAGAAATTTTCAGAAGAACTCGCTCTTCGCTACGCCTCAAAGACACTTGTTCACCGTTACGAAACCCTCTACAAGAGTCTTGTCGGTGACTACTCATGAAGATAGTATTTTTTACAGATTTTTATACTCCTTCACTTAACGGAGTTACTGCCGCCATTGATCTCTTTGCCAATGCCCTGCGCGACCGAGGTCACAGGGTCTACATAGTCGCCCCAGGCAGCGACGTACCAGTACATGACCACCCTGACGTCATTCGCCTACCTTCTATCCCAAGTGTATGGCATAAAGGCTTGCGTGACGGTATTCTTACACCAAAATACGGCCGCATTATTAAGGAGCTTAACGCTGACATCTACCACTTCCATACAAATGGACAAACCGGACTTGCCGGCATGCGCCTCATGTTTGAGGGGAATATCCCATCTGTTTTTAGCTACCACACCGACTACGAGGAGTACGCTAAAGTGTATCGTGGTATGTGGGCCGGCATTCTCACCGCCTCACTTATCGGTCCTCTGCTTGTAAAGCAACCAAAGGCCTGGCCAGAAACCCTACAGGGGGTGCGGCCGAAACGCTCTTTTGAGCAATGGAACCAGACAATGGTGCAAAATCTGATTCGAGCATCCGTGGACCATTTTGACGAAATTATTGTTCCTTCGGCTAAAATGCAAGACAAGCTCATAAGCTATGGGGTAACTCGACCAATACATATTCTACCAACAGGAATGTATCCTCATGAATTTCCTCTCAACGGCACATCGAAACAACGTAAAGACGATAAAACCACAACAATCCTATACGTCGGTCGAGTAGCAAAAGAAAAAAATATGAATGTACTCTTAAAGGCGTTTTCTCTTGCCTACAAGCAAGATAGCTCCCTTCGGCTTTGCGTTGTAGGCCCTGGCCCGTATCTCCCACATATGCGCTCTCGAGTTCGCGAACTAGGGATTAGTCGTGCCGTCGTCACCACTGGAGGGCTTCCAAGAAAAGAAGCACTGGAGCGCTACAAATACGCCGAC